>CANIEC010000069.1 GCA_947466085.1 Rhodospirillales bacterium
AAAACCAACTTGAACACACTCGACGACCAGGCTCTCCTCGCCTGCATCGCCGCCTACAACAACACCCCGCGCAAATGCCTTGGGTTCAAGACGCCGGCAGAGGTACTTTCTGCTCAACCGTTGCACTTCAAACTTGAATCCACACCCTCACTGCGTTCGGGATGACAGCGTTTTCTGGATCTGCGCACTGCACAGATTCCAACAAAATTGTCATCCCGAACGAAGTGAGGGACCTTGCGCTTTCTTGAAAAGTGAACCGCAACGGCGCTTCGGGTCACATGCGATAGCCCTCGGCCGTCAGGGGGCGCGCGTCAGGCGAGCTTCTCGACCGAAATCTCATGGACGGCCCGGCCGTCGCGCTCGAAGGCGGTGATGTTGGCGATGCTGGTGGCGGCGATGCCCTGCAGGGCGTCGGCGGTGAAGAAGGCCTGGTGCCCGGTGACGAGGACGTTGGGAAAGGACAGGAGTCGGGCAAAGACATCGTCCTGGATCACCTTGTCGGACAGGTCCTCGAAGAAGAGGTCGGCCTCCTCCTCGTAGACGTCGAGGCCGAGATGGCCCAGGCGCCCATCCTTCAGCGCCGCGATCACCGCCGGCGTGTCGATCACCGCGCCGCGGCTGGTGTTGATCAGCATCGCGCCCGGGCGCATGCGGGCGAGCGCCGCGGCATCGATCAGGTGATGGGTCGCGGGCGTCAGGGGGCAATGGAGCGAGACGATGTCGGAGGCCGCCAGCAGCTCGGGCAGGCCGACATAGCGCACCCCCGCCGCGATGCACGCCGCGTCGGGTGCGGGATCGACGGCGAGGATCGTGCAGCCGAAGCCCGCCAGGATGCGGCCGAAGGTGGCGCCGATGCGGCCGGTGCCGACGACACCGACGGTCCGGCCCTTCATGTCGAAGCCCAGCAGCCCTTCCAGCGCGAAGTTGCCCTCGCGGACGCGGGCATAGGCGCGATGGATGTTGCGGTTCAGCGCCAGCACGAGGGTGACGGCATGCTCGGCGACGGCATGCGGTGAATATTCGGGCACGCGGGCGACGGTGATGCCGAGCTTCCGCGCCGCCGCGAGGTCGACGTTGTTGAAGCCCGTGCACCGCAGCGCCACGAGGCGGATGCCCCCTCCGGCGAGCGCCTCAAGCACCTCGGCAGGCAGCGCATCGTTCACGAAGGCGCAAACCGCCGTCGCGCCCCGGGCGAGGGCGGCGGTCTCGATCGTCAGGCGCGGTTCGAGGTAGGCCAGCCCATGGCGGGCGGACGCGTTGGCGGCGTCGAGGAAATGCCGGTCGTAGGGCTTGGTGCTGAAGACCGCGACGCGCATGGCGCGCGGCCCGGGGCCGGTCCCGCCTCTCCTAGCCCTTCTGGCCGTGGCCGGTCGGGCGCTTGTCCTTCTTCACGGACTTCGGTCCACCGCGCACCGCGTCCTTGGCGATCTGCTTGGTGGAGACACGGAGGGCCGCCTGGTGCTGACGGTCGTTGGGCGTGCGCTGGGGAGTCTTTGCCATGACCGTTCAACGCCCGGTCGGTCTGGAAGTTGCATGGAGTGCGTGCTGGCAGGACGGCGCGAAACGCGTCACACTCGCAATGACATCGCGTGATGTCGCGGCGGCGCCCCAGGAGCGATAGAGACGGTGCAGGAAAGCAAGCGGAAGCCCCCCACGATGCCGGGCGCGACGGCGGCTCTCAAACCAGGCCACGTGGATGGCAGGCGGCTGCGCAGCGAACGCACCAGGCAACTCATCATCGAGGCCTATCTGGCGCTGCTGCGCGAGAGTCCGGAGATCCCGACGTCGGCCGAGATCGCCAGGCGCGCCGGCTATTCGGTGCGCTCGGTGTTCGAGAGGTTCGACGACCTGCTGGCCCTGAGTTTCGCCGCGGCGGACTATGCCCTGGCGGCGGGGCTGGCGCAGGCGACGATCCGCGATCTCGACGGCGATCGCGCGGCGCGCATCCGCTCCCAGGTCGAGACGCGGGCCGGCATCTGCGAGCAGTGGCTGCCGCTGTGGCGGGTGCTGCAGCACAACCAGCGGGTATCGCCCCTGCTGACGATGCGCATCGACCGCATGCGCGACGCGGTGTGGGCGCGGTTGATGCTGATGTACCGGCCCGAGCTCTCGACCCTGGCGGAGACCGACCGGACGGCCCTGCTGATCACGCTGGAGGCGCTGACCGACTTCGAGAGCTGGGGCCGGATGCGCGAGCGCCACGGACTGAGCGTCGAGGCGGCGCGCGACGTGTGGGCGGGCGCCATCGACCGGCTGTTGCCGCCGACGCCCTGAGCCCCCCGATGCCGGCGACCATTGCGTGAAAAGGTTCCGACCATCCACAGGGCCGTGAGCAGCACACTTCCTGTTCGGTTATGAACGTCGACGGCCATCAGGGCCGGTTGTCGTCATCGGGGATCAGGGAATGCTCACGCTCTATCATGGCTGGAAATCGTCGGCGTCGCGGCGGGTGCGGTTGTGCCTGGCCGAGAAGGGCCTCACCTTCGAGAGCAAGGTGATCGACCTCACGAAGATGGAGCATCACGCGCCGGCCTTCCTGAAGCTCAACCCCAACGGCGTCATCCCGCTGCTGATCCTCGAGGACGGGCGCTCGCTCTACGAGAGCGGCACGATCTGCGAATACATCGACGAGACCTGGCCCGAGCCGCCGCTGCGGCCGGCGGACGCCTACGGGCGCGCCGAGATGCGCAACTGGATCCGCCATGTCGACGGGCTGATCGGCAATCTGATCATCTTCAACTGGGCGCACTCGATGGCCAAGGTCGCCACGCAGTGGTCCGATGCGGAGCTTGCCGAAAAGCTGGCCAAGGTGCCCAGCAAGGAACGGCGCGAGGCGTGGCTGCGCACCGCGCGCAAGCCCTACACCGAGGAGGAGCGCCAGGAGGCGCGCACCAAACTGAAGGTCGGGCTGGTCGACCGCATGGAAGAGACGCTGCGCCACACAAGCTGGCTGGCCGGCGACACCTATTCTCTCGCCGACATCGGCGCGGTGCCCTTCATCAAGCGGATCGACGAGGAGATCGCGCCGGAGGAGATCACGCCGGCGAAGCATCCGAGGGTGGCGGCGTGGTGGACGGCCATCCAGTCGCGGCCGGCCTTCGCCACGGCCAAGATCGGCCCCTTCACGGGATGAGGGAGAATGTGACGAGCGGCGCGCGCACCATCACCTTCGATTTCTACGGCACGCTGGTGCAGTGGCACGAAGGCGTCGAGGCCGGCTTCCGCGCCATCGCCGCGCGCCACGGCATGCCGGCGATGGATCCCGCTCCCCTGATCCATGCCTTCCATGCCGAGGGCCGCCGGCTGCGCGACACGCCGCCCTGGCGGCCCTACCGCGACGTGCTGCGCGAGAGCCTGAACTTTGCGATGAGCCAGAACGGGCTTGCGATGACGGAAGCCGATGTCGATGGACTGATCGCAGGATTATCGCGGCTGCCGGCGCATGCCGACGTGCCGGCGGCGCTCGCTTCCCTGCGGGCCGGCGGCTGGCGCCTCGCGGCGATCTCCAACACCGACGACGACCTGATCGCGGGCAGCCTGCCGAGCCTGGGGCTCACCCTCGATGCCGTCATCACCGCGCAGCAGGCCCGCGCCTACAAGCCGGACCTGCGCCTGTTCCGCCATGCCCATGAAGGGCTCGGCGTGACGCCGCAACAGACAGTGCATGTCGCGGCGAGCCAGCCGCTCGACATGGCGGTGTGCAAGGCGCTGGGCATCCGCGCCTACTGGGTGAACCGGCGGGGCGAGTTGGCCGATCCGCAATGGCTTCCCTTCACCGAGGTGACGGACGTGGCCGAGGCGGCCCTGTCCATTCTCCGGTGAGGCGATCCAGGGCTGACGGTCAGGCGCGCACGAGCGACTTGATGGCAAGCGCCGGCTTGCCGGACTTCTCGGCGACCTCGCGATCCTGCTCCTCGATGATCTGCCGGGCCGGCAGGTCCTTTTCGAGCCCTTCGAGGGCCTCGAGCGGTACGCGGCGGTTGGAGCGCTGGCTGCCGTCCTCGTAGATGACGTTGAACAGCACGTATTCCGAACGCTTGTTGGATTTCTTACCCATCGGGGGCCTCCATATCGGTTCAAGTCCGTCGACGGAGAGGGGGGGCTCGCGCGCCCGATCGACGGATCGACGCGACACTTCAGCAACCGTCGCCGGTCGCTGCGGTTCCCGCCACGCCGGCAGAGCCGCGCCCGTAACGGGAAAGCCAAAGAAAAGCCCCGCACCCAGAGGGTGCGGGGCCAATCTCGTATTCCGAGACGTGGCCGCCGTTACCGGCGGCCGCGCGATCAGCCGATCGTCTTCAGATTGTCGGCAGCCATCTTGCCGCTGCGACGGTCAGCGACGAGTTCGAACTCGACCTTCTGACCTTCGTTGAGCGTGCCCAGGCCGGCGCGCTCGACGGCGCTGATGTGCACGAAGGCATCGGCACCGCCGTTGTCCGGCTGGATGAAGCCGAAGCCCTTCTGAATATTGAACCACTTCACGGTTCCCGTCGCCATGGGTAACCCTTTCACTACTTTAGATATGCTGAACCGCGCGGCATCCCACTCATTAAAATGGAACGCGCAGCGGGCCGTCGAATTCGCACTGGTTTTCGGGATCAAAGTTCGGGAGCGAGCTGCCGGCGAGGCCGGAAACGCGGACCAAATCGTCTGTCCGTCTATCGACCGGGTGCATATGGCCTTTTGCCGGGACTTTTGCAAGGACCGTTTGGCCGCGGGCGGCTAGGGTTCTTCGAGGCATGCAGGGGGAGTTTCGCGTGGCCAACAATCCGAAAGTGCTCATCTCGGGCGCGGGCCCGGTGGGCCTGACCCTCGCCAACGAGCTGGTGCGGCACGGTATCTCCGTCCGTATCGTCGACAAGTCGGCCGCCCGTACGGACAAGTCCAAGGCGCTCGTCCTGTGGAGCCGCACACTCGAACTGCTGGACGATGCCGGCTATGCCAAGGACTTCCTGTCGTCCGGCATGCCGGCGCATGGCGCGCAGATCTCGACCGGAAAGCAGGTCGTGGCGAAGGTCTCGTTCGACCTGATCGACAGCCGCTTCGCCTATGCGCTGATGATCGCGCAAAGCGAGACCGAGAGGGTGCTGGAGGAGAGGCTGGCGGCGGCCGGGGTCATGGTCGAGCGCACGGTCGAGCTGACGGACTTCTCCGACAAGGGCACCTCCGTCGAAGCGCGGCTCACGAAGGCAAACGGCGAGCGGGAAGCGATCGAAGCCGACTGGCTGGTCGGGTGCGACGGCGCCCACTCGACCGTGCGGCACGGGCTGGGCTTCGCCTTCGAGGGCTCCACGCTGCAGTCCCACTGGGCGCTGGCCGACGGCCACATCGCCGGCCTCGAGCCGGCGGATCATCTCCACATCTTCTGGCACCGCGACGGCATCCTCGCCTTCTTCCCGATCGGCGGCGATCGCTGGCGGGTGATCGCCAATCTCGGCCCGGCCAGGGACGACGAGACCCATCCCGACCCGACCCTCGACGAGATCAACGTCCTGATGGCGCGTCGCGGCTCGCCTGGCATCGTGATGTCCGATCCGGTCTGGCTCGCGGCCTTCCGAATCAACGAGCGCAAGGTCAGGGACTATTCCAGGGGCCGTGTGTTCCTTGCCGGCGATGCGGCGCACATCCACAGCCCGGCGGGCGGCCAGGGCATGAACACCGGCATGCAGGACGCCTTCAACCTCGCCTGGAAGCTGGCGCTGGTCATCGAAGGCGCCGCAATGCCGTCACTGCTCGACAGCTACTCGACGGAGCGCACGGCGGTCGGCGACCGCGTGCTGAAGAATGCCGGCCGCCTTACGGAGGCGGCGACGCTCAGCAATCCGCTGCTGCAGGACGTGCGCAACGCGGTCCTGCGCTTCGCGGCGACCTTTCCGCACTTCCAGCACAAGGTGGCCGACCAGCTTGCCGAGATGGACATCGGCTATCCCGACAGTCCTCTCACGGCCAGGAACGGTCCCGTGGCAAACGGGCCGAGACCGGGCGAGCGCTGGCCGCACCGGCTGCCCGAAGGGGCCGGCGGCCGGAAGTTCACCGCCCTCGGGCCGGCCGATGTCGTGGCGGGTCTCGCCGCGAAGTTTCCGAAACTGGTCGTCGCTGCGCCGGCGAGGGATCCGTCGCACACGACCGCATTGCGCCTGATCCGGCCCGATGGATATGTCGGCTTCGCCGGGTCGCCGAAGGACGCCCCCCGGGCCGAAGCCTACCTGACGGGCTTGGCCCGCTGACCCATCGGTATCGCGGCCCCGGACGCTGCCGGCGACGCGCGGAACGTCATGAGCCAGCCGCGGGCCTCGAGCGGATCCGTGAACACCCGGAACGGCCGCGCTCCCACGCGCTGCTTCAGCAGCACCGCCATGTCGATGTTCAGGGCGCCCCGCACGACCATGGCGACGGGGCCGGCATCGCCGCCAACGCCGTATTCGACCACCGTCCGGGCCACCGACTCCAGGTCGTCGCGATCCAGGCTGAGATTGCCGACCGTGAGATCGACCAGCTTGGCATGGGCCTTGGTCCCTTCCCGCACGGTGGCCCCGAGGTAATCTTCGATATCCTGCCGGCCAATGTCGCCTTGTCCGACGACGGTCAGAATTCCGAACTCGTCGCTGCGCACCCAACGAAGCGGCATGCGTACCCTCCCAACGCGAACGATACTACCCGTCAACAACGCAGCCGGGCAAAAAGTTGCGGCGTACGGTCAGGGACTTCCCGGGAGCATCCGGTCGATGGCAGAGACCCAGACGTCGAGGGCCGAATCCCAGGACACACCGAAATCTTCGCGCAACGCGCCCCAGCTTTCGAAGCTTGTAAGTGTCACCAGCGCCATGACCAGCGCCTCACGCGCCGGTGGATCCAGTGTTGCCAGTTCCGGCTGGTACATCAGCTCCACGCGCTCGACGTTGCCACGGCGGACGGCCAGCACGCGCAACCGCAGATCGGTGACTTGTTCCTGGACCGGCTTGGCCGTGAGCATCCGCCACAGCGGCAGCCATTTCTCGCAGGCCTGCGCGCGCGTGCGGACATGCGAGCGGATGCGGGCAGCACGATCGCCCTCGGTATCGCGCGCCACGGCATCGGCCTGGCCGAGCGCAATGGCGTAGTCCGCCGCAGTGAGGCTCAGCGCATCGAGATCGGAGAACCGCTCGAAAATGGACCTTACGGAATAGCCGGCGCGGTCCGCAATCTCGGCCGCGGTCGGCATGCGCCGCTGCTCCAGCAGCAGCGCCAGATAGGCCTCGACAATGAGCTGCCGCGTCCGCTCGCTTCGCAAGCGCCGGCCGTCGAGACGGGTGTTTGCGGCTGGGGCGAGGTCGGGGTCCTGCGAGGACACTGTCTGGGCTCCAATAAGAATAGGCAGACACCACTAAGGCGGCGCGGCGGCAGAGTCACCCCCTCCTTTCGCGACGCCGGCAAGTTCTCCTGCCGAGAGCGCCGCCACCTGGGCCACGGGTTGCCGGGCGCGAGTCCCCACGCCTCAGCGACGGCGGCGCGCCTTTGCCCGCGACGTCGCCGGAACCTCCTCGTCGCGGCTGAGGTTGTCGTGGTGCTCGTCCATCAGACGGTAGTCCATGGTGAGTTCTTCACCCGCCTTGATGTCGCGCAACGCATAATAGGTCACGTCGCCGTCGTCGGAGCCGATGTTGGGATCGGCATCGTGGTTCATGTACCAGCCGGTCGAGATCCGCAGGAAATCCAGCGGCGCCCAATAGCCGCCGCCGCTGCGGATGCCGAAGCGCTTGATCAGCTGGACCTGCGGCGAGGCATGTGCCCGGGCGAGCGGAATAAAGCGGCTGTCCTTGCCGTCCCACACGCGAACCAGTTCGTCCTTCCTGATGTCGATGTCGGCAAAGCAACCGAGACCGTGGATCGAGGATGCACCGAGATAGACGAACGCCTTGCTGCTCTTGCGCTTCATGGATGGACGACTTTCGTAGAGGCGGTGGACGTCAGCTCTTCACGATGAACGGCTTGGCGGCGGCATCGTAGTCGGCATAGCCCAGGGTCGCGCGCAGATCGGCCGGCGAGAGCGCGCTCTTGCTCTCCGCTTCGCCCGCCTTGAGCGCGGCGAGCCCCGCCTTCATGCCGGCGGCGGCCGGCGAGAGCATGCCGGTCGGATAGGTGCCGATCTTGAAGCCGAGCTTGAGGGCTTCCGTCTGCGAGGGCGTGGCGCGCGGCGCGCCGGGCGACAGCACGGCGAAGGACGGCCGGCCCTTGGCGGCGGCGATACCGCGCCTGATCTCCTCGTCGTCGGCGGGCGAGTCGAGGAACAGGATGTCGGCACCTTCCTCGACATACATCTCGATGCGCGCCACGGCCTCGTCGATCCCCTGCGTCGGGCGGCAGTCGGTACGGGCCAGCACAAGGATGCCCGACTCCTTGGCAGCCTGGACGGCAGCACGGATCTTCATGCGCGCTTCCTCGCGCGGCAGGCAGGGCTTGCCCGCGGCCGTGAGCGCGCGCGGCGTGATCTTGTCCTCGATGAGCACCGCCGCAGCGCCGGCGCGGCCATAGGCGCTGACCGTGCGCTGCACGTTCATCGCATTGCCGTAGCCGTGATCGCCATCGGCCAGGACCAGCAGGTCGGGCGCCGCGCCATGCACCATGTTGAACGAGTCGAACATCTCGCCGAACGAGACGAGATCGAGATCGGGACCGCCGAGGCGGCTCGCGGCAACGCATGAGCCGGAGAGGAATGCCGTCTTGAAGCCCTCGCCATACGTCAGCTTGGCGGTCAACCCGTCCCACACGGCCGGCATGACGACGAGGCCGGGCTCGGCCAGCAGGGCGCGCAGACGCTGAGGGGCAGTGGTCACGACGATCTCCTCGAATTCTTCGGAAAAGGCGTCGGACGATAGCAGACCATCCGGGCGGGTCGACACCGCGACTGCTCGCGGTCTAGGCTTTCATCCGCACTGCAATCCAACGGAGACCAAAAGCACCAACAGCACCAGATCGTCGGGAGGAAACCAAAATGAAAGTCGACAAGACGCGTTTCGTTTCGATCTGCATCGCGGCAGGACTCATCGGGTGGGCCGGCACCGGATGGGCACAGAAAAGCGGCGGCACGCTGCGCATACAGCACATGGACACGCCGCCCAGCGCCTCCATCCATGAGGAATCGACCGTCTCGGTCGCCGTCCCCTTCATGGCGATCTACAACAACCTCGTCATTTTCGATCAGAACGTTCCGAAGAACAGCCTCGAGTCCATCGTGCCCGACCTCGCGACGAGCTGGGAGACGAAGGACGGTGGCCGCAAGCTCGTCTTCAGGACACGCGACGGCGTGAAGTGGCACGACGGCAAGCCGTTCTCGGCGGCCGACGTGGCCTGCACCTTCGACCTCATCCTCACGCCGGACAGGCTGCGCCGCAATCCGCGCAGTGCCTGGTACACCAATGTCGAGAAGGTGACCGCCGACGGCCCCTCGGAAGTGACCTTCCACCTGAAGCAGCCGCAACCCTCGCTGCTGGCGCTCCTCGCCTCGGGTTACACGCCGATCTATCCCTGCCACGTGCCGGCCGCCGACATGCGGCGCAAGCCGGTCGGCACCGGCCCGTTCAAGCTGGCCGACTTCAGGATGAACGAGGGCATCAAGCTGGTGAAGAATCCTGACTACTGGAAGCCGGGGCGGCCGTATCTCGATGCCATCGAGTTCTCGATCATCGCCGACCGCTCGACACGCATGCTGTCGTTCGTCGCCGGCAAGTTCGACATGACCTTCCCGGCCGACGTCACCGTGCCGTTGCTGAAGAACATCAAGCGCGACGCCCCCCAGGCGCAGTGCACGATGCGCGAGAGCGGCGTCAGCACCAACCTGATCATCAATCGCGAGGTCGCCCCCTTCGACGATCCGAAGATCCGCCGCGCCATGGCGCTGACGCTCGACCGCGACGCCTTCATCAGGATCCTGAGCGAAGGCGAAGGCAGGATGGGCGGCGCCCTGCTGCCGCCTCCCGACGGCGTCTGGGGCCTGCCCGAGGAGAAGCTGAAGGGTCTGATCGGCTATGGCGACGTTGAAAAGTCCCGCGAGGAAGCCCGGACGCTGATGAAGGAGGCGGGCTACGGACCCGACAAGCGACTGAAGCTGAAGGTCAGCACCCGCAACATCGCCACCTTCAAGGACCCGGCGGTGATCCTGATCGACCAGCTCAAGCAGATCTGGATCGATGGCGAGCTCGAGATCATCGATACGAGCGTCTACTACAACCGCGTCTTCAAGAAGGACTATGTTGTCGCCTTGAACCTGACCGGCAGCGCGGTCGACGATCCGGACGTGACCCTGTTCGAGGGCTATGCCTGCGGATCGCTTCGCAACTACAACAACTACTGCAACCCGGAGATGACCAGGCTGTTCGAGGAACAGTCGCGCGAGACCGACCGCAAGAAACGGCAGGAGATGGTCTGGGAGATCGACCGCAAGCTGCAGGAGGACGTGGCGCGACCGATCATCAGCCACGGCCGCATCGCCGGATGCTGGCAGCCGCAGGTCAAGAACGTGACGCTGCACATCAACAGCATCTACAACAACTGGCGCTTCGAGGACGTCTGGCTCGATCGGTAGAGTCTTTGCCTTCCCCTTTGCGGGCTCCGCAAAGGGGAAGTGCCCTCGTCTTACGAGGGCGATGGGGTCATGACCCCTCCGTCGCGTCAGACGCGACACCTCCCCATTTGAATGGGGAGGCGGATGATTGTCAGCTGGCCTTCAGCAGGAGCTTGCCGGCGACGCCCCGGCCTTCGAGGCGGCGGTGCATCTCCACCGCCTGGCTGAGCGGAAACACGCCCTCGATGGGCACCTTGAGCCAGCCCTCGACGAGACCGGCCATCACCTGGTCGACACCCTCCTGCCATTCGGCCGACGTCTGGTCGATATGGCCGAGATGCAGGCGGGTGAAGGTCTGGGAGCGTGGGAGGATGCGCTCGCGGATGTTCTTGAAGGGTTGTCCCTCGGCTTCGCCGATGCTGATGACGTGACCCAGCATCTTCACGACGCCGAACGTCCGGTCGAGCATGGTGGCGCCGTAGGAATCGATGGCGAGGTCGACGCCCTTGCCGCCCGTGAAGTCGAGCACCGCGCGCTCGAAATCCTCCTGCGAGGTCACCACGCCCCTCGACGCGCCATAGGCCAGGGCCCGGGCCTCCTTGCCCGGGGTCCCCGTCGTGCCGATGACGCGTGCGCCGGCACGGACGGCGAGCTGGGTGCACATCAGACCGACGCCGCCGCCGATCGCATTGACCAGCACGGTGTCGCCCGGCCCGATGCCACCATAGATCGTCCACATCATGTGCCAGGCCGTCAGCGCCTGGATGGGAAACGCCGCCCCGATGTCGAGGCCGACCGCATCGGGCAGCTTGATGAGGCCCTTCGCCGAGGCGACGCATTTCTCCGCATAGGCGCCGCCCTTCTCCGGGAAGGTCGCGACGCGGTCGCCCACCTCGACGTCCGTCACGCCCGGTCCCAGCGCCGCCACCGTCCCCGAGACCTCGAAACCCAGGATCATCGGATAGGTCATGGGATGCGGATAGATCCCCATGCGGACCTGGGTGTCGGCCCAGTTGCAGCCGGCATAGGCAACATCGATCAGGACCTCGCCCGCACCGGGCACCGGATCGGGCAGATCGGCCAGCACAAGCTGCTCGGGCCCGCCGGTGGCATGGATGACGACGGCTTTCATGTGGGTCCTCCCGCGACGTTTACGGCAGGAGCCTTGCAGCTTCGGTGCCAGAAGCGGGCCGGCCGGCGCCGGGCGCGGCTCAGCCCTTCTCCGCCAGCACCTCGCGGAGACGGGCCGTCGCAGCGCGTCCGATGCCGAGCGGGTCGGTCATGCCCTCGAGGACGAGGCGGCTGGTCGACCGCGTCGGCGATTCGACGCGGCGCAACCGGTCGAGATTGATCATCACCGACCGGCCCAACCGCACGAACGAGCTGGACGGCAGCACCTCCTCGAAATGCGCCAGCGTCCGCAGGATCATCACCGGTGGCTGCCCGACCACGAACACGCGCACGAAGTCGCCATCGGCGCAGACCGCCACGATCTCTGCCGGCGCGACGAGCAGCGTGCGGCGGGGCGTCCTGAGCTCGATCGTGCCGGGGCCGGAAGGCAGCGCCGACAGGGCGATCTCCCGTTCCGCCCGCGCCAGCGCCTGTTCCAGGCGGGCCGGCTCGACCGGCTTGAGAAGGAAATCGACGGCCTCGACGGCGAAGGCATCGACCGCGTGTTCGGCATAGGCCGTCACGAAGACCACGATGGGCCGGCGTTCCAGGGAATCGAGGAGGTCGAAGCCGTCACGGCCACCGCCCAGTTCGATGTCGAGGAAGACGAGGTCGGGCTGCGTGCTGGTGACCTGATGGCGGGCGCTTTCGGTACTGTCGGCCTCGCCGACGATCTCCACCTGGGGATGGGCCACAAGCAGCCGCCGCAGGGCGCTGCGGGCCAGCGGCTCGTCGTCGACGATCAGGACCCGCACGGTTCCCCCCGGAGTTCGAGCGTCGCGGTCACTTTCTTGTCGCGGGCACTCTCGCCGATGTCGGTTAAGCTGAAGGCATGCCGGTCGGGATAGTGCAGCGCGAGACGACGGCGCACGTTCTCCAACCCGATGCCAGGACGCTGGCGACGGGCCGATCGCCGCGTCGTGTCGAGCATACCCGTGTTCTCGATCTCGACGTGGAGCGTATCGCCCGAGAGGCGGATGTCGACGCGGAGCTCGAGTCCGTCCTCGCGCCGGCCGTGCTTCACGGCATTCTCCACGAGCGGCTGCAGCAGGAAGCTCGCGATGCGCCGTTGCGCGGCCTCGGGCGTCACGTCGAGACGGGTGGTCAGGCGGTCGCCGAAGCGCGCCCTCTGGACGCCGAGATAGGCCATCAGGCCGGCAACTTCGCTCGATACCGTTACGACCGTGTGGTCGATGCCGTCGAGAGAATGCCGGAGGTAGGCGGTAAGATTGCGCAGCATCTCGAGGGCTGCGGCCGGATGCTCGGGAATCTCCTCGGCCACGCCGTTCAGGGCATTGAAGAGAAAGTGCGGATCGAGCTGGAGCCGCAGCTGCTCGAGTTCGGCACGCAGGGCCTCGGCCTGAGCGCGCATCGCCTTGCGATGCTGCGCCTGCTCCGCCAGTTCGGCGCGCAGCCAGAAATAGGCGAGGCTCCACCCCGCCAGGACGAAGAAATAATGCACGAGCGGAACGAGGAATTCACGGGCCCCCTCGTGATCCGGCGTCACGAGCCAGGGAAGGGCTTCATGGGCGACCACGATCATGGTCGCGGTGACCAGCGCTCCGAGAAGCGAAAGCAGGGCGATCAGGGCCATGCCTCCGATCGACACACGGGCTTCGAAACGGCGCGAGACATACACGGCACGCATCGCCGTCGAGATCGCGACAAGGCAGAAAAGAATGAGCCCCGTGCGGGCGAAGGCGACACCGTAACTGTGAAACGCCACGCGCTGCGCCATGAGGTTGGCGATCGCGAAGAGCCCCCATCCCGCGAGCTGGGCCCGCCAGAACAGGGGCAGGCCGTTCCACCGGGCAAGCAGGAATGCGGACAAGATCGTGAACTCCGGAGGACGCGGCGGAAGTCCGGCGGAAGATTGGGCATTTGGCGCAGAGAGGCAAGCGCTGCCCCTCCAGGGGCGTGCGAGCGCCGTTCGCCGAGTTTCCTGCCGCGTTCATCGACTGGGGCCCGGGCTGCCGATTTAACGCCCGAATGTCGATGGCATCTTTGCGTGGACGCAGTGGAGTGGAGGTAGCGATGGCGACGGTGCGATACACGGTCAGGGAAAATTGGGGTTCGGGCTTCATCGGCAACATGACCGTCGAAGGAGGCTCGTCCGGCATTCACGGCTGGACCGTCGAGTTCGATGCCGGCTTCGCCATCACCAACATCTGGGGCGCCGAGATCGTCAGCCGTGTCGGCACCCACTATGTCCTCCGCAACGCCTCCTACAATGCGGACGTCTCGTCCGGCGGCAGCGTCACCTTCGGCTTCCAGGCGACGCCCGGCCCCACCGGCGGTACGACGGCGACCGGCCTGTCGCTGAACGGCGCCGGCGAGGAGCCGCCCCCTGTCCTGCCGGCGATCTCGGTCGGCGACGCCTCGGTCGTCGAGGGCAACAGCGGCACCAAGCAGATGGTCTTCACGGTCAGCCTCTCCCAGGCGGCCACCGGACCGGTGACGGTCAACTACGCGACCGCCAACGGCACCGCGACAGCCGGTCAGGATTACGTCGCCAAGTCCGGCACGATCACTTTCGCGGCCGGCGAGACGCAGAAGACGATCAGCGTCACGATCAACGGCGACAAAGTCGCCGAACTCAATGAAACGCTTGCGTTGAGGCTATCCGCGCCGACGGGCTCC
Source organism: Rhodospirillales bacterium (assembly GCA_947466085.1). Taxonomy (GTDB): domain Bacteria; phylum Pseudomonadota; class Alphaproteobacteria; order Reyranellales; family Reyranellaceae; genus Reyranella. The sequence continues at coordinate 14,351 of CANIEC010000069.1, forward strand.
ACCTTGGCCGACGGTGCGGCGGCGGGCACGATCCTCACCGACGAGGTGATCGTTCCCAAAATCGCGATCGCCGACGCCTCGCTAAAGGAAGGCGACAGCGGCACGCGCAATCTCGCCTTCACGGTCACCCTCTCGGAAGCCACCAGCGGGCCGGTCACCGTGACCTATGCCACTGCCGACGGGACGGCCAAGGCTGGCGAGGACTACACCGCCCAGACCGGCACTCTTACCTTCGCGGCCGGTGAAACCTCCAAGGTAATCAACGTCGCGGTGATGGGCGACACGGTGATCGAACGCAACGAGACGCTGAAGATCAATCTGACGGCGCCCGCGGGTGGCAAGATCGCCGACGCCGCCGCGGTCGGCACGATCGGCAACGACGATGCGAGAATTTCCGTCGCCGATGCCACGGTCTCCGAAGGAAACAGCGGCACCAGCACCCTCGCCTTCACTGTCACGCTGTCGGCCGCGGCGTCCGGACCGGTCACGGTCGATTATGCCACGAGCGACGGGTCGGCCAAGGCCGGTCCGGATTACACCGCCCAGACGGGGACGCTGACCTTCGCCGCGGGCGAGACATCGAAGGTCGTCAATATCCAGGTGACCGGCGACACGGCGGTCGAGGCCAACGAGACGATCAAGCTTACTTTGTCGTCGCCGACCGGCGCCACGATCAAGGATGGCGGAGCCATCGGCACGATCGTCAACGACGACAATGCCATGCCGGCCCTGCCCTCGCTCGGCATCTCCGACGCGACGGTGATCGAGGGCAATCACGGCGGTGGTGCTGCACCCGGCTGGCTCAGCACCTCGGGCAACCAGATCGTCGACGCGGCCGGACACTCGGTGCAGATCGCCGGCGTGAACTGGTTCGGCTTCGAATCGTCGACCTTCGCGCCGCACGGCCTGTGGACGCGCGGCTACAAGGACATGATGGACCAGATGGTTGATCTGGGCTTCAACACCATCCGCCTGCCCTTCTCCAGCGAGATGCTGCACACGACCGCGGCGCCCAATGGCATCGACTTCGGCAAGAATCCCGACCTGCAGGGCCTGTCGGCGCTGCAGATTATGGACAAGATCGTCGACTATGCGGGCGAGATCGGCCTCAAGATCATCCTCGACCATCATCGCAGCAACGCCGGCGCCGGCACGTCCGAGAACGGCCTCTGGTACAACAGCCAGTACACCCAGGCGGCCTGGATCAACGACTGGAAGATGCTGGCGGCGCGCTATGCCGGCGATCCGGCGGTCATCGGCGCGGACCTGCACAACGAACCCTACAACGGCACGTGGGGCGGCGGCGGCGTCAAGGACTGGGCGCTGGCGGCCGAAACCGCCGGCAACGCCATCGGCGCCGTCAACGCCAACTGGCTGATCTTCGTCGAGGGCGTCGGCAGCTATAACGGTCAGAACTACTGGTGGGGCGGCAACCTGATGGGCGTGCGCGACCGGCCGATCGACCTCGCGCTCGACAACAAGCTGGTCTACTCGGCGCACGACTATCCCAACTCGGTCTACGAACAGCCGTGGTTCCAGGGCGCCGACTTCCCGGCGAACCTGCCCGCCAAGTTCGACCAGATGTGGGGCTACATCTACAGGGAAGGCATCGCCCCGGTGTGGATCGGCGAGTTCGGCACCAAGCTGGTCGATCCCAAGGACGCGCCGTGGCTGGAGGCGATCACCTCCTACCTGGGCGGCGACTTCAACAATGACGGCACGTCCGATCTCGCGCCGGGACAGAAGGGACCGAGCTGGACCTTCTGGTCCTGGAACCCCAACTCAGGCGACACCGGCGGCATCCTGAACGATAACTGGAACACGGTGAACCAGACCAAGATGGGATACCTGACGCCCATCGAGTACCAGTTCCACGAGGACGCGCCGGGCGACGGCGGCACGCCGAGCGGCCCGACGGCAAGCTTCGTCCTCACCCTCTCGGAGGCCGCCACGCACGAGGTGACGGTCGACTACCAGACCGTTTATGGCGAGGCGGGCGCCGCGGACTTCATCGCCAGCAACGGCCACGTCACCTTCGCGGCCGGCGAGCAGAGCAAGACGATCACGATCCAGATCTCGTCGGACAGGCTGGCCGAGGGCAACGAGCAATTCGGCGTCGTGCTGAGCAACGCCGTGGGCGCCACGATCACGCGCGCCACCGGCACCGGCACCATCGTCGATGACGACTCGGCAGCGACGACGCCCACCACGCCCACGACTCCCTCCGATCCGACGCCGCCTTCGGGCTCGGGCGACCTCGAGGCCATGTTCGCGGTCGTCAATTCCTGGTCGGGGGGCTTCAACGGCAGCGTCACGCTCGAGAATGACGGCGCGACGGCGACCACCGGCTGGCAGGTCAAGATCGAGACGACCAACCAGATCACCGACATCTGGAACGCCGTCATCGTGTCGCACGATGCGAGCGGCTACGTCATCGGCAACGCCTCGTACAACGGCACGATCGCCCATGACGGCGGGACCAACTTCGGCTTCGTGGCCACCGGCGCGCAGGATCCGTCCAACGTGCATATCGATCTGCTGAACGTCTGAGGTCGAACTTCAGAGGTGACGCTGCTTTTTATCTCGGATTGACCCACCAACCTCATCCTGAGGAGGCCACGAAGTGGCCGTCTCGAAGGATGGGCAACAAGCGCGGTGCGCGTGCCCACCCTTCGAGACGCGCTCCTGCGGAGCGCTCCTCAGGGTGAGGTGGCTTTTTCCAAACGGATGATTCTTTCTCGGCCGGAGAGACTCTAAATCCGGCGGCGTCTCGCCCTGCAGTCCACGACGCACGACGGACGCTTCCGGTCATCCCTCCCAGTGCCTAAAGTCGGCACTGGGAGGATTTAGTATGAAGTTCAGTTTCTCCAGCGAGCAGGAAGAGTTCAGGACCAGCCTGCGACGCTTCCTGGCAGAACGCTCGCCCACCAAGGAAGTGCGGCGCCTGATGGAAACCGATGCCGGCTTCGAGCCCGCCGCCTGGCGCAAGCTCAACACCGAACTCGGCCTGACCGCGGTGCGCATTCCAGAGGCCTATGGCGGACAGGGTTTCGGATTCGGTGAACTCGGCATCGTCCTTGAGGAGATGGGCCGCGCGGTGCTCTGCGCGCCGTTCTTCTCGACGGCCGTTCTTGCCACCGGCGCGATCCTGAACGCCGGTACGGAAAACGAGAAGCAGGCTCTGCTGCCGGGCATCGCCGCGGGCGACACGATCGCGACCTTGGCCTGGGTCGAGGACCCTGCCCATTGGGATGCCGCCGCCACCAGGATGACGGCGACACCGTCGGGCGGCACCTGGAAGCTCGACGGCCACAAGAGCTACGTGCTGGACGGCCACACCGCCGATCTCATCGTCGTGCTGGCGCGTGCGCCCGGCACCTCGGGTGGCGCGGGCCTCTCGCTGTTCACCGTCAAGGGCGACGCCAAGGGGCTGGAGCGGCGGAACCTCAAGGTGATGGACCCGACGCGCAAGCTGGCGCGGCTGGACTTCAAGGGTGTCGATGCGACCCTGCTGGGCGAAGCCGGTGCCGCGGCGGCGCCTTTCGCCCGCACCATGGTCGAGGCTTCGGTCTGCCTCGCCAACGAGATGGCCGGCGTTGCCGAGCGGCTGCGCGAGGATGCGCTGGCCTATGCGCAGATGCGCATGCAGTTCGGCCGGCCCATCGCCTCCTTCCAGTCGATGAAGCACAAGCACGCCGACATGCTGGTCGACGTCGAGCTGGCGAAGTCGGCCGCCTACTACGCGGCCGCGGCCCTCGACGAGGGCGACGAGGACATCGTCGCCGTGGCGTCGCTCGCCAAGGCGGCCGCCAGCGAGGCCGCCCTGCAGACGGCCGTCCACGCCATCCAGATCCATGGCGGCATCGGCTTCACCTGGGACAACGACACCCATCTCTGGTTCAAGCGCGCCAAGAGTTCGGAGGTGCTGCTGGGCGATGCCCATCACCACCGCGAACAGATGATGCAGCACTGGGCCGCCTGAGGAGCACGAAGATGAGCGAACTCACCGAAGACTCCGTCCGCGCCGACGTCCGCGCCTGGCTGGAAGCCAACTGGAACCCCGAGCTGGGCCTCGTCGAATGGCGCAACAAGCTGGCCGATTCCGGCTGGGGCGTCCCCGGCTGGCCGAAGGAATGGTACGGCCTCGACCTCCCGGCCGGTCTCGTGCCCGTGGTCGACGAGGAATTCGCGCGCATCGGCGCGATCGGCGTCGCCAAGGCCGGCATCCGCACCCTGGCCGCCGCGACCATCCTGGCGCACGGCACCGACCTGCATAAGGAGAAGTACCTGCGCCGCATCCTCACCGGCGAGGATACGTGGTGCCAGCTGTTCAGCGAGCCGGGGTCCGGCTCCGACGTGGCGGGCGCCGTCACGCGCGCCGAGATGCAGGGCAACAAGTGGATCGTGAATGGCCAGAAGGTCTGGACGACCTCGGCCCATCACGCGCACTGGGGCCTGCTGCTGGCCCGCACCGACTGGGACCAGACCAAGCACAAGGGGCTTTCCTACTTCATCATCGACATGCATCAGCCCGGCGTGAACGTGCAGCCGCTGAAGCAGATGAACGGCCATGCCTCGTTCAACCAGGTGTTCCTGACCGACGCCGTGGTCGAGCCGGAATTCCTGGTCGCCAATGTCGGCGACGGCTGGGCGGTCACGACGACGACCCTGATGCACGAGCGTCGCGGCGCCGACGGGCTGCGCACCTGGGCGATGGGTTCGGACCGCAAGGGCCGCGCCTATGACGAGGAACGCGCCGAGATCGCCACCACGATGGAACCCTACAAGTGGTATCCGCAGCGCGCCGGACGGGTTGATCTCATCCTGGAGCGGGCCAAGGAGACGGGCCGCTTTGGGGATCCGGTGGTGCGCCAGGAGATCGCCCGGCTGCTGATCATGTCCAAGGCCGCCGAATGGACGGCCCGCCGCGCTCGTGCGGCGGCCCAGCAGGGCAAGCCGCAGGGACCCGAAGGCTCTCTCGGCAAGCTGGTCGCGAGCCACGTCGCCCGCGCCGCCGCGCGCGTGCACACCCAGCTCTCCGGTGCCGATGCGCTGCTATCGGGCTCGGACAGCCCGATGAACGGCGTGATCGCGGAAATCCTGGTCTCGGTCCCGGCGACCTCGATCGCCGGCGGCACCGACGAGATCCAGCGCAACATCATCTCCGAGCGCGTCCTCAAGATGCCCAAGGAGCCGAGCATCGACACCACCAAGCCGTTCCGCGACGTGCCGCGAAACACGGTGTCGTAAGGCGGAGCGGCCGTCTCTTGGCCTGCGGGGAACAGGGCGGTAGAGTGAACGCCGCGCCTGCCCGCAGAAGGATCCGATGACCGATACGCAAGCGACTAAAGCCCGGTGGCCGCTTGCGCGCATCGGGATCGACGGCAGCTGCTACACCGCGGACGACACCGGCCTCGCCGTCGACCTGCACGGCTGGCAATCGGACCATCCGATCTTCGCGGAGGTCTTCCAGAAGCACCGGCCGAAGCTCGTCTGCGAGATCGGCACATGGAAGGGCGCCTCGGTCCTTCACATGCACAAACTTGCCAAGTCACTCGGCCTCGAGACCCATTTCATCTGCATCGATACCTGGCTGGGCTCGAACGCCACGCTTTGGCTGGAGGATGACCTGCGGCCGCATCTGCAGCTCGTCCACGGCTATCCGAGCATGTTCAGGCAGTTCGTCCACAACGTGAAGGCCGCCGGGGCCCAGGAGTACATTTCGCCGTTTCCCATCACGTCGACGGCCGCCGCCCACGCCTTCCCCAAGCTCTGCATCAAGTTCGACGCTCTCTACGTCGATGCCGGACACGAAGAGGAGGAGGTCTACTTCGACCTCAAGCTGTTCTATGGCTCGGTGGTCGAGGGCGGCGCGATCTTCGGCGACGACTATCATGAGAACTGGCCGGGCGTCATTCGGGCGGTCAACCGGTTCTGCGCGGAGAAGAACCTCGAGCTGAAGGCCGGCGACGGCAAGTTCTACTTCGTGAAGCAGACCAGGCCCCGCAGCTGGTGGCAGAGCGTGCTGTACAACACCGCCCTGTCGGGACGTGACGCCTTTCGGCGGGTGAAGCCGGTCCTGTTCGGACGCTGAAGCGGGATCACGAACCTGTCCTGAAGGTCTTGGCGTCCCGTGCTGCCGGCCGCTACTGTCCTGCGCATGACATCGAGCCCGATCACGATCTTCCGCGCCCGCCGCATCCTCACCATGAATCCCGCCCGTCCGGAGGCCACGCATGTGGCGGTCCGCGACGGCCGCATCCTGGGCGCCGGCCCGCTGGAGGAGCTGGCCGGCTGGGGCACCTACACGCTCGACGACAGCTTCGCCGACAAGGTGCTGATGCCGGGCTTCGTCGAGGGCCACAGCCACGCCGCCGAAGGCACGTTCTGGCGCTACACCTATCTCGGGCGCTTCGACCGCATGGACCCCGAAGGCAAGGTGTGGCCCGGCGCCCGGTCCATCGAGGACGTCGTGACCCGCCTTCAGGAGGCCGAACGCAAGCTCGGCTCGCCCACCGAAGCGCTCGCCGGCTGGGGCCTCGATCCGATCTACTACGGCGACCGCCGCGTCGTGCGCGCCGACTTCGATCGCGTCTCGACGACGCGCGCGGTCGGCGTGCTGCATGCGAGCGGCCACATCTTCAACGTGAACACCCGTGCGCTGGAGATGGCCGGCCTGTTGCGGCCCGGCGTCAACCACCCCGGCATCCCGCTCGGCACCGACGGCCTGCCGACCGGCGAGCTGAAGGGTCCGGACGCGATGACGATCGTCGGCGCCCATGTCGGCTTCGACCGCGAAGCGCTCGCCAACGACGAAGACGGGCTGCGTCGCTTCTCCCGCCTCTGCGTGCGCCAGGGCGTCACCACCGCCACCGATCTCGCGAACCTGCTACCGGACGACGCGGTGTCGATGATGGCGCGCGTCACCGGCGAAGCGGGCTTCCCCGTCCGCATCGTGTCATTCCGCCGCTTCCAGGCGCTGACGCCCGAGCAGGTGGTCGACCTCGCCGTGAAGCTCAAGGCCAAATCGACGGACCGGCTGCGGCTGGGCGCCATCAAGCTGTTCGTCGACGGGTCGATCCAGGGCTTCTCGGCGCGGCTGCGCTGGCCCGGCTACTATAACGGCGCGCCCAACGGCCTGTGGTACACGCCGCCCGAGGCGATCGCCGGCGTCTACAAACTCGCCCTCGAGAAGGGCGTGCTGGTGCACAGCCATACCAACGGCGACCAGGCCACCGAGATGGCGCTCGACTGCCTCGAGGGCGCCCTGCTCGACCAGCCCGCCCGCGACCATCGCTTCACGCTTCAGCATTGCCAGCTGGCCGATGCCGCGCAGTTCCGGCGCATGGCCCGGCTGGGCATGTGCGCCAACCTCTTTCCCAACCATCACTTCTACTGGGGCGACCAGCATTACGAGACGACGGTCGGCCCGGAGCGTGCGATGCGCATGAACGCGTGTGCCACGGCCCTGGCCAGCGGCGTGCCGCTCGCCATCCATTCCGACGCGCCGGTGACCCCGCTCGGCCCGCTCTTCACCGCCTGGGGCGCCGTCAACCGCCGCACCGCCAGCGGCCGCGTGCTGGGCACCACCGAGTGCATCTCGGTGGCCGACGCGCTGCGGACGATCACCCTGGGCGCGGCCTGGACGCTGAAGCTCGACGGCGAGGTCGGCTCGATCGAATGCGGCAAGCGCGCCGACTTCGCGGTGCTGGAGGACGACCCGCTGGAGATCGCGCCGGAGAAGCTCAAGGACGTGCGCATCTGGGGCACCGTCCAGGGCGGCCGTCTCTTTCCCGCCAACTGAGCGTGAGCGATACGCGACCGGGCGGGCGGCTGCCGGTCACCGTGATCGGCGGCTATCTCGGTACAGGCAAGACGACCCTGGTCAACCGCCTGCTGCGCGCCGCCGACGGACAGAGGCTTGCCGTGCTGGTCAACGATTTCGGCACGACGCCGATCGACCGCGACCTCATCGTGTCGTCGAACGGCGACACGCTGGAAATCTCCGGCGGCTGCGTGTGCTGCAGCTACGGCTCCGATCTCATGGACACGCTGATGGCGCTGCCCGCCCAGCGGCCGGATGTCGAGCGCGTGGTGCTTGAGACCAGCGGCGTCGCCCTGCCCGGCATGGTGGCCAGCGCCGTCACGCTCCTGCTGCCCTATCGCATCGACGGCATCGTGGTGATGACGGATGTCGAGACCGTGCGGACGATGGCCGAGGACGCCTATCTCGGCGACACGATCACGCGCCAGCTCAGCTCCGCCGACCTCGTCGTCGCCAA
>CANIEC010000070.1 GCA_947466085.1 Rhodospirillales bacterium
CCGAGCGACCTGCACGCCAACCTGAACACGGTCGACGTTGCCCTCAACACGCTGAACGCCCCGGACCTCTGCCCGGGCACCTCGGCGCTCGAAAAGATCAACGCCAGCCTGCGCTGAAAAGACTCCGTCGTCTCGACCGGAGCCGAGCGCAGCGAGGCGGAGTGGAGAGACCTTCTCTCCACGATTTTCCGGCGTTTGGTGGAGAGAAGGTCTCTCCACTCCGCACCTTCGGTGCTCCGGTCGAGACGACGGTGGTTCTTCGTGTCTAAAGGTCGACCCGCTCCTCGGCGATCGACTTGCGCGTCTCCATGTTGAAGCGGCCGGCATAGATCGGCCGTTCGCCGGTCGTCGGGCCCGGATACTGCACGATCAGGATCTCGCCGCCGGTTTTGGTCCGGAACTCGCCCTCGAAATGCGGGTCGGGGTGATAGAGCATCGTGCCGGGCGGGCAGGTGCGACCGTCGATCACGAAGTCACCCTTCAGCACCAGCCAGACCTGCGCAAAGCCGTGATAGTGCTCGGGATGATGAGCGCCCGGCTCCAGCCGGAGGATCCCGGCGTTGGGCTGCGTCGGGTCCTCGGGCCGCGGATGGAACAGCATCTTGCCGGTCTCACCCGGCCAGCGGATCGTCTCCCACTCGATCTCGTCGAGATGGCGCACCTGGTAGGGCTTGTGGTCTCGACGCGAGGCTTCGCGCTCGGTGCCCAGCGCCGCATTGGCCGCCGCCGTGTCGGGAACATGCTTGCTCATGGCTTGCTTTCCTCCTTCGGTTTCTCTTCCTTGATTTTCGCGGACGAGAGGCGCCACCAGTCCGGCACCTCGGCCGCATCGGCGGGCTTTGCCACCGACATCAGCACTTCCGCCTGGCCGCGGCCGGCGTTCTCGGCGCGATGCGGCTGCTGCGAGTCGATCAGAATGCCGTCGCCCGCCTTCAGCCGGTAGGTCGCTTCGCCGACATGGAACAGCACTTCGCCCGACAGCACGTAGCAATGCTCCTGGCCGGGATGGGAGACCGTCGCCTCCATGCCTTTGGCGCGCGGGAAGACCAGATGAAACACTTCCATCCGATCGAGCGGTGCGCCGCCGCCCAGATGGCGCCAGCGATAGCCCGTCGCCGCCACTTCCTGCAGCCCGCCCTCGCCGGCCCTGTACACGGCGACCATCGTCTTGGCCGGCGCTGCCTCGCTGGGGAAGAGCTCGTGCAGCCCGAGCCCCAGCGCGTCGGCGAGCTGGATCAGGTTGGCGATCGACGCCGCCGCCTGACCGCGCTCGAGCTTCGACAGGAAACCCTCCGAGACCCCGGCCCGGCCGGCCACATGGGCGAGCGTCAGGCCAGCCCCGGTCCGCGCGGCCCGCAGGCGGCGGCCGATGTCACGGGTGGTTTCGGCGATGCGCTCGGGTGATCTGCTCATTCCCTCTGATGGACCGGACTTTCACCAGAGGCAAGTTTTCTTTCTTTATCGGCACTGTGGAGAATGGCGCAAAGAGTGCTCGTCAGGTCACGACGTTCAGGGTTCCCGTCTCGCCCGGCGCCCGCTTCAGGTCGAGACGCGTCTCGTGCCACTGGCGCAGCGACGGCCGGTGGCCGATCGAGACGACCGTCGCCTGTGGCAGCTGCTCCTTCAGCACGCTGTAGACCGCCGCCTCGTTGGCCTCGTCGAGCGAAGCCGTGGCCTCGTCGAGGAACAGCCAGTCGGGCTTGAAGACCAGCGCCCGCGCGATGGCCAGCCGCTGCTGCTCGCCGCCCGACAGGATGTTGCTCCAGTGCGCCTCCTCGTCGAGGCGGCTGGCCAGGTGGCCGAGCCGGGCCGCCTCCAGCGCCTGCACGATCTCGGCATCGTTGGCCGTGGAATTCTCGTCGGGATACTTCACCGCGTCGCGCAGGGTGGCGATCGGGATGTAGGGCTTTTGCGGCAGGAACAGCACGCGCGCGCCGGCCGGAATCAACACCCGCCCCTGCCCGAACGGCCAGATGCCGGCCAGGGCCCGGAACAGCGTGCTCTTGCCCGAACCACTCGAACCGGAGATCAGCGTCCAGGCCCCCTTCGGCAGGGTGAGGTTCAGGTCCTTCAGCAGGGTCTGCCCGGTCGGCAGGGCGAGATCGAGGCCGCTGGTGCCGACATCGGTGCGCCCGGCCTCCGCGCCGACCGTGATGTTCTCCGGCGGCTTGTCCTCGATGGCGATCTGCAGGCCCTTCAACCGGTCCATCACCGCGCGCAGCTCAGCCACGTTGGTGTAGTTGTCGATGAAGAAGGACAGCGCTGACTGCACCTGCCCGAAGGCCTGCGCGGTCTGCATGACCACGCCCAGCGTGATCGCACCCGCAAAGAAGCGCGGCGCGGTCACGATGTAGGGGAAGATGATGGCGAGCTGGCCGTAGCCGATCTGGTAGAAAACGAGCTGCATCTCGGTCACCAGCACGCGCCAGGCATTGTTGAACACGTCGGTGAACTTTTCCTCGAGCACCGCGTTCTCGCGCGGCTCGCCGCGATAGAGCGCGATGCCTTCGGCATTCTCGCGCACGCGCATCAGGCCGAAGCGGAAGTTCGCCTCATAGCGTTGCTGCAGGAAGTTGAGCGGAATCAGGCGGCGACCGACCAGGTTGGCCAGCCAGGTGCCAAGGAAGGCGTAGATCAGCGCCGCCCAGACCATGTAGCCGGGGATCACCACGTCGAGCCCGATGAAGGACAGCGACATCGGTCCCGACAGCTGCCAGAGGATGAACAGGAACGACACCAGCGTGGCCACGGCGCTGATCAGGCCGAGCAGCAGGGTCATCGTGTAGAAGCCGAGCAGCCGCAGATCCTCGGAGATGCGCTGGTCGGCGTTGTCGACCTTGCGCTCCAGTTCGATCCGGTAGTAGCCGCGCCCGTCGAGCCAGTGCGAGAGATAGTGTCCCGTCAGCCACCGCCGCCAGCGGAGGCGCAGGTACGGGCTGACCAGCCCGCGCGCCACGCCGAAGGCGATGGCCAGCGCCGCGATCCAGCCGAAATTGACCATCTCGATCCAGAAGGCGGACTCGTCCTTGTTCTGCAGGCTGTCGTAGAAGCGCCGGTTCCATTCGCTGAAGGCGACGTTGACCGTCACGCTCGCCAGGGTGAGCCCGATCGCGCCCACCAGCAGGACGATGGCGATCCAGCGCTCCTCCGAACGGAAATAGGGAACGACCAGCCGCCACCAGTCGCCCAGGTAGGAACTCACGCTCTTCATGCAGGAAATCCTTTCGGGCGGCACACTGCCGAGACAGGGCGACGATGACAACGGCGCGCGCGGCGGCTATAGCGCCGCACGATGGACGCTACCCCTCTCGCCTCCCGCCGTGCCGCAGTCGATGTGCTGATGGCCTGCCTCGACAAGGGCCAGCCGCTCGACGACGCGCTGGCCGGACACCGCGGCTTCACCGCCCTCGATCCGCGCGACCGCGCCTTCGTCCGCCTGCTGCTGGCCACCACCGTGCGCCATCTGGGCGAGATCGAGGGCGTGCTGTCCGGCCTGATCACCAAGCCCCTGGACGGCGCGAACGCGGTCGGCCGCCAGGTGCTGCGCCTCGGCGCCGCCCAGCTGATGTTCCTGGGCACGCCGGCGCATGCCGCCGTCGATACCTCCGTGCGCCTGGTCGAGGATGCCGGCCTGCATCACCTGAAGGGCCTGACCAACGCCGTGCTGCGCCGGATCTCGCGCGACGGCGACGCCCTGCTGGTGGATCGCGATCCTGCCCGCCTCAACACGCCGCGCTGGCTGTGGGAGAGCTGGATCCACGCCTATGGCGAGGACACGACGCGCGCCATTGCTTCGGCGCACCTGCACGAGGCGCCGCTCGACCTCACCGTCCGCCGGGATGCCGATTTCTGGGCCGGCCAGCTCGAGGCCGAGAAGCTGCCGACCGGCACGCTGCGGCGGAAGGGCGGCGGCCATATCGCCGAGCTGCCGGGCTTTGCCGAAGGCACCTGGTGGGTCCAGGACGCCGCCGCCGCCCTGCCCGTGAGGCTGCTGGGCGACATCACCGACAAGCGCGTCGCCGATCTCTGCGCCGCCCCGGGCGGCAAGACGATGCAGCTCTGCGCCGCGGGCGCCCAGGTGACGGCGGTCGACATCTCGGCCCGCCGCATGACGCGCCTCGGCGAGAATCTCGCGCGCGCCGGCCTGTCGGCCAATCTCGTGACGGCCGATGCGAGCAAATGGGCGCCGGAGGAGAAGTTCGACGCCATCCTGCTCGACGCCCCCTGCTCCGGCACCGGCACCCTGCGCCGCCATCCCGACATCGCCTGGCTGAAGGACGAGGAGGACGTAGCGCGGCTGACGGTCACGCAGGACCGGCTGCTGGTACGCGCCCTCGATATGCTGAAACCTGGCGGCACCCTGGTCTACGCCGTCTGCTCGCTGCAGGAGGACGAAGGCGTCGAGCGGATCAACGGCGTCCTCGTTCGCAACCCTCAGGTGAAGCGCGTACGCGTGACGCCCGCGGAGCTGCCCGGCCTCGAAGACGCCATCACCCCGCGGGGCGACGTCCGCACGTACCCCTTCATGTGGGCCGACCGCGGCGGCCTCGATGGGTTCTATATAGCTCGGCTAACCCTGTTCTGAGATAGCGATCACTATCGGCTAGATGCCCACTCCACACTCGCGGACACCACTCTCTCCGTCTCCTCCACCGAAGGAGAATTTGACAGGTCGCCGCGTCCTATCGGGCGTCGTCGGTGGCCTGCTCATAGTGGTGGGCATCGTCCTCGCCCTCGCCATCTCGCTGTCTTTCGCGCTGCTGGGGAGCACGTCAGGGAGTATGGAGTACGCCTTGCTCCTCTCGTCTCCCTTCTTGATCCTGGGCATTCTGATCGGACTTGGAGCATTCATATCGCGCCGATCCAGATTTGATCGGCGTCATCGAGACAACTGACGAGGAAGTCACACCCTTGAGCTCGGGCTGTAGAACGGCTGGTGCTTCGAGGGGTCCATGTAGTTCTCATAGAACTTGCGGGCATGCGGCAGCAGCGCCACCGAGAGCTTGCGGCGCTCGACCTCGTCGTCGGCCAGGGCCTTGCTGAGATCGTCGTGCAGCGCCTTCAGCGCCGCCGTCTTGTCGACCTTGGTGAACAGCCCGTCCTTGTAGATCACCTCGCCGTCGCACATCGTCATGGTGACGGCCTGCTGCTTGGCGCGCTGTACCACCGCGTCGAGCGTCGGCGTCATTTCGTCGAGATAGGGATAAGCCACGCTGTCCCAGTCGATCAGCACCATGTCGGCGGCCTTGCCGACCTCCAGCGTGCCGATGCTGTCGCCGAACGGCGTGGTCTTCGCGCCGCCGACGGTCGCCATGCGCAGCACCTGCGACATGGTCGGCACGTCGGCCTCGACCATGCCCGGCACGCGATGCGCGCGCAGAACCAGCTTCAGCTCCTGCAGCATGTCGCGGTCGTCGTTGATCCCGGCCTCGTCGAGACCGATCGCGGTGTTGATGCCCTTCTTCTCGAAGTGATTGAGCGCGGCCACGCCGGAGCGCAGGCGGAAGTTGGACGAGCAATTGTGGCAGACGCAGCCCTTGGCCTCGGCCAGCCGGTCGATGTCCTTCTCGTTCAGCCACACCCCGTGGCCCAGGGTCAGCCGCTCGTTCACCATGCCAAAGCGATCGATGTATTCCAGCGCGGTACAGTTGCCGCGCCGCCAGGCATATTCCTTCTGGTAGGCGGTCTCGAGCAGGTGCATGTGCATCGGCACATTGTACTTGGCCGACGCGTCGCTGAGCTTGGTAAGCGCCGGGTCCGAGCACCAGTGCAGATTGGCCGGCGCGAGCTGGATCTTCACACGACGCTTGTTGTGGTGCTGCGAATGGAACGACTTGAACATGTCCATCGCATCGTCGAGGCTCATCTTGAAGCGGTCGAACCAGCGCTGCATCGGCCCACGCAGCTCGTGCGGCAGGCTGCGCACGAACTCCTCGTCGGCCTGGTAGACGAGCCGGTTCTGGTCGCGCACCGCGTAGCAGTAGCTGACCCGCATGCCGACATCTTCATAGGCCTTGATGGTCTCGGTCGCGCGCTTCTCGACATCCGGCAGGGTTCCGGGCATCCAGCCCTGGATGTGCTGCACCGTGGTGATGCCCGAGCCGATCATCTCGAAGGCCGAGTAGAGCGTGTCGAGATAGAGGTCGAGATTGCGGATCACCATGCGGGTGATGAACCACAGCTCCAGCGGCATGTCGGGCGAGCCGAGCTGGACCGGCGTCAGACCGACATGGTGATGACCGTTGACGAAGCCCGGCAGCAGGATCTCCTTGCCCGTGCCGATCACCGGCACCGTCGGATGCTTGGCGTGCAGGTCGTCATAGGTGCCGACCTCGACGATGACGCCGTCTTCCTGCAGGACGGCGCCGTCCTTGATCTCGTTCCAGGTGAAACGGTCCTTGGTGCCCGTGATGGCGGCGCGGCTACGGATCAGGCTGGTGGCCATATCGGCTTCTCCTTGCTGTCGGTTTCAAACATTCAGGCGGTGGCGGTGAGCGCTTCCTGCTCGGCGAAGGCGCGGTCGACTTCGTCGCGCAGCAGGTCGGTGAGCTGGATGCGGAGAGCCTCCGCCTCGCGCGAAAATAGATTGCGCGGCCGGGGCATGTCGATCGGCACGATCGTCTTGATGCGCCCCGGCCGCGACGTGAAGACGACGACCCGGTCGGCCAGCGCCACCGCCTCGTCGATATGGTGGGTGACGAACAGGACCGAGGCGCCCGAATCGCGCCAGACGTCGAGCAGGAAATCCTGCATGCGCGCGCGCGTCTGGACGTCCAGCGCGGCGAACGGCTCGTCCATCAGCAGGACCTTCGGCCGCATCGCAAGCGCGCGGGCCACGGCGACCCTCTGGCGCATGCCGCCCGACAGCTCGTCCGGCCGTTTGTCCATCGCCGCCTTCAGGCCGACCCGCTGCAGCGCTTCCGCTGCAACGGTGCGGCGTTCCTCCTTGCTCGCGCCGCGGATCGACAGGCCGAAGCTCACATTTTCCCACACCGTCAGCCACGGAAAGAGCGAGGTCTCCTGGAAGATCAGGCTGCGTTGCGGCGAGGGCGTCTCCACAAGATCGCCGAACGACCAGAGCTGTCCCTCGGTCGCGTCCTCGAGGCCCGCGATCAGATAGAGCAACGTGCTCTTGCCGCAGCCCGAGGGACCGAGAAAGACCACGAACTCGCCCGGCGCGACATCGAGGTCGATGTCCGTCAGGGCATTGTGGGCGCGCTTGGTGCCCGCGGCCCAGGTCTTGCCGACGCCGCGGCACACGACGGCGTCTCGCGAGGAAAAGTGAGGGGCGCCTTCAGAGGACACGCAATCTCTCCGCAGTATCGGGCAACCAGTAGAGGATACGGCGCTGCGCCAGCCGCAGCAGCCAGTCGAAGGTGAAGCCCAGCAGGCCGATCACGGCAATTGTGAAGAATACCAGCGACGGGTTGAAGGTGTTGCGCGCCAGCATGATGACCTGGCCCATGCCGTAGCCAACGCCCGTCGACTCCGCGACCAGCACGACCATCCAGGCGCCGAACAGGTTCATGCGCAGCACCTGGAGCATCCCGGGCAGGATGGCGGGAACGATGACGCGCGCATAGATCTGCGCCTTGGAGGCGCCCATGGTGCGCGCCACGTTGATCAGGTTGGTGTTGACGGTGTCGATCTGGTTGATGGTCGCCAGCACCATGTGGAAGAACAGCGCCACCACCACCATGAAGATGGCGGGCGCATTGCCGATGCCGAACAGGAAGATCGCGACCGGCAGCCAGGCGATCGGCGACACAGGCGACAGCAACGTGATGGTGGGCAGCACCAGCCGGTCGAAGAACCGGTAGTAGCGGACCAGCACGCCGACCCCGATCGCCAGCACCGAGGCCAAGATCAGCCCCACGAATACCCGCGCCGTGGTGGCGGCCCCGGTGATCAACACCGATTCGAAGGCCGACGGCCCCTCGGTCATCGACTGCCCGACCTGCCAGCGCGTGGCCGTGTTGAAGTACCTGCCCTGCTCGGCGATGTTGGAGAGGAAGATGTGCGGCGGTGGCAGCAGCTTCTCGTCCGCCCAACCCAGCGCCCAGCACAATTCCCACAGACCGGCGAACAGGCTGATCGAGAGGCAGGTCCACCAGATCTTGGCCAGCCAGTCGAGCCCCGCCATCGAGGCCATCAGCCGCGAGGCCGCCGCCGGGCGGGATGCTCCGGCGGCGGCGCCCGGTGTGCTGTCGCGTGTGACGACAGCCATCAGGCGGACTTGTACTTGAGCTTGCCGTAGAGGTCGGGATTCTCCTTGATCACGGCCTCGAGCATGGTCCAGTCGATCGAGTCCCGACCGGGCTTCTTCTTGATGTACCCCATCTCCATGACGCTGTCGGTGCGCTGCAGGATGAAGTCGGTCTGGCTGCGCGCATCGACCACCGCGGGCTGCTTGCCCTGGGCGATTTTGGCGTTGTCCATCGAGGTTTTGTAGTACTTGCCGACCAGTTCCTTCAGCACCGCCTCGGTCTGGGTCTCGGCGTCGTACTGGGCCTGCATCATGCTCTTTATGATCGCCTTCAGACCGGCCGGGTTGTCCTTGATCAGGCTCGACCGAGCCGCGAGCACGCAGTCCGTGTAGCCCTTGCCGTAAAGATCGACGCCGTTGGTCAGCATGACCGCGCCCTTGACGTCGGCCACCAGCGCCGAGGCGTAGGGTTCGATCGTGCAGATCCAGTCGATCGCGCCGGCCTTGAAGGCCTCGACCGCCTCGGGCGTGTTGCCCATGTAGCGGACCTTCACGTCCTTGAAGGCGATTTTGTGCTTCTTCAGGTAGTCGTAGGGCATGACCTCCAGCGTATCCATCTGGAAGGTCCCGAGCGTCTTGCCCTTGAGCTTTTCCGGCGTGTCCAGGCCGGGCCTCGCCACGATGGCGCAGCCTTCGACACCGCCGCCGGCCACGATCTTCACCGGTGCGCCCTTGTCGTGGAGCGCCATGAAGCTGGTGTAGGGCATCAGGCCGATATCGACCTGGCCCATGCCGAGGAACGTCACCATTTCGGCCGAGGTCGGCGTGTTGATGAAGATCAGCTCGGTGCCCGCCGCCTTGGCGTACTGCCGTGAATGGGCGAGGAACAGGTTGAGGTTGCAGAAGCCGCTGCCGTGGGTCGATTTGATTCCGGCCGCGGCATGGGCGGGGCCGCCCATGAACATGCCCGGACCGGCCGCCATGGTGATGGTGCTGACGGCCGCGGCGCCTTTCAGAAAGCCGCGGCGGGACGGCGCGACGGCGCCGGCGAAGTTCATCTTGGAAAATGTCGGGAAATGCGTACAGCCGATGCGTTCACACATGGAGAGCCTCCTCGGGCAGCGGAGAGTTTTTGGGATGGGACTGCAGGCTTGGGCGAGTCTGCGACTGACAACTCCTTGTCGGTCGCTACTCGGTGCGACCGACCTCAAAGGTGCCGGCACGCCAACCGAGAAGAATCGCGCTCGCGCGATTCTGCGCTGCTGATTTTCAAGCAAGGGCTGTGCCACCGCGAAAATGCAGCAATGGCGCTGGGCGTTCGCCGTTTGACGGCGTGGCCTCAGGTCAATTCCTGATCAGGCGCGCTATTTCTTGATCAGCGCCCGATGTCGCTGGCGTTCGATGTGCCCGAGATAGAGCCCCGAGCAGATGATCACACCGGCCCCGACCCAGGTCCAGAAATCGGGAAAGTCGCCGAACACGAAATAGCCCAGCAAGGCGGCTCCCAGCAGCTGCACGTAATTGAAGGGCGCCACGACGGCAGCCGGTGCCTGGCTGTAGGCAATGGTCAGGAAGTAGTGGCCGACGCCGGCCATGATGCCCATGCCGACGAACAGCACCCAGTGCCAGCCGAGGGTCGGCGTCACCCATTCGAACGGCAGCATCGGCAGGGCCACCGCGGTGCCGACGATCGTGGCCATGGTGGCCGAGGCATCCGGGCGCTCGGTCTGCCCGTAGCGCCGCGAGAAGAGCTGGTAGAGCGAGCTCGAGATCGTGCTGCCGACGATCCACAGCGAATGCCACTCGAAGTGCGCGGAGCCCGGTCGCACCACGATGAGGGCGCCGACGAAGCCGACCATGACCGCCGCCCAGCGCTTCGGACCGACCGGCTCGCCCAGGAAACTGGACGACAGCGCGGTGACGATCAACGGGCTGGTGAGCGAGATCGAGGCGGCCGACGCCAACGGCATGTCGACGATGCCGTGGAAATACAGGAACGACGAGAAAAACAGCAAAAGGCCGCGCACGATCTGGCTCGGCACATTGTGCCAGCGGAACAGCGCCATACCGGCCCGTGGCAGGAAGATCGCCATCATGAAGACGAAGGCGAACACGTAGCGGCCCCAGATCACCTCGATGACCGGATAGGTCTGGCTCAGCGTCTTGGACATCGCGTTCAGGACGGAAAAACACAGGACCGAGAAGATGATCGAGAGAATGGCCCGCAGGATCCGATCGGTCGGCGGGGGCGCTTTGGCACTCATTGGCGGCAACTTATCGTGCTGGCGCCGTCCAACAAGTGCAGCCGTGGACTAAGCGGTCGCCCGCAGCGCATGGGTCGTACCGTATGATGGCATGGCCGCGCCGCACGTCAGGTGCGCAGTTCCTTCGCGAGTTCCTGGTCGGACGGCCACAACAGGAGCGACACGATCATGAGAATGCCGAGTCCGCCTGTGATGCCGGCGATGCGGTCGACCCCCGGCATGATGCTGTCGGGGGGCGCCAGCCCCTGCACCATCGTGACCACGAAGACGAAGGCGAACTGCGTGCCGACATAGGGAATGCCGTGCCGGCCCATCTGGATGTGCATGCCCACCCAGACGACGACGCCGATCATGGCGAGCCACCAGACGAAGGATTCGACCTGCAGCGCGAGGCAGGCCAATGCGACGAGGCCGCCCAGCAGGCAGCCCATGAAACGGTGGAAAGACTTCTCCGCCACGAGGTGGCGCGTCGTGGTGCCGCCGTCGGCAATCAACGGCGCGGCCATCACGACGGCGATCGTGACCGCCATCTCGCCCACGTCGGGCAGGTCGATCATCACCCAGACGATCATCACCGTCACCACGGAGATCGCGGCGCGAAACCCGTGCAGCACCGACGGCCATTGCGCGCCCAGCAGGTGCCGCCAGCCCGGCACCGTGGCCGGCGGCTCGGCATGCCAGTCCTGCAGCAGCTTGGCCGTCACGATCGCGCACGACACCCCGACCGCCACGTCGAGCGTGCGGTAACAGGCGATCTCGAAGGCCTGGGTCGGGTCGTTCAGGCTCATCAGCAGCACGAGGCTGGAGGTGATCGACATGAAGAGCCAGGCCAGCCCGTGCGGGCTCACCTGCACGGCGATGACTCCCGCCATGGTCGCGCAGCCCAGGAACAGGCACAGCGCGACCTGGTCGTAGGGCAGCCAGCGCGCCATGATGAACCCCAGCACGGCGCCGGCGATCGTGCCGCTCAGCCTGAGTAAGCCACGTCGCACCGAGGCCGCACCGGTCGACATCAGGGACATGTAGCCGCTGATCGCCGCCCACCACGGCGCATCGAGCTGCATCGCCAGCGCCACCGT
Source organism: Rhodospirillales bacterium (assembly GCA_947466085.1). Classification (GTDB taxonomy): domain Bacteria; phylum Pseudomonadota; class Alphaproteobacteria; order Reyranellales; family Reyranellaceae; genus Reyranella. The sequence continues at coordinate 11,550 of CANIEC010000070.1, forward strand.
TGTGGTGAGCATCACCGAGACGGCCGCGACGGTGCCCATGCGCGACTGGGCCGGGCGGCTGCCGATGTCGGCCAGCTCGCGCCAGAAGCCGGTCAGCGTCCGGTCCAGAAGCCGAGCGCCCTCGCGGACATCCTCGACGACGGCTCGTCCGTAGCGTCCGATCGCCGATACGCCCTTCACGGGAAGATCACGGTGCGCGCGTCGGCGCCCATGTAGAGCTTGTAGCCGGGCGGCAGGTCCTCCAGCACGATCGTCACCGGGATACGGCGCTGCAGGCGAATCCAGTCCGTGGTCGGCGCGACATAGGGCAGGAGCTTGTCGACGCCGGGATTGCGGCTGAAGCCACGGGCGATACCGGTGATCCGGGCCTTGTGGAAATGCCACGGCGCGCTGTCCAGCCAGACCCAGGCAGTGTCGCCGACCTTGAAGTCGCGGACATAGTACTGCTTGTAATTTGCCATGATGCGCCAGGCATCCGAATCGACGATGCCGACGATCGGGACGTTGATCGTGGCCATGTCGCCCTTGCGGATCGTCAGGTTGGTGATCGCCCCGTTGTTCGGCGCGAGCACGACGGTACGGTCGAGGTTCCACTGCGCGGATGCCAGTTGCGCCTTGGCAAGCTCCAGTGCGGCCTGGTGCGCGCCGATGTCCGTCTCGGCCTTGGCGATGGCCACCGTGGAGATCGTCATCTCGGCCTGGGATCGGCGCAGTTCGTCGTTGGCCCGGTCGAGTTCCGCGACGGGCGCAAACTGGCGCTTGGCGAGATCGGAGAACCGGCTCTGTTCCTGGACGGCATAGGTGTGGCTCGACGTCGAGACCTGCAGGGCCGCCTGGGCCAGCGCCAGTTCCTCCCGCGCGACCTTGAGCTGGGCCGCGGCACGATCGATCTGCGCCTTCCACTGATTGACCACGAGCTGGAACGGCTCGGGATCGATCGTGAAGAGCTTGTCGCCGATCCTGACGTCCTGGTTGTCGACAACGTGGACCTGGGTGATTTGCCCCGTCACCTGCGGCGCCACCGCCACCAGGTCGGACCGGACATAGGCGTCGTCGGTGTAGGCGACGAAATAGGTGATGACCTCGTACAGGATGAAGAGCCCGAGGATCGTCCCGCCGACCGTAAGCAGGCGATGCAGCCGGCTGGTCTCGACCGCCGGCCTTGCGGCAGGCACGGGTTCGGGTGTCGCCGTCGGAATCGGCGCGGGCGAAGGTGGGTCAACGGGCTTCGGCGCGGCGGGCACGGTCTCGGCGGTAGTCTGTCCGGGAGGGGTCACGTCGGGCGGCATCGCTTCCGCAGGGTAACGCGCCCGGCGCTAGAAGCCCATGCCCTTGATCTTGGCCGCGAGCGCCGAAACGGAGAATGGCTTGCCGAGGAGGTTCACGCCGGCATCGATGACACCGTGATGAACGATCGCATTGGCCGTGTACCCCGTCATGTAGAGAACCTTGAGATCGGGCCTGCGCGCCACCGCCGCTCCAGCCAGTTGACGGCCGTTCATGCCGCCAGGCAGGCCGACATCGGTGAACAGGAGAGCGATGTCGCTGTGCTTGTCGAGGACGCGCAAAGCCTGCTCGCCATCGCCGGCCTCATGCACCGTGCAGCCGCATTCCCGGCAGGCGGCCACGGCGAACTCCCGCACGACGGGATCGTCCTCGACGACCAGCACGACCGGCCCTGCCCCTGCCGCGGCACTGACCGCGGGCGCGAGGTCGGCGGCGGTCGTCACGTCGGCCTGGGTCCGCGGAAGATAAATCTTCACCGTCGAACCGTGGCCGAGTTCGCTGTAGATCTTCAGATGGCCGCCGATCTGCTTGACGTAGCCATAGGTCATGCTGAGGCCGAGCCCGGTGCCCTGGCCACGCTCCTTGGTGGTGAAGAAGGGCTCGAAGGCCCGGCCGATGATCTGCTGATCCATGCCGGTGCCGGTGTCCGACACGGCGATCATCACGAACTGGCCCGGCGTGACCTCGGCATTGGCCGCGGCATAGGCGTCGTCGAGATGGGCGTTGGCCGTCTCGATCGTGAGCGTCCCGCCGCCCGGCATGGCATCGCGCGCGTTGATCGCCAGATTGAGGATCGCAGCCTCGAGTTGGGCCGGATCGGCACTCGCACGCCACAGGCCACCCCCCAGGACAGTCTCGATCTGCACGGTCTCGCCGAGGGTGCGACGCAACAGCTCCGACATGCCGGTGACCAGCCGGTTGGCGTCGACCGACTCGATCTGCAGGGGCTGCTGGCGGGCGAATGCCAGCAGCCGCTGGGTTAGCGTGGCGGCCCGTGAAACGCCGGTTCGGGCGAGTTCGAGGAAGCGCACGACATCGGCCGTCGGTTGCGGCACGCGCCTGCCGACCATCTCGATCGCGCCGCCGATGCCGGTGAGCAGGTTGTTGAAATCGTGGGCGATGCCGGCCGTGAGCTGTCCCACCGCCGTCATCTTCTGCGACTGGCGGAGACTCTCCTCCACGGACACCCGCCGGATCTGTTCCTCGCGCAGCCGGTCGAGCGTCTCGGCCTGGCTCACGGCCCGGCGCGAGGCGAGCAACGCCAGGGCGAACAGCGCGAGGGTCGCCGGCAGGCCGAACAGGAGGTGCGTCGACATACGGTACATCCACGCTTCCCGGACCGAATCGCTGGCAACGCCCACCGCCACGTAGACTGGAAGGTCGGGCAACTTGCGATAGGCTACCGTACGGGAAACCCCGTCGATGCTGGACTGCGGCGTGTCGTAGATGCCCGACTCGGGGTTCGCGGCGATGGCCCGCATGAACTTCGAGCCGGGCTCGAACCTCGTCGTCCCGGCAGCGGCAGGGTAGCGCGCCAGCAATTCGCCATCGTCACGCACGAGGGACGTCGTGTAGTTGTCCACCCCTGCCGCCTGCTGGAAGAGGCTGCCGAAGTAGGACGGCGGTATGGCCACGAGGATGACGCCGTCGAAGCCGCCGTCCGACGCCTGCCGCCTGCCGCCGCTCGCTGTACTGGAAGACGTCGGTGCTCTTGATCCGGCTCCGGAACGTCTCGCTGACGTAGCGCTGCTCCCTGCCGTCACGGTGAGCGATGAAATAGGGCCGGTCCGCGGCCGAGACATTGGGCGGCATGGGAAAGACGTTGGCGGCGACAAGCGGACGGCCTTCCTTGTCGAGAATGAACACGTCCTCGACCTGCGGCAGCCTTCGAACGAGGTGCTGGAGCTGATCGTGCAGCCTGGCCTCGTGCTGCCGGATCTCGGAGTCGTTCATGTCGTCGATGAGGCCGAGCACGTTGCTTACGACGAGCTGCGGCGTCTCGAAGGTGGCGCGGGCACCGACATAGAGAAGATCGAGGGTGCGGCTCAGCCGTTCCTGGTATTGCCGCTGGGTGTCGCCGTACGCCAGCCAGCTCGCGCCGACGAACAACAGGAGCGGCACGATGACGGTCGCCGCGAGAAGAACGAAGGATGCGTCCGCCGCCGTCGTGCCACGCAGCGTCCAGGTCTGGAGTTTCAGGAGGCGCCGCACGTGCGCCTAGGGATCTCTGCCAATAAGCGAGACCACGAAGTTTGAAAGCTCCGACGGACTGTAGGGCTTGGGAAACGAGTGCGTCTTGATGCTGGCAGACAGAGCGCTCGGAGCCGACGCGCCGGAGCAGCGGATGATCGGAACGCCTGGCCGATGAAGCGCGGCCGCCTCGATCACCTTCTCCCCCGACATGTCGGGCAGGCCGATATCGACGATGATTGCCCCGAGCGGCCTGTCGCTTTCGATGACATCGAGAGCTTCTCGTCCTGTCGCCGCCTCGATGCACTCGACGCCCACGTCTCCCAGCGCGTCGACGAGGACGGCGCGGATCAGGAACTCGTCTTCAGCCAGCAACACACTCGACATGCGGGAGCCCTATTCGGCCGCTTTTGCCATATCGGATTTGGGCTTGAACGGAAGAATGGTTGTGGCGCGCGCCGCCGGCAACGGCAAGGGCGGCGCTTCCGCACCCAGCGTCCGCGCCGCGTTCCACGCCCAGCGCGGATCGAGCAGGAACGGGCGGGCATGCGCCGTGCAGTCGGCCTCGCCCGCCGCAATGATCTTCTCCGCCTGCAGCGGCTCGGTGATCAGTCCGACGGCCCAGGTCTTGATGCCGGCTTCCTTGCGGATGCGGGCCGAGAACGACACCTGGTAACCGGGTCCGACCGAGAGCTTCTGGCCCGACGCGTTGCCACCCGAGCTGACATCGACGAAGTCGCAGCCGAGAGCCTTCAGCTGGCGAGCCGTCTCGACGGTGTCCTCGAGGGTGATGCCGCCATCGACCCACTCGACCGCCGAGAGGCGCATGCCCAGCGCCTTTTCCGACGGCCACACCCTGCGTACGGCTTCGAACACTTCGAGCGGGAAGCGGCGGCGCTTCTCGGCGGTGCCGCCATACTCGTCGGTGCGATGATTGCTGAGCGGCGACAGGAACTGGTTGAGACAGTAGCCGTGCGCGCCGTGCAGTTCGACCACGTCGAAGCCCAGCCGCAGACTGCGCTCGGCGGCGGAGACGAAGGCCTCCTTCACGCGCTTCAGGCCGACCGCATCGAGCGCCACTGGCGTGTGCCAGTTTTTATCCGGATCGTAGGCCAGTGCGGACGGACCGTAGGTCGTCCAGGGCAGATCGGGCGCATCGGCCTGCGTGAGCGGCCCGCCGCCCTTCCACGGACGCTGCGCCGAGGCCTTGCGGCCGGCATGGGCGAGCTGCACGCCGAGCTTCACGCCGGGCATCCAGCCGCGGACCCAGTCGATGACCGGCTTCAGCGCCGCCTCGTTCTCGTCGCTGTAGAGGCCGAGGCAGCCCTGCGTGATGCGACCCTCGCGCTCCACATGGGTCGCCTCCAGACAGAGCAGGCCGGCCCCCGACATGGCGAGCATGCCGTAGTGGACCTCGTGCCAGGGCTGGGCGCTGCCGTCGACGGCCGAATACTGGCACATCGGCGAGACGACGATGCGGTTGGGCAGCGTTACGCCGCCTAGCTCGACGGGAGTGAAGAGTTGGGCGGTCATGGGGATCCCTGAAAGGTTAGCCGTTGATCGAAGGTCCAGCCTCGTGGCCCAGCCACTCCTCGATCAGGCGGCGGGCGATCGAATCGCGGCGCGGCATGAAGAAGGAACCGTCCTTCGGGAGATTCTCGGTGCGCAATTCCTCGCGGCTCATCCAGCGTGCGCTTTCGAGCTCGGATTCGTTGACGCTGAAGTCCATCGACTCGGCCTCGGCATGGAAACCGATCATCACCGACGCCGGGAACGGCCACGGCTGGGACGAGCGATAGATCACGTCCTTCACCTTGACCTTCACTTCCTCGTAGACCTCGCGGGCGACCGCGTCCTCGAAGCTCTCGCCCGGCTCGACGAAGCCCGCCAGGGTCGAGTGCATGCCGCGCGGGAAATGCTTGCCGCGGCCCAGCAGGCACTTGTCGCCGTGATGGACCAGCATGATCACCGCGGGGTCGGTGCGCGGGAAGGTCTCGGTCTTGCAGTTCTCGTTGGTGCACATGCGCACGTGGCCGCCGCGCGTCACCTTGGTAGTGGCGCCGCAGACGCCGCAATAGCGATGGCGGCGGTGCCAGTAGGTCATGCCGCGCGCATAGGCGAGGATCGACCCTTCGCGCGCGAACAGCAGCGGGCCCACCTGGCGCAGGTCGACGAACTCGCCCAGGTCCTTGAGCGGCACGTCCTTGCCGGTGACGTCGACGGCGAAGTACGGCGTGCCCTCGACGTAGCCCAGGAAGATCTGGACATCGCTCGAATTGGCGATCGCGCGGCCCATCATGCCCTGAAGGAACACGGCCTCGGGATTGCCGCCGGTCTTCACCAGGTTCTTCTCGGTGTCGATCGGCACGAAGCGGGCGGCCCCCGAGGAGGCCAGCTCGATCATCCGTTCATCGTTCTCGCGCTCATGGCTGGCACGGTCGATCTCGGCGCTTGAATAGGGATTTCTTGGATTTTTCATAGGCCGCGGACCGTGCCACAGGGCCGCCCGCGCCGCAATTGGATCAGGCGGCCAGGGCGCGCTCCAGCACCTGCGCCACGTGTATCGCCTGTCGGTCGGACCCGTCGGCGATCTGGTGCCGGCACGAGGTGCCGTCGGCCACGACCAGCGTGTCCGCATCGGCCTTGCGCACCGCCGGCAGCAGCGAGAGCTCGGCCATGGCGATCGAGGTCTCGTAATGCTCGGCCTCGTAGCCGAAGCTGCCGGCCATGCCGCAGCAGCTCGACTCAATGGGCGTAACCGCGAGATCGGGCACGAGCGCGAGCACTTCCTGCACCGCGCTCATCGCCCCAAAGGCCTTCTGGTGGCAGTGGCCGTGCAGCAGCGCATTCTTCTCCGCCAGCGGCTGGAGCGCCAGATCGAGGCGTCCTGCTCTCTTCTCGCGCGCCAGGAACTCCTCGAACAGCATGGCATGGCCGGCGACCAGCTCGGCATCCTCGCCAAGGCCGAGTGCCAGGAATTCGTCGCGCAGGGTGAACAGGCAGGACGGTTCGAGACCGATGATCGGCACGCCCTTCTGCGCGAAGGGCCTGAGCGCGTTCAGCGTGCGCAGCGCCTCGCCCCTCGCCCGCTCCACCTGGCCGGTCGCCAGATAGGTGCGGCCGCAGCACAGAGCCGGCGCGCCGAGGGTCGGCCAGGCGACCGCCACGCGATGGCCGGCGGCGGCCAGCACCCGGCGGGCGGCGTGCAGGATCTCGGGCTCGAAGTTGTTCGAGAAGGTATCGGCGAAGATCACCACGGTCGCGTCGCGATCGTCGACCTCGGTGGTCGACAGGAACGTATCGCCGCGCCACTGCGGCAGGCGCCGCTGCTTGGCGAAGCCGAGATAGGACTGCACGAACCAGGCCGCGTTGAACAGCCAGGGCATACGGCGGGCATACGGCGCCATCGACGGCGTGGCGCCGATCAGCCGGTCGCGCCAGCTCAGGCCCTTGGCCATGCGGCGCGCCGACTTCACCTCGATCTTCATGCGCGCCATGTCGACGCCGGTCGGACAGTCCCGCTTGCAGCCCTTGCAGCTCACGCAGAGCTCCATCGCCGCCGCCACCGCGTCGGAGCGCAAGCCCTCGGAACCGAGCTGGCCGGACAGTGCGAGGCGCAGTGTGTTGGCCCGGCCGCGCGTCAGGTGCTTCTCGTCGCGCGTGACGCGGAAGGACGGGCACATGGTGCCGGCATCGAACTTCCGGCAATGGCCGTTGTTGTTGCACATCTCCGCGGCCTTCGCGAAGCCGCCGGCCAGGTCGCCGCCGGTACCGGGTGCGGTCGAGATCTCGGTGACAGGATCGGTCTGGACATTCCAGGCCGACCAGTCGAGCACCGGCTCGTACTTGAGCGACTCGTATCCCGGCTTGAAGCGGAACAGCGAGCGGTCGTCCATGCGCGAGGGCCGCACGATCTTGCCCGGGTTCAGGATGTTCTCGGGATCGAACAGGTCCTTCACCGTCTCGAACGCCTTGGTGAGCCGCGGCCCGAACTGCCACGCCACCCATTCCGAGCGCACCAGCCCGTCACCATGCTCGCCCGAGAAGGCGCCCTTGTATTCGCGCACCAGCGCCGAGGCCTCCTCGGCGATCGCGCGCATCTTTTCGGCGCCATCGCGGCGCATGTCGAGGATCGGGCGCACGTGCAAGGTGCCGACCGAGGCATGGGCGTACCAGGTGCCCCTCGTGCCGTGCTTGCCGAACACGTCGGTCAGGCGCTGCGTGTAGTCGGCGAGGTGTTCGAGCGGAACGGCGCAGTCCTCGATGAAGGAGACCGGCTTACCGTCGCCCTTCATCGACATCATGATATTGAGGCCGGCCTTGCGGACTTCCCACAGCTCCGACTGCGGCTTCGGCTCCGGCATCTCCACGACGCTGCCCGGCATGCCGAGATCGGCCATCAGTTCGACGAGGCGCGCCAGGTCGCGCAGCTGGCCTTCGCGCTCCTCGCCCGCGAACTCGACCAGCAGGATGGCCTCGGGCTTGCCGATCAGCGCCCGCTCGATCACCGGCCGGAAAGCGGGATTTGCCCGCGCCAGCTCGATCATCGTGCGGTCGACCAGCTCCACGGCCGCCGGCTTCAGCTTCACGATGTGCTGGGCGCTGTCCATCGCCTTGTAGAAGCTCGGGAAGTTCACGACGCCCAGCGTCTTGTGCTTGGGCAGCGGCGCGAGGTTGAGCGTGAGGCGCTCCGTCACCGCGAGCGTGCCTTCGCTGCCCACCAGCAAATGCGCGAGATTCACCGAATTGTCGGTCGTGTAGGGCCGCTCCGACTGCGGGAAGAAGATGTCGAGGTTGTAGCCACCCACCCGCCGCAGCACGTGCGGATACATCCGCTCGATCTCGGTGCGCTCGGCGAAGGCCAGCTGCGCCACCTTGTCGGCGATGGCGCGCACGCCGGCGGGCATGTCCTCCGGTCGCGTCGAACCGAAGCGCGCCCGCTCCCCGTTGGCCAGCAGCGCATCGATCGAGGCGACGTTGTGCACCATGTTGCCGTAGCGGATCGAGCGCGAGCCGCAGGAATTGTTGCCGGCCATGCCGCCCAGCGTGCATTGCGCCGAGGTCGAGACATCGACCGGATACCAGAGACCGTGCGGCTTCAGCCAGGCGTTGAGATGGTCGAGCACGATGCCGGGCTGGACCGTGACCTGCCGCTTGGCCTTGTCGAAGCCGACCACCTCGCGCAGATACTTCGAACAGTCGATGACCAGCGCCTCGCCCACCGTCTGGCCGCACTGCGAGGTGCCGGCGCCGCGCGGCAGGATCGCCGCCTTGGCATCGCGCGCCACGTCAACGGCGAGCGCCAGGTCCGCCTCGTCACGCGGGATCACCACACCAACGGGCTCGATCTGATAGATCGACGCGTCGGTCGAATAGCGCCCGCGTGAGGCCCGGTCGAACAGGACCTCCCCCTTGAGGCTGCGCCGCAGATTTTGTTCGAGCTTGCTCATATCCAAGGCCACCCCAGAGCGCGCGCTCTGCCCGCATGAAGGCGAAAAGAAAGGTCCCTCACTTCGTTCGGGATGACAGCATTGTCGTGGCGGACGCAGTGTGCCGGTTCAAAAAAAGGTGTCATCCCGAACGAAGTGAGGGACCTTTGAATGACGGGCAATTCAGCCATCTCGCCCGCCCCAACTCGCTCCGGCATCGGACCCACCTCTCCCTCCCTGCGCGTCGCGCGGGTCCCCTCTCTCTCCCCCCGCGTATGACGCGGGCGGAGAGGGCATGGTTACGAATGGAGAAAGCGGCGGCATGACCATCTCAGTCGAGCTTGATCCCGGCCGTCGCGACGACCTTCTGCCACTTCTCGATCTCCGCGCGGATGCGCTTGGCGAACTCGGCCGGCGACTCGCCGCCAGTCTGGGCGAGCTGGTCCTTCCAGATGGCCTGGAGCTTGGGCGCCGCGAGCGCCTTGACGATCTCGGCATACATGCGCTCGACGATCGGCTTCGGCGTGCCCTTGATCGCCCACATGCCGTACCAGGTCGAGACGATCCACGCCGGAATGCCGATCTCGGCCGCGGTCGGCATGTCGGGGAACTCCGGCAAGCGCTGGGTGGTCGCCACCGCGAGGCCGCGCAGCTTGCCCGCCTTGATCTGCTGCGCCGAGGTGCCCATGCCGTCGAACATCATGTCGGCATTGCCGGCCAGCAGGTCCTGCATCGCCGGACCCGCGCCGCGATAGGGCACGTGGACGATCTCGGTCTTGGTCTCGAGCTTGAACAGCTCTCCGGCGAGGTGGTGGGCGGTGCCGGTGCCGGGCGACGCGTAATTCACCTTGTTCGGGTTGGCCTTCACGTAGGCGATGAATTCCTGCGCTGTCTTCGCCGGAATCTTGTTCGGGTTGATCGAGATCACCTGGGGCACCAGCGCGATCATGGTGATCGGCTCGAAGTTCTTCTCGAGGTCGTAGTCGAGGTTCTTGTAGACCGACGGCGCGATCGTGTGATGGATGGCGCCCACGAAGAACACCGAGCCGTCGGGCTTCATCTTGGCGGCCTGCGAGGCGCCGACGGTGCCGCCCGCGCCACCCTTGTTGTCGACGATGATCTGGCAGCCGAGCTGCTCGCCGACCTGAGCGGCGAGCGGGCGGGCGAACACGTCGGTGCCGCCACCCGCCGGGAACGGATTGATCCAGGTGATCGTCTGCGGCGGCCAGCCCTGCTGGGCGCGTGCCACGGCCGGAGCGGCCAGGGTGGCGGCGAGGCCGAGCTGCAGGGCCCGGCGGCGCGAAGTCTTGGACATCGTCGTCATGGCATTTTTCCTCCCTGAAGGTTCTTGTCGTCCCTGTTTTTCATGGAATCGAGCACTGCCTGCTGCTTGGCACGCAGGTGCTCCACGAGCAGGTCACGTAGCGCAGCGCCATCCCGCGCCGCAAGCGCCTCGATCATCGCGCGATGTTCGGCAACCGCCAGGTCCCACTTGGCCGGGTTGAGATTTGAACGAAACCTTAGAGCATGCAGTCTTGCGTTGAGCGTGCGGTAGGTCTGCTCGAGCACCGCGTTTCCTGCGAGGGCATTCAGCCGGTCATGGATCAGGCGATTGATCCGGTAATACGTCGGCAGGTCGCGGCCGGCATGGGCGGCCTCCATGTCTCCCTGAAGCGCCCTCAGATCGGCGATGTCGGCATCCGTTACCCGGGCCACGGCGAGTTCGCCCGCCAGCCCCTCCAGCGCGCCCATCACCTCGAAGGCGCCGCGCACGTCGGCGGCCGACAGGGCCACCACCTGAGCGCCCCGGTTGGGCAGCTGCACCAGCAGGCCGTCGGCTGCCAGCATGCGGAAGGCTTCGCGCAGGGGCGTGCGCGACACGCCCAGCCGTTCGCTGAGTTCGCGTTCGTTCAGCTTGGCGCCCGGCGCCAGGTCACCCTCGATGATGAGGGCGCGCAACCGTTCCGCCGCCGCCTCGGGCAGCGTCGAACGGGCAATCGGGAAAACCGAACCATCCATCTCTGGACTCACTCTGGCATATTGTATACAAAATGCAAGTCGAAGCTGAGAGGAACTCC
>CANIEC010000071.1 GCA_947466085.1 Rhodospirillales bacterium
ACCGGCATCGTCCTGTCGGTCGGCCGCATGAACAAGGTGCTGAACGTCGACCCGGTCGGCTACTCGATGACCGTCGAGGCGGGCTGCGTGCTGCAGACGCTGCAGGAGACGGCGGCCAGCCATGACCGCTTCTTCCCGCTGTTCCTGGGCGCCCAGGGCTCCTGCATGATCGGCGGCAATCTCTCGACCAACGCCGGCGGCGTTCAGGTGCTGCGCTACGGCAATGCGCGCAACCTGGTCATGGGCCTCGAAGTGGTGCTGCCGAACGGCGACATCTGGAACGGCCTGCGCGCGCTCAAGAAGGACAATACCGGCTACGACCTCAAGCACCTGTTCATGGGCGCCGAAGGCACGCTCGGCATCATCACCAAGGCCGTGCTGAAGCTGTGGCCCGCCTCCAAGGACGTGGCGACCGCCTGGCTCGCCATCCGCGATCCGCAGGCCGCCATCGAGATCCTGTCCGAAGCGCACGGCGCCTCCGAGGACAATGTCGGCTCGTGCGAGTTGATGAGCCGGACCTGCACCGACATGGTGTTGCGCAATATCCCCGGCACGCAGGATCCGCTCAAGGCCGACACGCAGTGGTTCCTGCTGCTCGAATGGACCTCGGCGCGTCCCAAGGCCGAGGGTGCTGAGGGCATGTCCGAGAAGATGGAGCAGTTCCTCGCCGACCAGATGGAAGCCGGCCGGGTGCTCGACGCCGTCATCGCCCAGAGCGAGGCGCAGGCGCGCAACATGTGGGTGATCCGCGAATCGGTCGCCCCCGCTTCGCGAGCCGAAGGGCCGGGCCTCAGCTACGACATCTCGGTCTCGATCTCCAAGGTGCCGGAATTCATCGAGCGCGGTCTCAAGGCCGCGCTGGACATCCTGCCCAGCATCCGCCCCTACCCGCTCGGCCATATCGGCGACGGCAACATCCACTTCTCCTTCATGGGACCGAAGGGCATGGACCGGCCGACGCTCAGCCAGTACTCGCCCGCCATCACCCGCGCGGTGAACGACCTGGTGACCAGCCTCGACGGCTCGATCTCGGCCGAGCACGGCATCGGCATCGACAAGCTCGACGAGCTTGCGCACTACCGCAGCCGGATCGAACTCGACACGATGCGCACCATCAAGCGCGCACTCGATCCGAAGAACATCATGAACCCCGGCAAGGTGCTGCGTATCTGATGAGCGACTTCGTCGAAAAGCTGCGCGCCATCGTCGGTGACAAGGGCCTTATCGTCGACGAACGGGGCAAGCACCCCTACGTCACCGACTGGCGCGAGAGCTTCGTGGGCAACGCGCTCGCCGTCGTGCGGCCGGCCAATACGCAGGAAGTCGCGGACGTCGTGAAGCTCTGCGCTGCGGAAACCGTCTCGGTGGTGCCGCAGGGTGGCAATACCGGCCTGGTCGGCGGCGGCATCCCGCACGAGAAGGGCCGCGAGATCGTGCTCTCGCTCAACCGCATGACCCGCATCACCGATATCGATCCGATCGGCTATACGATGACGGTCGAGGCGGGCGTCATCCTGAAGACCGTCCAGGAAACGGCGGCGGCAAACGACCGGCTGTTCCCGCTGTCGCTGGCCGCCGAAGGAAGCTGCTCGATCGGCGGTAACCTCTCGACCAATGCCGGCGGCGTGCAGGTGCTGCACTACGGCAACGCCCGCCAGCTTGTGCTCGGCCTCGAAGTGGTGACACCCCAGGGCGAGATCTGGAACGGACTGCGGGCGCTCAAGAAGGACAATACCGGCTACGACCTGCGCGACCTCTATCTCGGCGCCGAGGGCACCCTGGGCATCATCACGCGCGCGGTGCTGAAGCTGTGGCCCAAGCCCAAGGACGTTGCCACCGCCTGGGTGGCCGTCCCCTCGCCGGAGGCCGCCGTCGCCCTGCTGAGCGGCGCGCATGCCGCGTCCGAGGACAACGTCACCTCCTGCGAGCTGATGGGCCGCCAGGGCATAGACCTTGTGCTGCAGCACATTCCGGGCGCGGCCGATCCGCTCGGCGAGAAGCACGACTGGTACGTTCTATTCGAGTGGTCCTCCACGCGCGCGCGTCGCGAAGGTGAGAACGCGGCCGGCCTGCGCGAAAAGATGGAAGCCTATCTCGGCGAGGCGATGGAACAGGGCCTCGTCCTCGACGCCACCATCGCCCAGAACGAGACGCAGGCTCGTGCGCTGTGGGCCCTGCGCGAGAACCACACGGAAGCCTCCAAGAAGGAAGGCCCCTCCGTGAAGCACGACATCTCCGTCGCGGTCAGCCGGATCCCTTCCTTCGTCACCGAAGGCCTGGCGGCGATGAAGAAGGCGCTGCCCGAATGCCGGCCGGTGACCTTCGGTCATGTCGGCGACGGCAACCTCCATTTCAACTGCCAGGCGCCGGCCGGCTGGGACAAGGCACGCTTCCTGCCGCACACCCATGCCGTGAACGCCGCCGTCTACGATCTGGTCGTGAGCTACGGCGGATCGATCTCGGCCGAACACGGCATCGGCCTGCTCAAGGTCGACGAGCTCGCCCACTATCGCAGCCAGGTCGAGATCGACACGATGCGCACGATCAAGCGCGCGCTCGATCCGCAAAACCTGATGAACCCGGGAAAGATCGTTCGCGTTTAGGGATCATTGGAGCGCGCAACTGGATTTGCGCGCTCCAATGATACGCTACGGCCGCGGAGTGCGGTCGTTGCTTCGGTCGACGATCTCGAACTGGACGTCGGTGACATTGCCGTCGTGGTGACGGGCCGGCGGAGCGGGCTCGATGTCGCGGCGAAAGAAACTCAGGATCCAGCGCTTCGCCTTGAAAGCCAGCAGCAGCACGAGCCCGACCGCGGCGACACCTGCGATCACGGCGAAGCCCAGGACCGCCAGCACGATAAAGGCGATCAGACCCACGATCGCCTGAATCCAGACACGGGCCGGCAGGCGCGCCAGAAGCTCGAGGAACTGCTTGCCGTTCATGTCGCCCAACGCTTCTCGAAATCCCAGACCTCGGGGAATCCCATCAGCCCGTGGATGTCCTGGTATTGCGGCAGCGGATCGCCAACGCTGGTCCCGCTGTCCTTCAGGTGCGCGAAAGACCGCCGCATCGCCTCGGCGGCGACGCTCAAGCCCAGCACCGGATAGATCGCCAGATCGAAGCCCCATTTCCTCAGCCGGTCGACCTCGGCGCGCGGCGTCTTGCCGAACTCGACCATGTTGGCGAGCAGCGGCTTGCTCACTTCCTTGCCGATGCGCTGCAGCTCGGCTTCGCTCTCCGGTGACTCGACGAAGATGATGTCGGCGCCAGCCTCCTCGTAGAGCCTGGCGCGGCGCAGCGCCTCATCGAGCCCCAGCGCCGTGCGCGCATCGGTGCGTGCCACGATCAGCGTCTCCTCGTGGCGGCGCGCGTCCGCCGCGACCCTGATCTTGAGCGCCATGTCCTCGGCCGGCACCACGCGCCGGCCCGGCGTATGGCCGCACTTCTTGGGCATCTCCTGGTCTTCGATCTGAATCGCGGCGACCCCTGCCGCCTCGTAGCCGCGGATCGTGCGCTGGACGTTCAGCAAACCGCCATAGCCCGTGTCGGCATCGGCGATGAGCGGCGTCTCGACCACCGAACAGATCATCTCGGCACGGCCCAACATGTCAGAATAGGTCGCCAGCCCGGCATCGGGCAGGCCCAGCATCGAGGCCGTGGCGCCGTAGCCCGTCATGTAGAGAGCGGGAAAGCCCATGCGGTCCGCGACGCGCGCGGAGATGCCGTCGTAAATGCCCGGCGCCAGGATGAACTCGCCCCGCGCCAGGAGTTCCCGCAGTTTCGCTGCCTGTCGATTGCCTGCCATGCCTCTCTCCTCGCTCAGGAAAATGACCGAGTTGTGTCGATAGGACCAGCCCACCGCACACGAAAACGGCCGGCGATCAGGGACCGCCGGCCGTTCCGTTCAGGAAAAAATCGGCCGATCAGACGGAGACGGGCTTCAGCTCCTGCGATCCCGCCGACTTGCAGAAGGTCGTTGTCTCGGTCGTGGTCTGGCCGTTCTTGGTCGCCGTCAGTTCGATCGGCCGGCAGGTGCTGCCGTCGGCGCGGCTGGTCGCCGGCGCGACGGGCTTGGCACTCACCACGGTCGGCGGCGCCGTCGGCGCAGGGGACGAGGCGGTCTTGGCCGGCTCGACCGTGTAGGTGGTCGGCACGTTGTTCTCGGCGACGAACGCATACTGCGTGGCTTCGGCCAGGCGGCGGCGCTCCTGTTCATCGAGCGCGCGGCCGACGAGATTGCCGGCCAGGCCGCCCACCAGCGCACCACCGACTGCGCCGCCGACCGACCCGAAGGCCAGACCGCCAACGACACCGCCCAGCGCCGCACCCATGACGGTGCCGGTCGTCTGGTTGGTCGGCTGACCGCGATCGTTCGTGCAGGCGGCCACGAGCCCGAGGGCTGCAACCACGCCTACGATCCGGACGACGATCTTCCTGCCGGAGAAGAAGGCCGTGTCAGCAGTCACTGCAGTCATCTGGAGCATCTCCTTTTGTATTCAGGAACGTTCACTCTACTCCAGAGATACTGCTTGCCGCCACGAGCGTCGTCCTCCGCATCCGCATAGGAGCGCGGTGCGTCGCACGAGGCCAGCAGCAGGCCGGTCCGTACCAGGACGAGCGCGAGGTCGTCGCGATCGGAATCTGGAATGTCGGCGAGCGGATCCTTGGAGTTTCGTTTGGTGATGAGGCAGCGATAGAGCGGCGTGCCGTCGGTCAGGCGATCGGTCTGCCGGCAACGCAGGTTGCGTGGCTGGGCCGCCAGCGAATCGGCTGCAAGCTTGTGAAGCGCCGGATCGTCCACAACGTCGACCCCCTGCAACCTGATCTCGCCCGTGCGGTCCTTGAGGCCGATCATCATCAGCGTCTTGCCGAAATGGTCGAAGTTGCCAGCGACGAACTCGGTCGCCTTCCGTGCATCCTCGATCGCCTTCTGCCGGGCAGCGGCCTCCTCGGTGGCCTTGCGCTGCGCCTCCTCGTCGGCACGCTTCTTATCGGCGATTTCGGCCTCGACCTTGCGCCGCGTCTCTTCTTCGATCTGGCGCTTGGCGGCATCCGCTTCGGCCTTCTGCCGGGCCGCGAGATCGGCTTGTGTCTTGGCGTCCTGCTCCGCCTTCGCTTTGGCCTCCTGCTCGGCCTTTGCCTTGGCTTCCTGTTCGGCCTTCTCGGCGCGCAGCTTCTCGGCTTCCTCCGCCGCCTTGCGACGCCCCTCCTCGGCCGCTTCGGCCGCGGCGCGCGCCTTCACCATCTCCGGGTCGGGCCCACGCGTGGCCATCGCATAATAGCCGCCGCCCCCGACCGCCAGCAGGACGACCGCCGCGATGCCGGCCCACATGCCGGTCCGGCTCTTCGCAGCAGGCGGGGGCGGAACAGTCGGCGACACGGTCGCGGGTCCGAGAACGGACACGCGCGCAGCCGGCGCGTCGTCGCCCTTCCCCATCACCATGGTGGCGTTTGGCTCTGGCGCGGCCGTCATGCCAAGGATGGGTCGCCAGCCGGAAATCGACTGCGGACGGTCGCGCGCCGCCACCGTCAGGCCGGCATCGACGCCGGCCAGCACGCCCGGCGAGAAGCCCGCGGGCGCCAGCTTGCCCAGCGGCTCGTAGGAATCGTCCAACATGCGGTCGAAGGCGTTCGGCGGCGCCTTGCCGGCGATGGCGTGATAGATCGTGGCGGCAAGACCGTAGATATCGGTCCAGGGTCCCTGTTTGGCCGACGTCATCTGTTCGGCCGCGGCATAGCCCGGCGTGAAGATCGCCGTCATCGCCGCCGTCCGGCCGACCATGGCCGCGCGCGACGCGCCGAAGTCGATCAGGGTCGGATTGCCGGCGGCGTCGAGCAGGATATTCGCCGGCTTGATGTCGCGATGCAGGAAGCCCGCGGCATGGACCTGCTCGAGCCCGTCCAACAGCGGCCACAGGATGCGATCGACTTCCTCGGGCTTCAGCCTGCCGCCGGTGTTGATTCGCTCCTCGAGCGTCGCGCCGCTCAGGAGCTCCATCACGATGTAGGCCGTGCCGTTGGCCTCGAGGAAATCGAAGACCTGCACGATCGCCGGCACGCGATGCAGGCTGGCGAGCGTCCGGCCCTCGGTGACGAAGCGGTCACGCCCCCAGCCGAAATCGTCGGCCATCTTGGTCGTGCGCGGCAGCACTGTGGAGCCGTCCTGGCGCACCGCCAATGCCGATGGCAGGTACTCCTTGATCGCGACCTCGCGGCCCAGTTGCACGTCTCGGGCGCGATAGGTGATGCCGAAGCCGCCCTGTCCCAGCACCGACACGATCTCGTAGCGGCCGATCAGCTGGCCGGCCTTCAGCGAGACGTAGTCGACCTCGGGCGGCGTGGCGCCGGACAGGGTCGTGGGCTCGTTCATGGAGGTTGCACGCCGCTAGGTGTGATGAAGGACCAGCTCGACATCGCCGAGCCGCAACTTCGACCCTGCCTGCAGGGCGGTCGGCGCACCTGCCTTGAGGACCGTGCCATTGACCGCGGTCCCGTTGGTCGAGCCGAGATCCTCGACCTGCAGCGCCTCGCCCGCGACGCTCAGCCTGGCATGCCGGCGCGACACGGTCGGGTGCGGCACGACCAGTTCGCACTGGTCGGCGGCCCGACCGATGCACACGCCTTGCGACTGACCGACCAGCTTCTCCATCGACACTTCGAACGCGTGCTTGCGGCCGGCCGAATCCGCCCCCTCGAAGCGCAGGGTGATCTGCGGCACCATGCGCGTCGTGGTCCCGGGAGACACGAGCTTCGCCCGACGCACATGGAAAACCTGCACCGAGCGGCTGACGTTCTTCAGCTGATGCTCGCCTCCGTCATGGAAGGCGTACTCGGTGCGCAGCTCGACGAGATCGCGAACGGCGCGCGAGACCGCGATGCCGCCGGGCTCGGCCAGCGTCTGGATGCGGGCGGCCAGATTGACGCCGTCGCCGAAGATGTTCTGGTCCTCGTCGTCGATGATGACTTCGCCGAGATGCACGCCGACGCGGAACAGCATGCGCTGCTCCTCGCTGAGCAAGTCGTTGAACTGCGCCATCCGCTCCTGGATGTCGATGGCCGCCGCGACCGCCGAGACGGCCGAGCCGAACTCCGCCAGCATGGCATCACCCGCCGTACCGACCAGCCGGCCGCGTCCGGCGTCGATGGCCGGCCGCCAGACTTCGATCTGGGCCGACTTGAGATGGCGGAACGTGCGTGTCTCGGCGCCTTCCATCATCCGGGTGAACCCGGCGAGGTCGGCATGGACGATGGCGGCTAGGCGGCGTTGCATGGTCTCTTCGATTCAGCGGCCATGTCTCGATTGGCCGTCAGGCGGCAAGATACCTCGCCAGGCGGCTTTCGGCACAGCCTCAGATACTGCCGGCATCCTGCATTGAATAGCGGCAATCTTGGGACAACCGGCACGATCAGGTGCCGGCGCCGGCTTCAACGGCCCTTGAAGGTCGGGGTCCGACGCTCGCCGAGCGCGGTCAGCCCTTCCTTGAGATCGTCAGAGTTGGCGCAGGCCCGCTGGGTCTGGCGGATCGAGGGCATGTCGGGCGCTGCCTGGGCGAACTGTTCGATGGCGCGTTTCATGCCGGACATTGAGAGCGGTGCGAGGCCTGCCAGCCGCGCGGCCTTCTCGGCGACCTTGTCCTTGAACTCCGCGCGCTCGACCAGCCAGTCTAGATAGCCGACCGCCAGGAGTTCAGTGTCGTGGAAATCTTCCGAGAGCAGGAAGGCACGCTTGGCGAAGCTCGGGCTCACCTTCTGCGTGTAGCGGCGTAGCCCGCTCGGATAATAATGGAGACCGAAGCGGGCCGCCGGCATGAAGAAGCGCATGCCCTTCACGCCGAGACGGAAGTCGCAGGCCAGCGCCAGGTCGGTGGCGCCGCCATAGACGCCGCCGTTCAGGGCGCACAGGGTCGGCATGCGCATCGCCTCGATGCGGTCCATGACGACTTCGAAGGTGTTGTCGCCGCCTTCGTCCTTGCGCTCGCCGGCCGGGATCGAGCCGAGATCGTAGCCGGAGCAGAAGGTCTTGTCGCCGGAGCCCGTGATCACGGTGGCGCGCACGGCCGGATCGGCGTCGACCTTTTCCACTGCCTCACGCAGCAGCTTCAGCCCCTCGGGGTTGAGGCGATTGTGCTTCGCCGGGTCATTCAGCGTGATGGTGGCGATGGGGCCGTCGATCGACAGCAGGACTGTGTTTGTCATGTGGCCTCCAAAATAGCCGAGCCGGTCGCCAAAAGCGACCGAGCGCGGCATATTGCGGAACGGAGGAATTCACATGACTTACACTGCCCCGCTGGCTGACATGCGTTTCGCCCTGCGCGAAGTGGCCGGCCTGTCCGGCGTCGCCGCGCTACCGGGTTACGAGCACGCGACGGATGACACGATCGATGCCGTGCTCGAGGAAGCCGGCAAGCTGGCCGGCGCTGGCCTCGCCCCGCTCAACCGCGAGGGCGACAAGGTCGGCGCCAGGCTCGAGAACGGCGTGGTCCGCACCGCACCGGGCTTCGCCGCCATTTACAAGGAATTCGTCGAGGGCGGCTGGAACTCCCTGCCGTTCGATCCGGAATTCGGCGGCCAGGGCATGCCGTGGCTGCTGGCAACCGCCGTGCAGGAGATGTGGCAGGCCGCCAACATGGGGTTCGGGCTGGTGCTGCTGCTGAACCAGGGCGCGATCGACGCCATCCACCACCACGGATCGGAAGAACAGAAGGCGACCTATCTGCCCAGGATGATCTCCGGCGAATGGACCGGGACGATGAACCTCACGGAGCCGCAGGCCGGCTCCGACCTCGGCCAGCTCAAGAGCCGCGCGGTGAAGAACGGCGACCATTATCTCGTGAGCGGCCAGAAGATCTTCATCACCTATGGCGAGCACGACATGGCCGAGAACATCGTCCACCTCGTGCTGGCCCGCACCCCGGACGCGCCCGCGGGCGTGCGCGGCATCTCGCTGTTCATCGTGCCGAAGTTCCTGGCTGGTCCCGACGGCGGGCTGGGCAAGCGCAACGACCTGCGCTGCGTGTCGCTGGAGCACAAGCTCGGCATCCATGCCAGCCCGACCTGCGTGATGTCGTTCGGCGACGATGGCGGCGCTGTCGGCTACCTCGTCGGCGAGGAAGGCCGCGGCCTCTCCTACATGTTCACCATGATGAACAACGCCCGCCTGTCGGTCGGCATCCAGGGTCTGGCCATCGCCGAGCGTGCCTACCAGCAGGCGGCCGCCTTCGCCCGTTCCCGCGTCCAATCGAAGGACGACGGCAGCGCCGCCCCCGCTTCCGTGTCGATCGTGCATCATGCCGACGTCCGCCGCATGCTGATGAGCATGCGCGCCCAGATCGAGGCAATGCGGGCCCTGGGCTACTACACTGCCGCCGGCATCGACGGCGCGCTGAAGCAGCCCGACAAGGCGGCCGGGCGCAAGATCCAGGACCGGGTCGATCTCCTGATCCCGATCGTGAAGGCCTGGTTCACCGACCTCGGCAACGAAATCGCCTCGACCGGCGTGCAGATCCACGGCGGCATGGGCTTCGTCGAGGAGACCGGCGCGGCGCAGCACCTGCGCGACGCCCGCATCCTGCCGATCTACGAGGGCACGAACGGCATCCAGGCGCGCGACCTGGTGGGCCGCAAGGTCGCCAAGGACGGCGGCGAGACCATGCTGGCGCTGGTCGCCGAGATGCGCGCCACGGCCGAGGAGATGAAGGCCGCGCCCGGTGACGATATCGAGGCGATCCGCGCCGGCCTCGTGGCCGCAGCCGACGCGCTGGAGGACGCGACCCGATGGGTGGCACAGTCGGTCAAGGCCGAACTGGTGAACGCGCTCGCGGGATCGGTGCCGTTCCTGCGGCTGGCCGGTACCGCCCTGGGCGGCTGGCTGCTGGCCCGCGGCGCGCTGGTCGCCCAGACCCGGCTGGAGCAGCGCGACGGCGATCCCGCCTTCCTCGAAGCCAAGCTGGTGACGGCGCGCTTCTATGCCGAGGTCATCCTGCCCCCGGCGCTGGCCGAGCTCGGCCCCCTCAAGGCGGCGGGACGGACGGTGTTCGTTCTGTCCGAGGAGCAGTTCTAGGGAAGGCCACTACAGCCGCTTCATCATGTGGACGCGCATATGCGCGTCCTTGCCATGGTCCGGCAGCCCACGATGGACGATCTCGAAGCCGTGGGTGCCATAGAGCCTGATGAGATGATCCATCATCTCGGCGGTTACAAGCGTCACGGCACGGTCGCCTCGCACACGAGCGACTTCGTCGAGCCGCTGCAACAACCAGCGTCCGAGGCCTGTGCCCTGCTTCGACGGATCGACGGCCAGCCGGTCGAGGAAGAGTTCCGCCGGTCGCCGCTCGGTGGCTGCGATGCCGACGACCCGGCCATCCTCGTCTGCGACGAACACGTCGCCCCGTTCGATCGAAGCCGGCAGCCACCTGTAATAGTCGGGCGGAATCTCGCGCCCGAGCTTCGCGAGATAGGGTGTGAACGCGGCGCGCAGGACGCGGTCGGCGTCGGCGCATTCCGATGATTTGGCCGTCCTGAAGGTGAAGCTCATGCCCCAGCTTAGCCTTCCGACGGGGGCACGCCACTCATCAAGAAAAACGCCCGCTCTTTCGAGCGGGCGTTTTCAATTCGATGAGGCGAAAGAGGCTTACGCCGCTTCCTGCTGCTCCGACTTGTCGGCCGACGGGCCGCTGTCCTGGCCCTTGGCGGAGGTGTCGCGCTCGACGAACTCGATCACGGCCATCTCGGCGGCGTCGCCGAAGCGGTACCCCGCCTTCAGGACGCGGAGATAGCCGCCGTTGCGCTTGGAGTAGCGCGGTCCGAGCGTCGTGAAGAGCTTGTCGGCAACGTACGGATCGCGCAGGAAGCCGATCGCCTGACGGCGCGCATGCAGGCCGCCGCGCTTGCCAAGCGTAACCAGCTTCTCGACGATCGGACGCAGGTCCTTCGCCTTGTGCAGCGTGGTCGTGATCTGCTCGTGCTTGATGAGGGCACCGGCGAGATTCATGAACATCGCCTTGCGATGCTCAGCGGTGCGGTGGAACTTCCGGCCGCGATTATTGTGACGCATGACTTATTTCCTTCTACCGGCCTAGTACGGCTCTTCCAGCCGCTTGGCCATTTCCTCGATGTTGTCCGGCGGCCAGCCCGGGATTTCCATACCCAGGTGAAGGCCCATGCCGGCCAGCACTTCCTTGATCTCGTTCAGCGACTTGCGGCCGAAGTTCGGCGTGCGCAGCATCTCCGCCTCGGTCTTCTGAACCAGATCGCCGATGTAGATGATGTTGTCGTTCTTCAGGCAGTTGGCCGAACGGACCGACAGCTCCAGCTCGTCGACCTTGCGCAGCAGATTGCGATTGAACGGGAAGTCGTCCTGCTGCTCTTCCTTGCGGACCTCGCGCGGCTCCTCGAAGTTGATGAAGAGCTGCAGCTGGTCCTGCAGGATGCGGGCGGCAAGCGCCACGGCGTCCGCCGGCATCGTCGTGCCGTTGGTCTCGACCGTCATCGACAGCCGGTCGTAGTCGGTGACCTGGCCGACGCGGCTGTTCTCGATCTTGTAGGAGACGCGCTTGACGGGGCTGAACACCGAGTCGACCGGGATCAGGCCGATCGGCGCGTCCTCCGGACGGTTCGCCGAGGCCGGGACGTAGCCCTTGCCGGTGGCGACCATGAGCTCCATCGAGATCGAGGCGCCGTCGTCGAGCGTGCAGATCAGGTGCTTGGCATCCATGATCTGGACGTCGCCGGGCAGTTCGATCATGCCCGCGGTGACTTCACCGGGGCCGACGGCGCGAAGGTAAAGACGTTGCGGACGGTCGCCCTGCATCTTCACGGCCATCGCCTTGATGTTCAGCACGATGTCGACCACATCCTCGCGGACGCCGGGAATCGACGAGAATTCATGCAGCACGTTGTCGATCTTGATCGACGTGACGGCAGCACCCTGGAGCGACGACAGGAGGACGCGACGCAGCGCGTTGCCGAGCGTGAGACCGAAACCGCGCTCGAGCGGCTCGGCGACGATGGTCGCGACGCGACCGGGATCGACGCCGGCTTCGGTGACAAGCTTCTCCGGCTTGATCAGGTCCTGCCAGTTCTTCTGAAGCACGTGGGTTACCCCTCTAGACCGGTTCATGCGAGCCCCGCAGGACCCGCAACACATTCTTCAAGAGCGGGCGGCGCCCAAGGCGCCGCCTCCACTCGAAATCAGACGCGACGACGCTTCGGCGGACGGCAGCCGTTGTGCGGGATCGGCGTCACGTCGCGGATCGACGTCACGGCGAGGCCGACGGCCTGCAGCGCGCGGAGCGCCGACTCACGCCCCGAACCCGGCCCGCGCACCAGGATCTCGATCGTGCGCATGCCGTGTTCCATCGCCTTGCGTCCGGCGCCTTCGGCGGCCATCTGCGCGGCGAACGGGGTCGACTTGCGCGACCCCTTGAAACCCTGCTGGCCCGAGGACGACCAGGCGATGGCATTGCCCTGCGCGTCGGTGATCGTCACGATCGTATTGTTGAACGAGGCGTTCACGTGGGCGACGCCCGCGATGATGTTCTTGCGCTCCTTGCGACGGGGACGCGCGGCGCCGGTGGCGGCTGCAGCTTTGGCCATGACCCTGATCCCCTCTTACTTCGTCACTTTTTTCTTGCCGGCGATCGGCTTGGCCGGACCCTTGCGGGTGCGCGCGTTGGTATGCGTGCGCTGGCCATGGACCGGCAGGCCGCGACGATGGCGCAGGCCGCGATAGCAGGCGAGGTCCATCAAGCGCTTGATGTTCATCGCTACTTCGCGACGCAGATCGCCCTCGACCGTGTAGTCACGGTCGATGGCCTCGCGGATGCGGATGACTTCGTCGTCGCTTAGCGTGTTCACGCGGCGCGACTCCTCGATCCCGACTTTTCCACAGATCTCCTTGGCTTTCGCCGCACCGATCCCGTGGATGTACTGAAGTCCGATCACGACACGCTTGGCGGTCGGAATGTTCACACCGGCTATACGAGCCAAAGTCCCAACTCCTTCAAAGACTTATGGCGCGCTCGCGCGCGCCCGTCACATGTTCCGCTGGCCCCGGAAAAGCGCGCGATTATATGTATCCGCGCCTCCGAGTCAATGGAACTCACCCTTGTCAAGTCCCCGCCAAAACCTCCGTGATCTGGCGGTAAACCTCGTCCATCGCGGCCATCCCGTCGACCTTCCGCAGCACCCCTCGGGCGCTGTAGTAGGGCAACAAGGGCTCGGTCTGAGCCCTGTAGGCGGCCATGCGAGTCTTCATGGTCTCTGCATTATCATCCTTGCGGCGCGTAAATTCGTTGGAGCCGCAGACGTCGCAGGCCCCATCGACCTTCGGCCGCTTGAACGTGTCGTGGTAGCCCGCGCCGCACTTGGCGCAGGAAAACCGGCCGACGATGCGTTCGGTCAGCGCCTTCTCGTCGACTTCCATCTCGATCACCCGGTCGAGCTTCCGGGAAGTCTCGGCCAGCATCTTGTCCAGCGCCTTGGCCTGGGCCTCGGTGCGCGGGAACCCGTCCAGGATGAAGCCCTTGGCGCAGTCCGGCTGGGCGATCCGGTCCTTGATCAGGCCGACCATCAGCTCGTCGGGAACCAGTTCGCCCCGTTCCATGATGCCCTTGGCCTTCTGGCCGAGTTCGCTGCCCGAGGCGACGGCCGCCCGAAGCATGTCGCCTGTCGAGAGCTGGATCAGCCCCCGCTCCTGCTGCAGCCGCTGGGCCTGCGTCCCCTTGCCGGCGCCCGGCGGTCCCAGAAGAATGATGTTCATCGGCCCTTGCCCCTCAGGCGAGCCTTCTTGATGAGGCCCTCATATTGGTGAGCGAGCAGGTGCGCCTGCACCTGGGTCACCGTGTCGAGCGTCACCGAGACCACGATCAGGAGGCTGGTGCCGCCGAAGTAGAAGGGCACGCCGCCGCGGGCAATCAGCAGCTCGGGCAGAATACAAACCGCCGAGAGGTAGAGCGCACCGATGACCGTCAGCCGGTTCAGGATGTACTCGAGATACTCGGCCGTGTTCTTGCCGGGACGAATGCCGGGAATGAAGCCGCCGTTCTTCTTGAGGTTATCCGCCGTGTCCGTCGGATTGAACACGACGGTCGTGTAGAAGAAGCAGAAGAACACGATCAGGCCGATGTAGGCGATCAGATAGGCCGGCTGGCCGTGGCCGAGATAGGTGGAGAACCACTGGATCCAGCCCGGCTCGCCCGCCCCCTGGAAAGAGGCGATGGTCGCCGGGAACAGCAACAGGGACGACGCGAAGATCGGCGGGATGACGCCGGCTGTATTGATCTTGAGCGGCAGGTGAGAGGCCTCGCCGCCATACATGCGGTTGCCGACCTGGCGCTTGGGATACTGGACGACGATTCGTCGCTGCGCGGTCTCGACAAAGACGACCACCGCCACGACCACCACGATCCCGATTACCAGCGCGATGATGAACAGCGCCGACAGGGCGCCGGTGCGGCCGAGCTCGAGGGTCTGCACCAGCGCGTCCGGCAGGGCCGCGACGATACCGGCGAAAATGATCAGGGAGACGCCGTTGCCGACGCCGCGCGCCGTGATCTGCTCGCCCAGCCACATCAGGAACAGCGTGCCACCGACCAGGGTCACGATGGTGACGAAGCGGAAGAAGACACCGGGGTCGATCACGACCGGGCCGGCCGTGGCGACCTGGCTCTCCAGTCCGACGGCAATGCCATAGGCCTGGAAGGTCGCCAGGACCACCGTGCCATAGCGGGTGTACTGGTTGATCTTCTTCCGGCCCGCCTCGCCTTCCTTCTTCAGCGCCTCGAGCGACGGTACCACCGTCGTCAGGATCTGCATGATGATGGAGGCCGAGATGTACGGCATGATGCTGAGCGCAAGCACCGACATGCGGCCGATAGAGCCGCCCGAGAAAACGTCGAGCAGACCAGCGATCCCGCCGGCATTCTGCTTGAAGATCTCGGCCAGGGCGGCCGGATCGACTCCGGGGACCGGGATGTAGGCGCCGATACGGAAGACAACGAGTGCGGCCACGGTGAACCACAGGCGCTTCTTCAGCTCGGTCGCCCTACCGATCGAACCCCAGTTCAGGTTGGATGCTAGTTGCTCGGCGGCGGATGCCATGGAACCTCACGCGTGAACGACACCAGGGGGAAACGACGCCCCCGTAGACGCCGTCCGGATCAGGCCGCTTCGGCCACGGGCTTGGGCGGCAGTTCGACCTTGCCACCGGCCTTCTCGACCGCGGCGATCGCCGACGCCGAGGCGCCCGCAACCTTCACGTCGATCTTGGTCTTGAGTTCGCCCTTGCCAAGGAGGCGGACGCCATCCGCGGCATTCTTGAACAGACCGGCCGCCAGCATCGCCTCGGCGTCGATCAGCTTGCCGGCATCGAGCTTCTTGTCGTCGATCGCCTTCTGAAGAGTGCCCAGGTTGACGACCTGGTAGCTCTTCTGGTGCGGCGGACGGAAGCCACGCTTCGGGATACGCCGGTAGAGCGGCATCTGGCCGCCCTCGAAGCCCTTGATGGCCACGCCGGTACGCGACTTCTGGCCCTTGACGCCGCGCCCCGCGGTCTTGCCCTTGCCGGAGCCGATACCGCGGCCGACGCGCATGCGACCCTTGCGGGCGCCCGGATTGTCGGAGATCTCGTTCAGTCTCATGGTCTTCTACCTCCGCGCCGAAACCCAAAGGGCCTAGCGCGCTTCCTCTTCGACGCGCACGAGATGGCGCACCTTGTTGATCATGCCGCGCACTTCGGGCGTATCCACGAGCTCACGAGTGCGATGGCGCTTGTTCAGACCCAGGCCGATCAGCGTCCCGCGCTGGTCTTCCGTCCGGCCGATGTGGCTGCCGGTCTGGGTGATCTTGATGGTCTTGCCCTTGGCCATGGTCCGGTTCCTTAAGCGGCCGCTTCCGCGGTCGTCTCGTCACGGCGGCCGAGCAGGTCACCGACCTTCTTGCCGCGGCGCGTCGCGACCATGCGCGGCGAGTTGAGCTGATCCAGCGCCTTGAAGGTCGCCTTGATCATGTTGTGCGGGTTGGACGTGCCGACCGACTTGGCAACGATGTCCTTGATGCCCAGCGTCTCGAAGATGGCGCGCATCGGACCGCCGGCGATGATGCCGGTACCGGCCGGGGCAGCGCGCAGCGTCACCTTGCCGGCGCCGAAGCGGCCCTTCACGTCGTGATGCAGGGTACGGCCGTCGCGCAGCGGCACGCGGATCAGTCCGCGCTTGGCGGCCTCCGTGGCCTTGCGGATCGCCTCGGGAACCTCACGGGCCTTGCCGGCGCCGTGGCCGACACGACCACGCTGGTCACCGACGACGACGATAGCGGCGAAGGCGAACCGACGACCACCCTTCACGACCTTCGCGACGCGATTGATCGTGACGAGCTTGTCGGTCAGTTCGTTGTCCTCGTCGCGGTCGCGGGGCCGATCGCGATCGCGCGGGGAACGGCCGGAACCACCGGGTGAACGAGCCATAATCTAACTCCCGATCAGAACGACAGGCCGCCCTCACGGGCGGCATTGGCCAGCGCAGCGATGCGGCCGTGATACGTGTATCCACCGCGGTCGAAGATGACTTCCTTCACCCCGGCCGCAACGGCGCGAGCGGCGATCAGCTTGCCAACTTCGGTCGCAGCGCCCTTGTCGGCGCCGGTCTTGAGCGCGCCCCGGACGTCCTTGTCGAGCGTCGACGCGGCAGCCAGGGTGACACCCTTACGGTCGTCGATGACCTGGGCGTAGATGTGCTTGCCCGAGCGGAAGACGCTGAGGCGCGGACGGCCGTTGCTGGCCTGGCGCAGCGCGTAGCGCGTGCGCCGCTGGCGACGGGCGAAAAGAGCATTGCGGTCGGACATGATTCTCTCGCCTCTACTTCTTCTTGCCTTCCTTGCGCCGGATCGTCTCAGTCGAGTACTTGATGCCCTTGCCCTTGTAGGGCTCGGGCGGCCTCAGGCTGCGGATTTCCGCGGCGATCTGGCCTACGCGCTGACGATCGGAGCCCGAAATCTCGATCTCGGTCGGCTTGACCGCCTTGATCTGGATTCCGGCGGGAATGGGGATCTCGACATCGTGGCTGAAGCCGAGCTGCATCTTGAGCATCTTGGCATCGGCCGAGGCGCGATAGCCCACGCCGTTGATCTCGAGGTTGATGGTGAACCCGTCGGACACGCCGCGGACGACGTTGCTCGCCAGGTTACGCGCCGTGCCCCACTGCATGCGGGCGCGGCGGCTGTCGTTGCGCGGCTTGAAGACCAGGCCCTCGCCTTCCCTGGCGACGGTAACGTCGTCATGGACGACGAGCTGAAGCTCGCCCCGCTTGCCCTTGGCCTTGAGGTGCTGGCCCTGGAGCTCAATGGTGACACCGGCCGGAATGACGACCGGATTTTTGCCGACGCGCGACATGCTCAGAACACCTTGCAGATGACTTCGCCGCCGACATTGGCGGCCCGCGCCTCGGCGTCGGACATGACGCCGCGCGGCGTGGAAAGGATCGAGATGCCCAGCCCGTTGAAGTGGCGCGGCAGCTCGCGGATCTTGGAGTAGACCCGACGGCCCGGCGTGGAGACGCGCTTGATCTCCTTGATGACCGGACGGCCGTTGTCGTACTTCAGCTCGATGCGGAGCTCCCGGACGCCGGGGCGAAGCTCCTCCTCGAACCAGCCGCGAATGTAGCCTTCGCGCTGGAGCACATCGAGAACACTCGACCGAAGCCGCGAAGCCGGAGCCGTCACGCTCTCGAGGCGCGCCGACTGGCCGTTGCGGATGCGGGTCAGCAAATCGCCGACGGGATCTGTCATCGCCATGGTCTACGGTCCCCGTTTACCAGCTCGACTTCACGACGCCGGGCAGAGCGCCCAGCGACGCCAGCTGACGCAGCGCAACGCGCGACAGCTTGAACTTGCGGTACACGGCCCGCGGGCGGCCCGTGAGCTCGCAGCGGTTGCGTACCCGCGTCGGCGAGGAGTTGCGCGGCAGTTCCGCCAGCTTGAGGCGGGCCCCGAAGCGCTCTTCCGGCGTCAACTTGTCGTCGACGGCCATCGCCTTCAGCTTGGCGCGCTTGCCGGCGAATTGCTTCGCCATCCTTGCGCGCCGGTTGTTCTTCTCGACCGAACTCGTCTTGGCCATGTGATTCTCCGGCCTCAGTTCACGAAGGGGAAGTCGAACGCGCGGAGAAGCGACCTGGCTTCCGCGTCCGTCTTCGCCGACGTGCAGATGATGATGTCCATACCGCGCACCTGGTCGACCTTGTCGTAGTCGATCTCGGGGAACACGATCTGCTCCTTCAGGCCCATGGCGTAGTTGCCATTGCCGTCGAACGACTTGCCGTTCAGGCCGCGGAAGTCGCGGACGCGCGGCAGGGCGATGTTGATCAGGCGATCGATGAACTCGTACATCCGGTCGCGACGCAGCGTGACCTTGGCGCCAATCGCCATGCCTTCACGCAGCTTGAAAGTCGCGATCGACTTGCGCGACCGGGTGATGACCGGCTTCTGGCCGGTAATCGCCGTCAGGTCCGCCACGGCGCCATCGACGGCCTTGCGGTCGTTGACCGCCTCGCCGACGCCCATGTTGATGACGATCTTCTCGAGCTTCGGCACCTGGAAGGGGTTCTGATAGGAGAACTCCTTCGTGAGCGCTTCGCGCACGGACTTGATATAGTGCTCTTGCAGACGCGCGGGCATGGCCCGTTCTCCTAGCGGTCGATGGTCTCGCCGGAGGCGCGCGCGATGCGCACCTTGCGGCCGTCTTCAAGGAACCGGAACCCGACTTTCGTCGGCTTGTCCGATTTGGGATCCAGCAGGGCCACGTTGGAGACGTGGATCGTGGCCTCGCGTTCGATGATTCCGCCGGCTTCCGCACGGCTGGCCTTGGTGTGGCGCTTGATCATGTTCACGCCGGAAACGACCAGGCGGTTCTCCTTGGGGAAAACTCGCAGGACGTCGCCCACCTTGCCCTTGCTGCCACCGGTGATGACTTTCACCCGGTCGCCCTTCTTGATCTTCAGTTTCGTTGCCATGGCTAGAGCACCTCAGGCGCAAGCGAGATGATCTTCATGAACTTCTTGGCGCGCAGCTCGCGCGTCACCGGTCCGAAGATACGCGTGCCGATCGGCTCGTCCTGCTTGCTGATGAGGACGGCGGCGTTGCGGTCGAAGCGGATTGCACTGCCGTCGGGGCGGCGCAGCGCGAACGACGTGCGGACGACGACGGCGCGATGCACCTCGCCCTTCTTCACCTTGCCGCGCGGAATGGCTTCCTTGATCGACACGACGATGACGTCGCCGACGCTGGCGTACTTGCGGCGTGAGCCGCCCAGCACCTTGATGCACTGGACTCGACGGGCGCCCGAATTATCGGCGACCTCGAGGTTGGTTCGCATCTGAATCATGAGTTAATGCTCCGACCGCTTAAGCCTTGGCGCCTTCGACAAGAACTTCCCAGCTCTTGGTCTTGGACAACGGGCGGCACTCGCGGATACGAACGATCTCGCCGATCTTGCCCTTGCAGGCATTGGCTTCATCGTGCGCGTGGTACTTCTTCGACTTGCGAATGAACTTCTTGTAGATCGGGTGCTGAACGCGACGCTCGACCTTCACGACGATGGTCTTGTCCATCTTGTCGCTGACGATGACGCCTTCCAGGATACGCTTCGGCATTTCGTGCTCCTTAACCGGCGGCCTTCTCGCCCTGCACCGTCTTGATGCGGGCGATGTCGCGACGAATCTGGCGCGCGCGGGAAGTCTTCTGCAGCTGGCCCCCAGCCTTCTGGAAGCGCAGGTTGAACGCCTCCTTGCGAAGGTTCCCGAGCTCGTTCTTGAGCTCGTCGTTGGTCTTGGGGCGCAGATCGGTGGCCTTCATGTCCTTCTCCCTCAGCCTTCGGCGCCGACGCGCGACACGAAGCGGGTCTTGATCGGCAGCTTGGCCGCGCCAAGCGCCAGGGCTTCCTTGGCGATCGTGCCGGACACGCCTTCCAGTTCGAAAAGGATGCGGCCCGGCTTCACGCGCGCCGCCCAGAACTCGGGAGCGCCCTTGCCGGAGCCCATGCGGACTTCCGCCGGCTTCTTCGACACCGGCACGTCCGGGAACACGCGGATCCACACGCGGCCGGCACGCTTCATGTGACGCGTGATGGCGCGGCGGGCCGCCTCGATCTGGCGCGCCGTCAGGCGGTCCGGCTCCATCGCCTTCAGCCCATAGGAGCCGAAGTCGAGGTTGAAGCCGCCCTTGGCAGCGCCGCTGATACGGCCCTTGAAGGCCTTGCGGTACTTGGTGCGCTTGGGTTGCAGCATGGTAGTTTACGCGTCCCTCTGCTCGGTGCGCTCGACCCGCGCCGGCGTCCGTTGCGGCGCGGCTTCCTCGGCGCGCTTGTCGTGCGCCATCGGGTCATGCGCCATGATCTCACCCTTGAACACCCAGACCTTCACGCCGCAGGTGCCGAAGGTGGTGAACGCCGTGGCGGTGCCGTAGTCGATGTCGGCGCGCAGCGTGTGCAGCGGAACGCGACCTTCACGGTACCATTCCATGCGGGCGATTTCAGAGCCGCCGAGACGGCCAGAGCAATTGATGCGGATGCCGAGGGCGCCCAGACGCATCGCCGACTGAACGGCGCGCTTCATGGCGCGGCGGAACGCAACGCGACGCTCCAGCTGCTGGGCGATGTTCTCGGCGATCAGGGTCGCATCGACCTCGGGCTTGCGGATCTCGACGATGTTCAGGGCCACTTCGCCCTTCGTCATCTTGGCGAGGTCGCCGCGCAGCTTCTCGATGTCGGCGCCCTTCTTGCCGATCACGACGCCCGGACGGGCAGTGTGGATCGTGACGCGGGCGCGCTTGGCCGGACGCTCGATGATGATCTTCGCGACACCCGCCTGGGCGAGCCGCTCGCGCAGCACCTTGCGGATGTGGATGTCCTCATGGAGCATCTTCGAATATTCGGCGCCTTCGGCGTACCAGCGCGAATCCCAGGTCCGGTTGATACCGAGCCGCAGGCCGATCGGATTGACCTTCTGACCCATTACTTTTCCTCCGTCTCGGCCCGCTCACGCACCACGATGGTGAGATGAGCGAACGGCTTGACGATACCGGCTGCGCGGCCACGGCCGCGCGTCTGGAAGCGCTTCATGATCAGGCCCTTGCCGACCGACGCCTCGGCGACGACCAAGCGGTCGACATCGAGGTTGTGGTTGTTCTCGGCGTTGGCGATGGCCGAATTCAGGGCCTTCTTCACGTCGAGAGCAATCCGCTTCTTGGAGAAGGTGAGCTCGTTGACCGCAGTCGCGGCCTTCTTGCCGCGGATCGTCGCGGCCACGAGGTCGAGCTTGCGCGGGCTGATTCGCACAGCGCGCAGGACGGCCTTGGCTTCGTTGTCCGCCTCACGGCGGGGAGCGGATGGCTTGCTCATCGCACGTTAATCCTTCGACACTTTCTTGTCACCGGCATGGCCGGTGAAGGTGCGGGTCGGCGAGAATTCACCGAGCTTGTGACCGACCATCTCCTCGGTGACGTTCACCGGGATGAACTTCTTGCCGTTGTAGACGCCGAACGTCAGGCCGACGAACTGCGGCAGGATCGTCGAGCGACGCGACCAGGTCTTGATCACTTCGCTGCGGACATTGCCGCGCGACTTCTCGGCCTTCTTGATCAGGCTGCCTTCAACGAAGGGGCCCTTCCATACGGAGCGTGCCACTGTCTATCTCCTAGCGCGTCGCATGCCGGCGGCGGATGATCATCTTGTCCGTCGCCTTGTTCTTGCGTGTCTTCTTGCCCTTGGTCGGCTTGCCCCACGGCGTCACCGGATGACGGCCACCCGAGGTGCGGCCTTCGCCGCCGCCGTGCGGGTGATCGACCGGGTTCATGACGACGCCGCGAACCGTCGGACGACGACCGAGCCAACGCTGGCGGCCGGCCTTGCCTATGACGATGTTCTGGTTGTCGGGGTTCGACACCGCGCCGACCGTCGCCAGGCACTCGCCCGGGACCAGGCGCAGTTCGCCCGAGCTCAGCTTGATCTGGGCGTAGCCCGCGTCCTTGCCGACGAGCTGGGCGTAATTGCCGGCCGAACGGGCCAGCTGGCCGCCACGGCCCTTCTTGAGCTCGACGTTATGCACGATCGTACCGACCGGCATGTTGGCGAGCGGCATGGCGTTGCCCGGCTTGATGTCGACGCGCTCGCCCGAGACGATCTCGTCGCCAGCCTTCAGACGCTGCGGCGCGAGGATGTAGGCGACCTCGCCGTCGGCGTACTTGACCAGAGCGATGAACGCCGTCCGGTTGGGATCGTACTCCAGGCGCTCGACCGTCGCCGTCACGTCGAACTTGCGACGCTTGAAGTCGATGATGCGCAGACGGCGTTTATGACCGCCACCCATATGGTAGCTGGTGATGTGACCGTGGTTGTTGCGACCGCCGGTATTGTGCTTGCCGCGCGTCAATTCCTTGACCGGCTTGCCCTTCCAGAGGCCGGAACGGTCGACGATGACCAGCTGTCGC
>CANIEC010000072.1 GCA_947466085.1 Rhodospirillales bacterium
CCATCAGCGGCCAGAACTACTCGGGCTTCGGCACCGCCAACCTGGGCGGCGGCCTGCTGTTCATGAACAGCCTGGGCCAGCAGATGGGCCTCGCCCGCGGCGGCTTCGGCAACGGCACCCGCGTGGCGCTCGCCGAGGCCTGCGAGACGGGCCTTGCCGAGGCCTGCGATGCCGAGACAGCCAGCCCGTGGAGCCTGTGGGGCAGCGCACTGGGCGGCACCGGCCGCGTCGCCGGCATGGCCAACGCCGGCACGCTGACCTACAATGCCGGCGGCTTCGCCACCGGCGTCGACTATCGCTTCGATCCCCGCTTCCTGGCCGGCATCGGGGTGGGCTTCAGCAGCGGCAACCAGTGGGCCAGCGGCTTCAGCGGCCAGGGCACTACCAGCAGCTACCAGGCCAGCCTCTACGCCTCCTTCACCCAGGGCGCCTTCTATCTCGATGGCATGGCCGGCTACGGCTACAGCGACAACTGGATGACGCGCCAGATCGCGCTGCCCAACCTGGCGGTGCGCACCGCCCAGGGCCGAACCGGTGCCAACCAGTTCCTGGGCCAGGTCGAGGCCGGCTACCGCATCGGCCTCCACGAACCGGCCGCCCTGTCGGTCACGCCCTTCGCGCGCTTCCAGGGCATGACCAACAGCCAGTACGGTTTCAGCGAAAGCGGCGCCGGCGCGCTCAGTCTCACCGTGGCGCCGCAGACCACCGGCTCGGCGCGCAGCGTGCTGGGCGCCGAGTTCGCCGGCGCCTTCGGCCCCGAGGGCCGCGAGAAGCTCGCCGTGCAGATGCGGCTGGGCTGGGCGCATGAGTATGCCAACACCGCGCGGCCGGTAACGGCGGCCTTCGCCGGCGCGCCGGGCGCCAACTTCACCGTGTTCGGCGCCGCCCCCCAGCGCGACACCGCTACGCTGAGCCTCGCCGCCAACACCGCCGTCGCCCGGGGCGTCTCCCTCTATGCCCGCTACGACGGCGAAGTCGGCAACGGCATCTCCAGCCACGCCCTCAATGGCGGTCTCCGGCTGAGCTGGTAGTCGGACGGAGGAACCAGCCTCAGTCCGCAGCCACCGCCGAGTGGCTGAACTGCAGCTCCGCGAGCCGGGCATAGAGGCCGCCGCGGCGCACCAGCTCGGCATGGGTCCCGACGTCGACCACACTCCCCTGATCGAGGACCACGATACGGTTGGCCTTCTGCACCGTCGCAAGGCGATGGGCGATCACCAGGGTCGTACGGTTGCGCATCACCCGGTCAAGCGCCTGCTGGACCGCGAGTTCGCTCTCGGCATCGAGGGCACTCGTCGCCTCGTCGAGCAGCAGCACGGCGGGGTCACAGAGCAGCGCGCGAGCAATGGCAATGCGCTGGCGCTGCCCGCCCGAGAGGCGCACCCCGCGTGCCCCGAGGTCGGTCGCGAAGCCGTGCGGCAGGGCCTCGATGAAGCCCAGCGCCGAGGCCGCCTCGGCCGCGGCTCGCACCTCGGCATCGCTGGCGTCGGGACGTCCGTAGCGGATGTTCTCCGTGACCGAGGTGCTGAACAGGGTCGGATCCTGCGGGACGACGGCCAGCGACCGCCGCAGGTCGCCCAGCGCCAGGTCCCTGATGTCGATGCCGTCGAGGCGGATCGTGCCCTTCTCCGGATCGTAGAAGCGCAGCAGCAGGTTGAAGGCGGTCGTCTTGCCGGCGCCCGAGGGGCCGACGATCGCCACCGTCTCGCCCGGCACGATCGCGAGGTCGAAGCGATCGAGGGCGAGCGCGTCGATCCGCGTCGGATAGCGGAACGAGACCTCCTCGAAGGACACCGCGCCCTGCACCGGCCTGGGCAGGGGCCGGGGATGGGCCGGCTCGGCAATCGACGGTGCTTCGGCGCGCAGTTCGGCCAGCCGCTCGGCGGCACCCGAGGCGCGCTGCAGGTCGCCGATCGTCTCGCTGATCGCGCCGCCCGAGCTGGCGACCAGGACCGCGTAGAACACGAAGGCCGAGAGGTCGCCGGCGGTGATGCGGCCGGTCAGCACGTCATGGCCGCCCATCCACAGCAGGAAGCCGACGGCCGAGAAGACGATGAAAATCACCAGCGTGGTCATGATCGCGCGGCGCGACACCCGCCGGGTCGCGGCCACGAAAGCCCGCTCCGTCGCCTCGCCGAAACGCTGCGCGGCACGATCCTCCTGGGCGAAGGCCTGGACCGTTCGCACCGCGTCCAGGGTCTCGGCCCCTTCCGACACCATCTCGCCCATGCGGGCCTGGGACTCGCGCGACAGCGCCTTCACCTGGCGGCCGAACACGATGATCGGCACGACGGTCAGCGGCACGACCGCCAGCGTCCACAAAGCGAGCTTGGGATTCGTGACGACCAGCATGACCACGCCGCCGAGACACATCAGCGTGTTGCGCAGCGCCACCGAGGCCGAGGAGCCGATCACCTGTTCGATGAGTTGCGCGTCGGCCGAGATGCGGCTCATGACGTCGCCCGAGCGCTTGACCTCGAACCAGGCCGGCCCCAGCCGCACGACATGGTCGAAGAGATCGCGGCGCAGGTCGCCCACGACCCGCTCGCCCAGCCAGGAGACCAGGTAGAAGCGCGCGCCCGAGGCGATCGCCAGCACGACGGCCACGGCCAGCAGCGAGGCCAGGGCGTAGTTGAGGATGTCCGGCCGGCCCTGGGCGAAGCCGCGGTCGATCAGGGCGCGCAGGCACGCGCCGAATGCCAGCACCGTCCCCGCCGCGACCAGCAGCGACAGGAGGGCCAGGATCGTGCGCCCGCGATAGGGCTTGAGATAGGGACCCAGCAGGGCCAGGCCGCCGAACCTATTCATGGGGCCTGCCAAGTCAATTCAACGCCCAACTCGGCCCCGAGGACGGCCAGCAGGTCGTCGCCCCCCCTCGTGTCGTTCCACTGCCCGCTCCCTGCATCGAACGCGTAGTGTCGCGCCCCGCTCCTGGGAGAACTCAGCCAGACTTGCCTGGTGGGTGCATGTTTGTTGACGATCCAGGCGCCCTCGTCGCCCTCGACGGTCAGGATGCCGCCTTGAAGTTCGGCGTCGACATGGTCACCCAACGCCTCCTCGAGAGTTGCGAGCAGGCTGTCGGCAAGGGTTTCGAAGGCTGAATCGCTCATGGCCCGGCCGGTCTACAGGCCATGACGAAGGCGTACAACCTGCTTGTCGCCGCGCCCCCGGGACTGTATATCCCCGCCCCTGTTGCGCCGGCCGGTCGGAATCGGCCCTGAAGCGCTGGAGAGAGATCATGCAAGAGAAGATTCACCCCGACTATCACACGATCACCGTGGTGATGACCGACGGTACGACCTTTGAGACGAAGTCGACCTGGGGCAAGGAAGGCGCCAGCATGCGCCTCGACATCGATCCGAAGACGCATCCGGCGTGGACCGGCGTGCGCCAGAGCATCGATCGCGGCGGCCGCGTGCAGCGCTTCCGCAATCGCTTCGGCATGATCGGCAGCGACAAGACCGATCCGCCCAAGGAAGAAGCCAAGCCCGAAGCCGAGAAAAAGTAAGCCCGCTTCTTCTTTCGGCGCTTCTGCTACATTACGGCCGCAATACCCTTGGGGAGGCGGCGTAGTGAAATCCGTTAGAGTTGTCTGTGCCCACGATTGTCCCGACATGTGCTCGCTTATTGCACATGTCGACAACGGTAAGGTCGTGCGCATCCAGGGTGACCCCGACCAGCCCTACACGGCCGGTTTCGCCTGCGGCAAGGTCAACCGCGACAGCGACCTGGTGAACTCTCCCGAACGCCTCGCCACCCCGCTGCGCCGCACCGGGCCCAAGGGCTCGGGCCAGTTCGAGCCCATCACCTGGGACGAGGCGCTCGACGAAATCGCCCAGCGCTGGAAGTCGATCATCGCGGAGAGCGGCCCGCTCGCCATCCTGGGCTACGCCTACTCCGCCCATCAGGGCCTGATGAACCGCGGCCTGGTGAATGGCCTCTTCCATGCGCTCGGCACGTCGCGGCTCCAGGCCGGCACGGTCTGCGACACGTGCTGCGAGACCGCCTGGGAAATGACATTGGGCCCGGTGGGCGGCGCCGATCCCGAATCGGTCATCTATTCCGACCTGGTGATCTCCTGGGGCGCCGACCTGGCCGCCACCAACGTGCATTTCTGGGCCCTGGCCGAGAGCCAGCGCAAGAAGACCGGCATGCCGATCGTGGTGATCGACCCGCGCCGCACCCGCAGCGCCCGGGCCGCCGACCTCTACCTGCCCATCCGGATCGGCACCGACGCCGCCCTGGCGCTCGGCGTCATGCACATCCTCGTGCGCGACGGTCTCGCCAACCGCGACTATATCGCCGCCCACACGATGGGCTTCGACACGGTCGAGCGCGAGGTGCTGCCGAAATTCACGCCGGCGCACACGGCTGAGATCACCGGTCTCCCGGTCGCCGACATCGAGAAGCTCGCGGCGATGTACGGCAGCGCCAAGGCCGCCCTGATCCGCCTCGGCGAGGGCATGACCCGCCTCACCCATGGCGGCCAGGCCTTGCGCACCGTGGCGCTGCTGCCGGGCGTCAGCGGCCATTACGGCGTCAAGGGCGGCGGCGCGCTGCTGCTAACGGCCGCCTCGTGCGATCTCAACTACGCCGCCGTGCGCAAGCCCTCGGGGCCGGCGACGGCGCGCATGGTCAACCACCTGCGTCTGGGCGAAGAACTCCTCAACATGCAGGATCCGCCGCTCCGCGCCCTGTTCGTCGCCGCCAACAATCCGGTCGTCACCTGCCCCGAGGTCCACAAGGTGCAGAAGGGCCTGATGCGCGAGGATCTGTTCACCGTCGTGCACGACCCGTTCATGACCGACACGGCGCGCTACGCCGACATCGTGCTGCCGGCGGCGAACTATCTCGAAACCGACGATCTCTACCGGGCTTACGGCGCCTATTGGATGCAGTGGGGCCAGAAGGCGGTCGAGCCGGCCGGCGAGGCCCGCTCCAACTTCCATGTCGCGCAGGCGCTGGCGCAGCGCATGGGCGTCACCGACCCGATCTTCAGCCTGTCGCCGCGAGAGGCCGCCGAGGAGTTCTTCAAGGGCTCGACCGGCCCGGCCTCGAAGGTCGACCGCAACGAGCTGTTCGCGGGCGTGCCGCTCAACATCAAGCACGACTGGGACGGCCAGCCCTTCAAGACTCCTTCGGGCAAGCTCGAATTCTACTCCGAGCAGTTGGCCAAACAGGGCCTGCCACCGATGCCGGATTGGGAGGCCGATCCCATCGAGGCCCAGGAGGCCGCGCGGTGGCCGCTGCGGCTGCTGACCGCGCCGGGCTATTTCCAGGCCCATACCGCGTTCTCAGGCGTCGGTTTCCTGCGCGAGCGCGAGGGCAAGCCGTTCTGCATCCTGCACCCCGACGATGCAGCGAAGCGCGGCCTGGCGGATGGCGCCCCGGTGCGCGTGTTCAACGACCGCGGCGAGATCGGCCTGATCCTCAAGGTCGCCGACGAGGTCCAGCCGGGCGTCCTGCTGGTGCCGGGCCAGCGCCCGGTCGGCGAGGCCGTGTCGGGCACGATCAACATGCTCTGTTCGGACCGCTACACCGACATGGGCGAAGGCGCGACCTACCAGAGCACCTGGCTCGAGGTCGCGCCCTGGAAGGACGCGGCGGCGGCCTGAAGAAGGCCCGACCTCTCCCTATGACGCTTTGGAGTCTTTTCGCTTCAAGTCGACCGCACCCCTCGTCCTGAGGAGCGGCCCCCTCGAGTACCTCGGGGTAAACTCCGGACCGCGTCTCGAAGGATCGGCAACAGACGCGGTGCTCGTGCCCATGCTTCGAGACGTGCTCCATCGGAGTGCTCCTCAGCATGAGGTCGGTGGTGGTAATTCGATCGGACTCGGAAAGACTCTAAAGGTCCCTCGCCCTGCTCGGGATGACAGCGTTCTTTGGATCGGCGCACTGCGCACATCCAACACCATTGTCATCCCGAACGAAGTGAGGGACCTCAACGTTCAGCGCTTCCCGCCTGAATGAACCGGTGCTGCATGCGCTCGCGTTTCGTGAGCTTCGGCAACGCCTGTCCCACGATCAGCGCCTTGAAGTGCGGCGTCTCCTGGTGGGAGGCGAAACCCGCCTCGTCGCGGAACACTTCGTAGAAGAAGAACTTCTCGGGTTCCGCGATCGAGCGATGGATCTGGAAGGCATCTACCCAGGGCTCGCGCTGTGCCTGTGGCAGGTACTCGCGCACGATTGCCGCGACGGCATCGGCCTCGGAGGGCCTGGCTTCCCAGAACGCCGTGACGATGAGCCCGTCTTTCAGGGAATGAAGATCGACCATGTGGTTTCTCCCGTGCTGTCGGTGGGAAATCGTTATAGGCCTCAAGACAATGCCGTCGCTTCGGCCAGGATCGAAGCGACCACTTCGCCATTTCCGGCGTCGCGCCCCGCTCCGGTCGTTCAACTTTATGTCGGCGCCTTCTTGTCGCCCGAGCGGGCCGCCAGCATCGCCAGGCGCACGCCCACGACGGCTGCCAGAAGAGCCGCCGGCGCGAAAGCCATCGGAACCCAGAAGGCGGCTCCGGTCACATCCTGCGCGCTGAGGTCGCGGGAGAACCCGGCGAGTGTCGCCACGATGCCGGCCGCGGCGGCGCCCAGTGCAAAGCCGCTTTGCTGCACGGTCGCCACGGCGGAGGCTGCCAACTCGGCCTCGCCCCGCCTCGCCCCGCCCATCAGGCGCTGCACGCCGAAGCCCCAGCAGGTTCCGATCCCCACGCCAACGAGAGCGATGAACGCCGGCAGGACGAGCACCGGCTGTGACATCAGCAGTGCCACGCCTGCCAGGCCTGCAGCCATCGCCAGCGGGCCGAGCACCAGCAGCCGACCGGCCACCCGCGGCGCCCGGCCCGCCACGACGAGCGACGCCACGGTCCAGCCCATCGAGGCGCCGGCGACCGTATAGCCCGCGGCCAGCGGATCAAAGCCGTGCAGGCTCTGCAGGAAGATCGGGATGAAGATCGACAGCGGGCTGTAGGCCACGGAAACGAGCAGGCAGAACCACATGGCGATGCCCGTCACCGTGCCCAGGGAGAAGGCGTCGCTCGGGAACAGCGGCGCCGTCGACCGCCGGTCCAGTATGATCATCGTCACCAGCAGCGCGACGGCGCCGAGGAAGAGGCCCGCCTTGGTCGACGGCAGGACGACCACGCTGGCCGTCGACATGGTGGCGATCGCGAGACAGATCAAAGCGACCCGGCCACCGGGGATTGTCCGTGCCGCTCCGGCCTTCTCGGCCCGCGCCCGTGGCAGCGCCCGCGCCGCGACGATCGCCAGCAGGGCCGCGAGGACCGCCACCGCATAGAACGACCCTCGCCAGTTTCCCCAGGTCGCGAAGGCGCCGCCGAGCATCGGTCCCACCAGCACCGCCATGCTCCAGGCGCCCGACAGCAGCGCGGCGACCCTCGGCCACACGGGCTCGGGAAAGGACCGGCCCACCAGCACATAGGCCATGGCCGAGAGCACGCCGCCGCCGAAGCCCTGCACGAAGCGGCCGGCCACGACGACCCCCATCGTCGGCGCCACCGCGCAGACCAGCGCGCCGATGCCGAAGACCAGGGCGCCGGCACAAAAGGCGCTGCGGGCCCCGAGCCTTACCGTCAGGTGTCCCGTGCAGGTCGCCGCGACGATCGACGAGGCGAGAAAGGCCGTGGTCGGCCAGCTCACCATCGCCGCGCCTCCGACATCGGCCACGATGCTCGGCAGCACCGTCGCCAGCATCAGCACGTTCATCGAATGCAGAAGGACGCCGCCGACCAGCGCCACCAGCAGGGGAATCCATTCGCGCTTCAGCAGCGCCGACCAACCGGCTGTCGCAGTCATGGCGGGCGACTGATCACGTTCCCGTCCCGGGGTCAAAGACTAACAGGTCCGAAAACCGCGAGCGCCACGCTCGCGCGCGTGGAAGTATCTGCGCATGGAATTGCTCGACCGCAGCACCTATTACCGCGCTTTCCAGAGCCACGACGCCCGTTTCGACGGAAGGGTCTTCGTCGGCGTGACCTCGACCGGCATCTACTGCCGGCCGGTCTGCCCGGCCCGGACTCCCCGGTTCGAGAATTGCCGCTTCTTCGCCTCGGCCGCCGCTGCCCAGGACGCCGGCTTCCGCCCCTGCCTGCGTTGCCGGCCGGAGATCGCCCCCGACTTCGCCTCCTGGCGTGGCAGCGCCAATACGGTAAGCCGTGCGCTGGCACTGATCGCCGACGGTGCCCTCGACGAGGACGAGGCGGGCGTCGAGATTCTGGCCGGGCGGCTGGGCGTTGGCGGCCGGCAGCTGCGCCGCCTGTTCCAGCGACATCTCGGCGCCTCCCCCATCGCCGTCGCCCAGACGCGGCGCGTGCTGTTCGCCAAGCAGCTCCTGCACGACACCCATCTGCCGATGGCCGAGGTCGCCCTGGCCTCGGGCTTCGGCAGTGTCCGGCGGTTCAACGAGACGTTCCGAAAGCTGTTCGACCGGCCGCCGAGGATGTTGCGCCGCAAAGCCGGCGCCGACACTTCGGCCCTCGACGGAGTCACGCTGAGACTGGCCTACCGCCCGCCCTATGACTGGCCCGGCATGTTGGCGGCGCTCGCGGCGCGTAAACCGTCAGGCGTGGAATGGATCGAGGCCGGCGTATGGCATCGTCGCATCGATCTCGACGGCCTGCATGGCCACGTCTCCGTCGCGCATCTGCCGGACCGCAATGCCGTTGCGGTCACCATCCGCCTCCCATCTGTGAAGGCCCTGCCCGCGATCGTCGCGCGCGTGCGCCGCGTCTTCGACCTGGGGGCCGACATCTCGACCATCGACAGTCATCTCGCGCGCGATCCCGCGCTCGCACCGCTGATTGCCCGACGACCGGGCCTGCGTGCGCCGGGCGACTGGGATGGCGAATCAAGGGACATGCCCGTCGACGAAGAGGCGCCGCCGGCGTGGCGGCCATGGCACGCCTATGCTGCCGAGCACCTGCGGATGGCGCGGCATGCCTGAACCTCTCGATTTCAGGATCGATCGCCTCGCGACACCGGTCGGCGAACTGGTGATCGTCGCCGACGCGGCAGGCCGGCTTCGTGCGATCGACTGGACAGACCACGAGGCGCGCATGCGCCGTCTGCTCGACCGTCACTACGGCACAGGACATTATTCGATGTCAGCCGCCCGTGATCCCGGCGGGCTGACAAAGGCGATGCGGATGTACTTCGAGGGTGACATCGCCGCCATCGACACGCTGCCGGTCGAGACGACCGGTACGTCCTTTCAGAGGAGCGTCTGGCAGACGCTGCGCAGCATCCGCCGCGGCACGACGATCAGCTATGCCGAACTGGCCCGGCGCATCGGCAATCCGCGCGCCGTGCGGGCGGCCGGGCTTGCCAACGGCCAGAATCCGATCGGCATCGTAGTGCCGTGCCATCGGGTCATCGGCAGCAACGGCACGCTGACCGGCTATGGCGGCGGCCTGCCCCGCAAGAAATGGCTGCTCGAACACGAGGGCGCGCTATAGCTGGCCGCACTGTCATGGCTCCCCACCTGGGCGGCACCAAACAGAGAGCCGGCAGCGCTGGATCGCGCACGGAGCAGTCTGCTCCATTTCGAGAACCTCGAAATGAATGTCAGCAGCTCCGGACCATTGAGGTTCAGTAAGTGGCGAAGATCCGCGCGATCTCGACCGGGTCCGAGGTCCGGGTGAGCGCCAGGGCGAGGAGCAGGCGCGCCTTTTGTGGGTTGAGATTGTCCGCGGCCAGGATGCCGGCCCTGGCGAGCTTCTGGCCCCGGAAGATGCGGCCCGATCCGGCGCGCGAGGATTGCACCACGACGATGCCCTGCTTCACCGCCTCTTCCATCGCTGCGAAATCTGCAGCCGGCGGCATGCCCGGTGCGAAGCCGGCGGAGACCAGCCCCTTTGCCCCGGCCGCGATGAAGGCGCGCATCGCACTGCCGTCGGAGCCCGCATAGGCATAGGCGATGTCGACTCTCGGCAGCGTGTCGAGATGGGTAATGTCGAATTCGGTGTCGGGCGCGTGGCGGCGCTCCGGCCGCCGGTAGTAGGCGATGCGGTCGGCGTCGGCGTGCCCCAGGACGCCGAAGTCGGGCGTGCGGAAGGTCTGCATGCGCCAGTTCGAGGTCTTGGTGACCTCGCGGGCCGCCTGGATCTCGTCGTTCAGCAGGACCAGCACGCCCCGGCCACGGCTCTGCGGACTGGCGGCGGTGCGCACCCCGTTCACGAGATTGATCGCGGCATCGGTCGACAGGCCGGAGGCGGGTCGCTGCGAGCCGATCAGCACCACGGGCACA
Source organism: Rhodospirillales bacterium (assembly GCA_947466085.1). Taxonomy (GTDB): domain Bacteria; phylum Pseudomonadota; class Alphaproteobacteria; order Reyranellales; family Reyranellaceae; genus Reyranella. Next base: position 10,262 of record CANIEC010000072.1, read on the forward strand.
TCGACCTTGAGCACCAGATTCAGGACCCAGGCCGTCTCCTCGAGCGTGGCCGTGCCATGGCCGATGACGATGCCGGACAGGTCGGGATGTTCGGCCACGACGCGATGGCAGAGGGAAGCGAGTTCCTTCCATTCGGCGAAGTAGATCTCGGGGCTCGGCACGTTGCGGAAATCGACCGGAATGATCTCTGCGATCTCCTCGACCACCGCGAAGCGGGCGACGATTTCGCTGGCATGCATGCGATTTTCATGCACGCCGTAATCCTGCAACTCCAGGGGATGGACACCGAGCGAGGACATGGTGCCGCCGGTGCCGATGAAAGCCACTTTGGGCCGGTTCGTGCTGCTCACGCGATGCTCCTCCGTTGGTCGTCCATCCCGCGACCGACGCAAGATCGATGCCGACACGATGTCGCCGAGCGGCGACATCGTGTGCAGCGGATGGCGAGACCGCGTCAGCCCTTGGCGGCCACCTTGTCCTGGGTCTTCAGGTCGAAGTCGCTGGCGTCGTGGCGTTCATGCAGCTGGTTCGCCGGATCGCCCTGCAGGCGATTGACGATGCGGCCGCGACGGACCGCCGGACGCTCGCCGATCAGGTCGGCCCAGCGCTGGACGTTCTTGTACTCGTGCACGGCGAGGAACTCGCCCGCGCCGTAGAGCAGGCCCTTGGCCAGGCCACCGTACCAGGGCCAGACCGCGATGTCGGCGATCGTGTAGTCGTCGCCGGCCAGGTACTTGCTCTCGCCGAGCCGCCGGTCGAGCACGTCGAGTTGCCGCTTGGTCTCCATTGCGAAGCGGTCGATGGCATACTCGATCTTGGTCGGCGCATAGGCGTAGAAATGGCCGAAACCGCCGCCGAGATAGGGCGCGCTGCCCATCTGCCAGAACAGCCACGACAGGCATTCGGCCCGCTTGGCGCTCTCCGTCGGCACGAGCGCGCCGAACTTCTCCGCGAGGTAGAGCAGGATGGCGCCCGATTCGAACACGCGCACCGGATTGGGTCCGCTGCGATCCACCAGCGCCGGGATCTTGGAGTTCGGATTGGCGGCGACGAAGCCGCTGCCGAACTGGTCGCCCTCGCCGATCTTGATCAGCCAGGCGTCGTACTCGGCGCCCTTGTGACCGAGCGCCAGCAGCTCCTCGAGCATGATGGTGACCTTCTGGCCATTCGGGGTGCCCAGCGAATAGAGCTGCAGCGGATGCTTGCCGACCGGCAGTTCCTTTTCGCTCGTCGGGCCGGCGATCGGCCGGTTGATGTTGGCGAACCGGCCCCCGCTGGCCTTGTTCCAGGTCCAGACCTTGGGCGGGATGTACTCGGGTGCGTCGCTCATGCTTCCAATATCCTGTGATGGAGCTTCGGGAATGGCGCCATCCTAGCCGTCTTTTTGTCATCCTGCTCGCTCCCGTGCCGCCCGCGGCAGGGGGTTAGAAATCGAAACGGAACATATGGTAGGTAGGGCGAAGTCCGCGGATTTCGGGCATTCCCTAAGCAAGGAGGGGCGAGCCCTGCTCGCTTCGTAATGGCCCCATGAGAATTCTTGTTACTGGCGGTGCCGGGTTCATCGGCTCGGCCGTCGTGCGTCACATCATCCGCGATACCGACTGGACGGTGGCCAACGTCGACAAGCTGACCTACGCGGGCAATCTCGAATCGCTGGCCGAGGCGCAGACCAGCAACCGGCACCGCCACTACAAGACCGACATCTGCGACCGCGCCGGAATTGACGCCGTCCTGGCCGAGTTCCGGCCCGACGCGATCCTGCATCTCGCCGCGGAAAGCCACGTCGATCGCTCGATCACCGGCGCCGCGCCCTTCATCGAGACGAACGTCAACGGCACCTTCACGGTGCTGGAGGCAGCGCTTGCCTACTGGCGGACGCTCGACGAGGCCGCGCGCAGCCGCTTCCGCTTCCAGCATATCTCGACCGACGAAGTGTTCGGCTCGCTGGGCGCCACCGGCATGTTCACCGAGACCACCCCCTACGCCCCCAACTCCCCCTACTCCGCGAGCAAGGCCGCGTCCGACCATCTGGTTCGTGCCTGGCATCACACCTACGGGCTGCCGACCCTGGCGACCAACTGCTCCAACAATTACGGCCCCTATCACTTCCCCGAGAAGCTGATCCCGCTGGTCACCATCCGTGCCCTCCGCGGCGAGAGTCTGCCGGTCTACGGCAAGGGCGACAATGTGCGCGACTGGCTGCATGTCGAGGATCACGCCGAGGCGCTGACCCTCGTGCTGCGCAAGGGACGACCCGGAGAGACGTACAATATCGGCGGCAACAGCGAGCGCCGGAACATCGACGTGGTGCGCGGCATCTGCCGCCTGCTCGACGAGATGCAGCCCGACGCCGCCCATCGCCCGCACGAATCGCTGATCAAGTTCGTGACCGACCGGCCGGGCCACGACGCCCGCTACGCCATCGACGCGTCGAAGATCGCGACCGAGCTCGGATGGCGCCCCCGGCACGATTTCGAGAGCGGCCTGCGCGACACGGTGCGCTGGTTCCTCGACAATCGCGGCTGGTGGGAGCGCGTGATGAGCGGCGAGTATCGAGGCGAGCGGCTGGGCCTGACCGCCGCCTGATCGAAGCGACGGTCTATTCGTCGCCAACCCGCGCGCGCCCTCCCAAGCAGACGAGCCTAAGCGCTCGTCAGACCCTTGGCTTCGAGCAGGCTGAGCAACTTGTCGACTGCCGCTTCGACGGAAAGCCGGGCCGTATCCAGATGGGCGTCGGGATTCTCGGGGGCTTCATACGGAGAGCCGATGCCCGTGAAATTCATGAGTTGCTGCCGCCGCGCCTTCTTGTAGAGGCCCTTGGGATCGCGCGCCTCGCAAACATCCAGAGGCGCATCAACGAACACTTCGAGGAACTCACCCTCACCCATGAGATTGCGCGCTGCTTCGCGCTCGTTCCGGAACGGAGAGATGAAAGACACGATCACGAGCAGCCCGGCATCGACCATCAGCCGTGCCACTTCCGCCACGCGCCGGATGTTCTCGATACGATCGGCATCCGTGAATCCCAGATCGCGATTCAGGCCGTGGCGGACGTTATCGCCGTCCAGAACGTAGGTATGACGTCCGAGGCTGTAGAGCCTCTTCTCCAGGGCCGATGCGATGGTCGATTTTCCTGAGCCTGAAAGGCCAGTGAACCAGATCACCGCGGCCTTCTGGTTCTTCTGCGCAGCCCGTGCCGATCGGCTTATCTCGAGGTTCTGCCAGTGAATGTTGCTGGCCCGCCGCAGCGCGAAGTCGATCAGCCCCATGCCGATGGTCTGGTTGGTGATGCGGTCGATCAGAATGAAGCTGCCAAGATCGCGGCTTTCCGCATATGGCTCGAACGCGATCGGCTTGCCCAAGGAGATGTTGCAGAGCCCGATCTCATTGAGCTGGAGCGTCTTGGCAGCATTGTGTTCGAGAGTATTGATGCTGATCTTGTGCTTTAGCGCCGTGACGGTCGCCTGCGTCGTCACGGTGCCGGCTTTCATGAGATAGGTCCGCCCCGGCAGAAGCTCCTCCGGCGCCATCCACAACACACGCACGGCGAACTGATCTGCAATCGAGACGGGTGATCCGGCAGCGCAGATGACATCACCGCGGCTCACGTCGATTTCCCGGTCCAACACCAGCGTCACCGCCTGGGCGTCGACGGCGGTTTCAAGGTCGCCGTCCTGAGTAACGATGCGCGAGATCGTTGCTTCCTGGCCGGAAGGAAGCACCTTGATGCGATCCGACGTTTTCACCGTGCCGCTCGCGATCGTCCCGGCGAAGCCGCGGAAATCCGCATTGGGTCGATTGACCCATTGCACGGGCATGCGCAATGGGCGCGTCGAGCTTTCCCGGCCGAAGTCCACGGTCTCCAGGTACGGTAACAGGGCAGGCCCACGGTACCAGCTCATTTGGCTGCTTGGCGCGACGACGTTGTCGCCGCGCAATGCCGAGATCGGAATGCACTCGACCTGCGTCAGCCCGAGCTCCCTGGCAAAGGCCATGTACTTGGCGACATAGGCCTCGAAGACGGCATGGTCGTATTGGACGAGGTCCATCTTGTTGACGGCGAGCACAATGTGCCGGATGCCGAGCATCGAGCAAATGTAGGAATGCCGCCGGGTTTGCGTCAGCAGTTCGCTGCTGCGGTGGGCATCCGCCAGGATGATGGCGAGGTCTGCCGTCGATGCGGCCGTTGCCATGTTGCGCGTGTACTGTTCGTGGCCGGGTGTATCGGCAACGATGAACTTGCGCTTGTCGGTTGCGAAGAAGCGATAGGCGATGTCGATGGTGATGCCTTGTTCGCGTTCCGCCGAAAGCCCGTCGACAAGAAGCGCGAAGTCGAGATCGCCGGCCTGGGTGCCGACCCGTGCGCTCTCTGCCTTCAGGCTATCGAGCTGATCATCCAACAGCATCTTGCCTTCGTAGAGGAGCCTGCCGATCAGCGTGGACTTGCCGTCGTCCACACTCCCGCAGGTGATCAAGCGCAGCAAATCCTTCTTTTCCTGAGCGCGCAGGTAGGCGTCCAGACCGGGTGCGTCGCCGCTCATCAGAAATAGCCTTCCAGCTTCTTCCTCTCCATGGAGCCCATGCCGTCACGATCGATCATGCGCCCCTGACGCTCCGAGTTCCGGGCGCGCGCCATTTCGTCGAGGATCGCCGGCAACGTGTCCGCATCGCTTTCGATCGCGCCGGTGAGCGGGTAGCAGCCCAGGGTGCGGAACCGGACCTTCCTCATCTCGGGCCGCTCGCCCGGCTCCAGAGGCAAACGATCGTCGTCCACCATGATCAGCATGCCATCGCGCCGCACAACGGGACGCTCCTTGGCGAAGTAAAGCGGCACGACAGGAATCTTCTCAAGGTAGATGTATTGCCAGATGTCGAACTCGGTCCAGTTCGACAACGGAAAGACCCGGATGTTCTCGCCTTTGCTCTTGCGCGTGTTGTAGAGCTTCCAGGGCTCCGGGCGCTGGTTCTTCGGATCCCAGCGATGATGCCGCGACCGGAAGGAAAAGATGCGTTCCTTCGCACGGGACTTTTCCTCGTCGCGGCGGGCGCCGCCAAGGGCCGCGTCGAAGCCGTGCCGGTCGAGCGCCTGGCGAAGCCCCTCCGTTTTCATCACGTTCGTGTAGATCGAGGAGCCGTGGCTGAATGGATTGATGCCCTGACGGACACCGTCCGAGTTGACGTGAACGATGAGATCGAGGCCGAGCCGGGCCGTGGTTTCCTCGCGAAATGCAATCATTTCCCGGAATTTCCACGTCGTATCCACGTGCAGCACCGGGAACGGAGGCTTCGCGGGATAGAAAGCCTTCATCGCGAGATGAAGCATGACGGAGGAGTCCTTGCCGATCGAATAGAGCATCACCGGCTTCTCGCACTCCGCGACCACCTCGCGCATGATGAAGATGCTTTCAGCCTCGAGCCGCTGGAGATGGGTCAACCGTTGAACGACGTCGAGCAATCGATCTCTCTCCATTAAAGAGGGCAGCGAAAGTCCAGCTTCGTGAATTTCAGAAGTCGCAGTTCCTGACGTGTGCTCCATCTGGTGCCGCAGTCGTGTCGTCTTCGTCCTTCGGCGAACTGCCCGGGAGAGGCCGTGCGAGTGGAGGCTCGCAAGACAGCTGGGGCGGCCGGCCATCGACGCTTTCGATGAACGCGTGGCCAGCCATTATGTCGACCGGTCTCCAGCCGCCGCGAGTCGTTCCCGTTCCGCGGCGAATGCCCGATGCACACCCATGAGGTAGAGACCGTAACGGCTCTTGCTCGCCGCAACCGCCAGCCGATGAAAGGCGTCGAGCGTTATGTGTCCCAAGCGCAGGGCAACCTCCTCGGGACACGAGACACGAAGCCCCTGACGTTGCTCCAGGATCTGGACGAACTGACTGGCCTCGGTCAGCGATTCGTGGGTGCCGGTGTCAAGCCAGGCAAAGCCGCGCCCCAGAATCTCGACGAAAAGCCGTCCTTCCTCCATGTATGCCCGATTGACGTCGGTTATCTCGATTTCGCCCCGGGGGGAGGGCTTCAGGGCGGCGGCAATGTCCAACACGCGATTGTCGTAAAAATAGAGACCCGTGACCGCAAAATTCGACTTGGGCTGGCTAGGCTTCTCCTCGATCGAAAGCGCACGGCCGCCCGCATCCAGTTCCACCACGCCATACTGCTCCGGGCGGGCCACGACATAGGCGAATATCGTGGCGCCCTCCTCCCGTGCCGCCGCATTCGCCAGGGCCTCGGGCAGGCCGTTGCCATAGAAGATGTTGTCGCCCAGCACCAGGGCAACACGATCCGTCCCCACGAACTCGCGGCCAACGATGAAAGCATCGGCAAGACCTCGAGGCGCTTCCTGCGCGGCGTACGTAAAGCGCATCCCCCACTGGCTGCCGTCTCCGAGCAGCCTTTCGAAAAGCGCCATGTCTGGCCGCGTGGATATGATCAGAATGTCGCGGATGCCGGCGAACATGAGCGTCGTTAGCGGGTAGTAGATCATCGGCTTGTCGAAAACAGGAAGCAGCTGTTTCGACACGACCGCCGTCGCCGGATAGAGCCGGGTGCCCGAACCGCCGGCCAAGATGATACCCTTCATCACATCCCACTCCGCCGGACTCACCGATCTTGCCAATAACGTACAATTACTCCTATAAAAAGCCTCACGTTAGTTGCCGAGTGAACAAGAATGCGCACGTTCGAGACCACACTTCCTGGCGTGGTTGTTTTCGAACCTCGCCGGCTCAGCGATTCCCGAGGCTTTTTCGTCGAGACATTCCAGGCAGACCGCTATGCGTCGTGGGGCGCCGGCGGCCCCTTTGTTCAGGACAACCTGTCTCGCTCTTCCCAGGGGGTCCTTCGGGGATTGCATCTTCAGAACCCAAATCCCCAAGGCAGGCTCGTCAGTGTGCTGCGGGGCACCGTCATGGATGTTGCCGTCGATGTGAGACTCGGCAGCCCAACCTTCGGAAAGTCGTTCACCGCGGAGCTCAGTGAGGAAAACGGCCTTCAGATGTACATTCCGAGAGGCTTTGCCCACGGATTTGTCGTGCTCTCCGAGAGCGCCGATTTCTTCTACAAGTGCGACAGCGTGTACAGCCCTGAGGATGAAATCACGGTGAGTTGGTCAGATCCCGCACTGGGCATCGATTGGCAGGTTTTGGATCCTAAGGTTTCTCCCAAGGATGCGGCTGCCCTTCCGCTTTCGCAAATTGATCGCCTCCCCAGGTATGAAGGCTAGCAATTGCGGATTCTGGTGACGGGAGTCACGGGTCAGGTCGGATCGGCACTGATATCCCGCCTGTCACGTTTCGGCACGGTCATTCCGGCCGATCGTACCGTCATCGACTTGTCCGCTCCGCGGGAGATTGCAGCCCAACTTGATGCTCTGGCTCCCGACATTGTCATCAATCCTGCAGCCTATACCGCCGTCGACAAGGCGGAGGATGATCGCGACCTCGCTTTCCTCGTGAATGAGACGGCTCCACTCGCCATTGCCCGATGGACAGCCGACAACGATGTTCCTTTTGTTCATTTTTCAACAGACTACGTTTTCGATGGTACCGGGACAACGCCCTGGAAAGAGTCGGATTCGCCCTCCCCTATCTCCGTCTATGGCCTCAGCAAGCTAGCCGGTGAAGTGGCCATCCAGAGCGTTGGCGGCCCGCATCTCATTGTCAGGACGTCGTGGGTATACGCGCCATCCGGCACGAATTTCTTTCGGACCATCACACGCCTGGCACGAGAGCGGGAAGAGTTGCGCATCGTCGCCGATCAATTCGGTGCTCCGACATCAGCCGCAACCATCGCTGATGCGATCGCGGCCATGTTTGGCAGCCCTCGGGGGATCTCCGATGTCATCGCCCGTGACAGCGGCCTCATTCATCTGGCCGCATCGGGCACCACGACCTGGTACGAATTTGCGGGCGCGATTATCAACTGTCTACAAGCCAAGGGCCATCCGTTGAAAGTCACTCGGATCATACCCATCGCCGCCGACGATTATCGAGCGAAGGCGAGGCGACCGCTTAACTCCCGTCTCGATCTAACAAGATTATCCTTAGCATTTGGAATCTCGACGCCCCACTGGCTCGCCGGACTGGAAGCGACAGTATCAAGGGTTCCATAGAAGCGGGCGGGATTTTCCGTCTAACCGGCGACGGATACCGCGCTCGGATGTTTGAAGGCTAATGTTTTGCAGCAATCGTCGAGCAGTCATTCAAGTTAAGTGAGTGAGCCCAATCCTTGTATGCACAGCGAGGGGGACCTCAAGGGCTGAGCCCAGCGAGACGGCCGGCGCCTTCGTAGGCAAAACCGAGGGAACGCATTTCCCCGGGGTCGAAGATGTTTCGCAGGTCGACGATGCGCGGCTGGCGCATCGTCTCCTTGAGGCGGCGCGGGTCGAGCCCGCGGAACTCGTGCCATTCGGTGATCACCACCAGCACGTCGGCTCCCGCCGCCTGCAGCGCCGGCACGATGTCCAGCGACGGCGCATCCCGCATGTCGTCGGTGTTCGGCTTGAACGTCAGACCCAGCACCCCGATCGTCAGGCCCGCCACCGAGCCGCCGCAGAAATCGATGACCTTCTGCGCCATCTTCTTCTTGCGGCTGTTGTTCACCTCGATCACCTGCTCCACGATCGTCTGCGGCGCATTCGCCTCGCGCGCCGTATAGGCCAGCGCCAGCGTGTCCTTGGGGAAGCACGAGCCGCCGAACCCGGGACCCGAGTGCAGGAACTTCCGCCGTCTCGATGTTGGTGAACACCATCGGCGTCTGGATCGGGTTCAGCGGACGGTAGATCCCCGACATCACGTCGCGCGCACGCTCGCTCTCCACCCCGATCACCACACGGTCGGGCTTCATGAAGTCCTCGATCGCCGCGCCCTCGCGCAGGAACTCCGGGTTCGACGCCACGTCGAACTGCCCGTCAAGACGCGCCTCCCGGATGATCCGCGCGATCTCACGCCCCGTCCCCACCGGCACCGTCGACTTCGTCACCACCACCGTGTAGCCGCGGATCGCCCGCGCGATCTCCGCCGCCGCCGCGTAGACGTAGGTAAGGTCCGCGTACCCGTCGCCGCGCCGTCGAAGGCGATCCACCTGCCCCTGGAAAATCAGCCCGGGTGCAGGCCCGGCGCTTCCTTGCCCGTTGAGGACACGTATTCGGTGTAGCCGCCGCCATACTGGTGGACACCTTCGGGCGTCAGTTCCAGCACCCGGTTCGAGAGCGCGGCCAGGAAGTGGCGGTCGTGGCTCACGAACAGCATGGTGCCCTCGAAGTCGGCCAGCGCCGCGACCAGCATCTCCTTGGTCGCCATGTCGAGATGGTTGGTCGGCTCGTCGAGGACCAGGAAGTTGGGCGGATCGAACAGCATCTTGGCCATCACCAGCCGCGCCTTCTCGCCGCCCGACAGGACGCGGCAGGGCTTCTCGACATCGTCGCCGGAGAAGCCGAAGCAGCCGGCCAGCGACTTCAGCGCGCCCGTGCCGGCCTGCGGGAACGAGCTGTCCAGCGATTCGAAGATCGTCTCGTCGCCGTCGAGCAGATCCATCGAGTGCTGGGCGAAGTAGCCCATCTTGACGCTGGCGCCGACGGTGACGCTGCCCTCGTCCGGCTCGGCCGCGCCCGCCACCAGCTTCAGCAGGGTCGACTTGCCGGCACCATTGGCGCCCAGCACGCACCAGCGCTCCTGACGGCGCAGCCGCAGGTCGAGCCCCTGGTAGATCGGCTGCGTGCCGTAGCCCTTGTGGACGCCGCGGAAGCTCACCACGTCCTCGCCCGAGCGCGGCGGCGTGCGAAACTCGAACATTACCGACTGGCGTCGCCGGGGCGGCTCGACCTTCTCGATCTTGTCGAGCTTCTTCACCCGGCTCTGTACCTGGGCGGCGTGGGACGCCCGCGCCTTGAAGCGCTCGATGAACTTCATCTCCTTGGCCAGCATCGCCTGCTGGCGCTCGAACTGCGCCAGGCGCTGCTTCTCGCCCAGCGCCCGCTGAACCTCGTAGAAGTCGAAGTTGCCCGAATAGGTGATGAGCGTGCCGCCATCGATCTCGATGATCTTGCCGACGATGCGGTTCATGAACTCGCGGTCGTGGCTGGTCATCAACAGCGCGCCCTCATAGTTCTTGAGGAAGTCCTCCAGCCAGATCAGGCTTTCGAGATCGAGATGGTTGCTGGGCTCGTCGAGCAGCATGCCGTCGGGCCGCATCAGCAGGATGCGGGCCAGCGCCACGCGCATCTTCCAGCCGCCCGACAGAAGCCCGACATCGCCGTCCATGCGCTCCTGGCTGAACGACAGCCCGGCGAGCACCTCGCGCGCCCGTGCGTCGAGCGCATAGCCGTCCAGCTCCTCGAAGCGCCCCTGCACCTCGCCGTAGCGCTCGATCAGCGCGTCCATATTGTCGGCCTGCTCGGGATCGGCCATCGCCGCCTCGAGCTGGGCGATCTCGACGGCCAGCGCGCTCACCGGCCCGACCCCGTCCATGACCGCGGCGACGGCGCTCATGCCCGACATCTCGCCGACGTCCTGGCTGAAATAGCCGATGGTCATGCCGGCATCGATCGTCACCTGGCCGTCATCGGGCTGTTCCTGGCCCGAGATCATCCGGAACAGGGTCGTCTTGCCGGCGCCGTTGGGCCCCACCAGCCCCGCCTTCTCCCCCTTCTGGAGGCCCATCGACGCGTCGATGAACAGGATCTGGTGGCCGTTCTGCTTGCTGATGTTGTCGAGGCGAATCATGCGGCACGTGCTGGCGGGAAACGGGCGGCAACGCAAGCCACAGCCAGGTTACGGTATTGCGGCTGATTGTCCCCTCGGACTCGACGGGCGGCCCGTCACGGGGCGATCTCCTTCCTGGACTTGCGCCTCAGGTCGCCCTTGCAGCGCTCGGAGCAGGTCTTCACCTGGTCCCAGTCGCGCGCCCACTTCCTGCGCCAGGCGAAGGGCCGGCCGCAGGCGGCGCAGATTTTCTGCGGCAGGGTCGACTTGGTGTAGCGCTTCGCGGTCACAGGCCGGCCAGGAAGGCGGCGGCGCTGTCGGCGATCCGCTGTTGCTCGTCGGCCGCGAACTTGTCGTAGGTGCGAACCATCTGCGCCATGCGGGGATTGGTGCCGATCTTCGCGCGATGGCGGGAGACGAAATCCCAGTAGAGCGCATTGAAGGGACAGGCCTGCGGCCCGGTCCGCTGTTTCACGTCATAGGGGCAGTTGCCGCAATAGTCGGACATGCGGTTGATGTAGGCGCCGCTTGCCGCATAGGGCTTGGAAGCCAGCAGGCCGCCATCGGCGAACTGGCTCATGCCCACCGTGTTCGGCAGCTCCACCCACTCATAGGCGTCGGCATAGACCGTCAGATACCATTCGTGCAGTTCGTGCGGATCGATCCCGGCCAGCAGCGCGAAGTTGCCGGTGATCATCAGCCGCTGGATGTGATGGGCATAGGCCTGCTCGCGCGTCTGCGTCACCGCCGCGCGGACGCAGGCCATCGAGGTCTCGCCCGTCCAGTAGAAGCCCGGAAGCTTCCGCGTGTGGCCGAAGAAGTTGCTGCGCTCGTAGCCCGGCATCTTCCACCAGTAGATGCCGCGGACATATTCGCGCCAGCCGATGATCTGCCGGATGAACCCTTCCGCCGCGTTCAGCGGCACCCTCCCGGCGCGCCACTCGGTCTCGACCAGGCGACAGACGCGCAGCGGATCGAGCAGGCCGCAATTGAGATACTGCGCAATGACGGCGTGATAGAGGAACGGCTCGCCCGCCAGCATCGCATCCTGGTAGTCGCCGAACTTCGGCAGCGCCTTCTCGACGAAGGCGTCGAACGCCGCCTCGGCCCCGGCGCGGGTGACAGCGAAGCCGAAGGGAGCGAGATCGCCGAAATGATCGCCGAACCGCGCCTCGACCAGCGCCAGCACACCTCGCGTCACCGCATCGGGCTCGAACGAAGGCGGCCGCGGCATGAACAGATCCGCCTTCGCGGGCTTGCGGTTCTCCGCATCGAAGTTCCAGCGGCCGCCGGCGGGCGCGTCGCCGTCCATCAGCAGCCCGGTGCG
>CANIEC010000073.1 GCA_947466085.1 Rhodospirillales bacterium
AGCACGCCCTTGTTCACCGGATGGTCGCGATTGCCCTCGATGTAGCGAATGCGGCCGTCCTTCAGATGAACCTTGATGCCGCAGCGGCAGGCGCACATGTAGCAGGTGGTGCGGGTGATCTGGTCGGCACTGGAAGCGTGGAGGTTCAGGCCCGCTGCCTGTTGGTCGTCGGTCGCTTCCCCATCTTTCGGCATCACGTTTCTCCCCGGGGAAAGGTTAGTCTCCGCACCTGCTTCCAAGAAGAAAATTTTTTTGCGGCGCCGCGTAGGCCCGCCGAGGCTTGCGCGCACGATGGCTCTCTGATTTGCTCGACAGGCGAAATGCTATCGGAGGGCGCATGTCGAACGCAGGCCGGTATCGCGTGGACCAATCGCGTTGGTATGAGGAATGGCTGCTGTCCGTGACGCAGGCGTTGGCGATGCTGACCTTCAGCGTCGTCATTCGTTGGATCGTCTCGTAAGAGACTGACTCGAAAAGAAAGCAGCTAAAGCAACAGGCTATGAACGTGCCCGATAACCTCACCCTGAGGATGCTCGTTCCGAGCCTGCGCCGCGGCGACATCGTCAGGGAGTACAAACGAAACAAACGAAATAAACGAAATAACTGGTGCCGGGAGCGGTCCCGGAGCGGGTGGTAGCTAAATACCGCGAGAATCAGTGCGTGGACGTCCTCGATGACCTCGGCTCAGATGAAGGCCACCGCTCGAGACGCAGGGCATCAGCCCGTCGCGTCGTAGGCGCAGCGGAACCCGATGTAGACGGCGTAGAAGCTGGCGGCCTTCCACTGTGCGCCGTCGGCGCGGGCCTGGGCCGGGCCGTACCACCAGGACCCGCCGGCGGTGAGGGCCTCGTCGCCGCGCCGGTCCGCCATCCACTCCCAGACATTGGCGCCCATGTCGTAGAGTCCATTGACGCCGCGCTTGGTGGTCCCGACGGCGACATGCGCCCGACGGTTGTTGTTCATGCCGTCAGGCGCGTCGCCCACCGGATACTGGTAGGTTTGCCCCCGGACGTAACCGTCGGTCGGCCGGTCGCGCTGCTCGGTGTAGGCGGCGCTTCGCCACTCGGCGATGGTCGGCAGCCGGCCGCCGACATGCCGGCAGAAGGCATCGGCCTCGGCCCAGGTCACATGCACGGCGGGCTCGGAGTCCTGGCCGGGCTGGCCCTGCGGACGCTCGTAGGTCCAGCCTTGCCGCCGCGTCCATCCGCCGGTGTATTCGAAGCCACCGCCCTCGCGCTCGGCCGCCGTTCGGAGCGACGTCGTGCGGGCGAAGGCGCGGAACTGGCCGATCGTGACTTCGGTCGCATCGATCGCGAATGCACCGACGCGCACAGACTCCGGCCGTTGGGCGAGGCAGGGCGCGGCACTGGCGACAACGGCAGCGAGGGAAGCGGTAGCGATCGCAAGGCGCGAATGGATCATGGGCGTCGTGGTTCGTGTTTTGGGAGTGCCGCGTGGCCAGCCCCTGCCGACCGCTCTGGCCAGCCGGTGAGCAGGCCGGATCGGAACGTAGGGGTTGCCAAGGGCTGGCGGCAAGATGGTTTGTGACGCGAACGGCCGAAAGCCAAATGTCGCTGGTTGCCAACCCGGGGACGCAAGCAAACGGCACAACACTTCATGCGACATTGCCAGGCAGTCGTCGGGAATTCCGGCGATCGACAACACCTTCGACGTCGAGAACGGCAGCGCTCCCCGGACTCACTTCCGGAAATCCGCATCCAGCAATTCGTCGACCCGGCGTGCGATGAGAGCAAAGAACGGGTTGGAGCGCAGGCGTGTGAAGACAGACAGCGGCACGGCGAGGGCTCCTGCCTCGCCGCGCAGGAACAGCGATCCCAGCGCCGGCTCATCGTTCGCCCCGCTACCCGGCAAAAATCCGTAGACCGGATCGTCGGGCGGAAAGCACAGGGCGACATGACCGACCGATACGATGCTGCGCGGCCAGGCGAGTCCCGTCTCGGTCTCCGTCGAGGGCTGGCCGGGTGCGCGTCGACGCATTACGACGCTGTCGGAGGAATCGTCGCGATTGGTCACCACCGTGAGCGTATGGGAACGCTGCAGGGTCGAGAGGAGCTGCGGCAGGCCCGCGACCCGGCTGGTTTGCAGGGACCGAAAGGCGGCCAAACGGTTGACGTCGAACAGCACCAGCTCGTGCTGCTCCCCCGAAAGCCGGCCGAAGACGGAATCGAATAGGCCTCGGGCCCCGACCGTCGAATCGATCACCGACTGCCAGGCCGTGACGGGGGGCAATTTATCCAGAAGTCCGGCTGACTGCGCCCGTTCAACGGCACGCGCCAGGGAACTGGTGGCGGCCAGAACCTGGCGGGTCGAGTTCACCGCGAACGAATTGTATTTGTAGGGATCGTACTCCGGCTCGATTGTCTGCCAGTGCGCCGCTCCCAGTCCGGGTAAAAAAGCCAGCACATCGATGATCCGCGCCAGCGCCGCGAAGCGGGGCAATTCGATGGCCGGTGAAAGCAGAAGGATACGTGTCGGCCGGCGCAACGATGGATCGCCGAGGCTGTCGAGCGCGTGGAGGAGCGCCAGCGTACCGCCCGTCGAATAGCCGCCGACATAGAAGGGCTGATCCACGGTCGCCAGGGACGCGGCATGATGGGCCGCGATGCGCATGGCGGCACGCCAGTCCTCGAGGGTCATCTGCAGCTGGCCGGCCGGAACCGTGCCGTGCCCCGGCAACCGCAGGACCACGACATGCAGGCCGCGGGCCTGCAGCCGTCGCGCCAGCGCCAGCATCGAGTAGGGCGCATCGGTCAGGCCATGGATCAACAGTGCTGAACCGCGCCGCTCGGCGGGGACGAGTTCGAACGAGCGATTGTAGGGTGCCGCGTAGACGTCGTCGGAGACTGGAGTGCGCGGGGCGCCGGTCAGGCGGGCGACCCAGCTGGCGGGAGAAAACCGCGACGACCGCTCCTCGGCCGGGTCGCCGGTGCGGAGGGCGCTGCCGTCGCGACGCAGCTCCTCGAACAGCCGTCCTTCGAGCTCGAGCAGTCCGGCAAAATCCAGCCGTGCATCGCGTCGTGCCTGGAACTCCTCCGTCAGCTTCAGGGAATGCCAGGGCATGGCCGGTTCAAGTGCCAGGACGGCATAGGCCGAGAAGCCTGCGACCGCCGCAACCAGAACCACGATCGGCCAGACAATCAGGCGCCGGAGTATCCCGATCAGGCGACGGCGCGGTTCAGACCACATCTCTTGCACCTCGGGCCGGCCGCACGTTGACCGGAAATTCCAATGTAGCCTGCCGTCGCTTCAGTGGTCGAGTTGGCGCGACAGGGCTCCATCGGCCGTTCCCATCAGTGTCGAGGGCCGCCACCAGTGTTCAGCCTTCGACCGGGAGGGCGCCGGGTGGGGATCACGCAGGCCCTGGTGCGGGATGCAGCCTCTGCCGTCCGTGCCCGTTGAGCGACATGCCCGAGCCCCGCCCGCCTCCCGACGACACGCCCGCCATCGATCCTTCGCGCAAGGAAGCGCCCGTAAGCGACCCCACCGGAACGGACGCCCCGTCGAGGAAAGCCCCGCCGGCAGAGACTCCGGGTGCGCCGGCCGAGCCGGAGCCGAGCCCGACACTGGAATCGGGGAAGCCCACGCCCCACGAGCGCGTGCAGAAGTTGCGGCTGGGCGTGCGGGTCGTGTGGTGGAGTGCCGTTGTCCTCACCATCGCGTTCGCCGGCCTCGCGTTGTGGATGGGCGTGGGGCAGCGCGATCCCTTCTTCGCCCTGTTCTACCTCGCGCTGGCGGCCTGCTGCGCGGTCGCGGGCTACGGCACGCTCCTCGCCGTCCGCCGTCCGTCGGCCTCCTGAGCGAGGCTGGTGATCAGCAGGTAGACGCTGATCAACAGCGCCCAGAGCGGGAAGACGATGAAGCTCCAGTCGACCCATTGGCTGGCGAACAGCAGGAAGAGTCCCATTGCGAAGCCGGGCACCGCCAGCCAGCGTGCGACGAACGCCGTGCGCAGCGCGATCGTGGAGGTGACCAGCATGAACATGCCCGCCATCCGGATCGCGTAGACGTTGACCAGCGTGTAGGCGAAGGCCCGCGCAAAGGCGAAGGCAGGCGAGTCGCGCAGCGCCTCCGGCTGGCCGGCATGGACGATGACGATGGCCCCGAACACCGCGGTGGCCACGAACATCATGGCGAGGAACAGGAGCCCGCTGCCCAGGAAGACCGTCGCGAACAGGCGGTCCTCCGCCTCGGCCAGGCGGTCGCGCACCACACCGATGAACCACAGGAAGGCGACACCGGCGAACGGCATCAGGTTGATCGCCAGGACGACCCGGTCGAGGCCGGCGACCAGCCACGTCCCGTGTTCGCGCGAGTCGCGCGGAACCGCGGACAGGAACAGCAGGAACGCGGCGATCAGCAGGCCGGAGAACAGGATGCCGGCGACCGCCGCCGCCCGCGGCGTCCGCAGCCTGCCGCGCGTCAGGAGCGTGGGCGGCGTCATGGCGGGCTGGGGAAAGCGTCGATCGCGGCCGCCGCGTTGACGAGCGGCTGCTGGCTCACCGTGATGAAGCCGCTGCCCGGACGATCGAGATCCTGGATCAGCAGCACCATCGTTGCCACGAGGAGGCCGGTGACGTGGACGGGCAGCCGCGCCCGCTTCGATTCGACGCCGCTGCCGTAGCCGGCGAAGCCGATGCCCATGGCGCATATGCCATAAAGGGCGGCGATGACGATGAGGGGCAGGCGGTTGCTCATCGCCGACAGGCGCTTCTCCTGGTCGTCGATCATCTCGTTCAGCGACTGGATGAACAGGCCCGTCGGCACCATCGCATTGTCTTTCGCCGCCACCGCCTGCGCCTGCCGCCACAGCGCCTCCTGCAGGAGGTTCGACCGCGCGATCGCCCGGTCGAATTCGGCGCGGCTAATGGGCCCGCGGGCGAGATCGAGGCGGATCTGGACGTACTCGCGCAACAGCTTGACGGCGTCGCGGTCGTGCGGCGCCGGCAGCAGGCGGGCGCGCAGCGCCGTCGTGCCGATCGCGGCGGCCTCGGTGACGACGCCGTCGCGCCTGGCTTCGAAGCGCGACAGCGCCATCGAGAAGGTGAACCCGATCATCAACGCCAACAGGCCCAGGATGGCGCCTTCGAGAGTCGATACCGCGGTCGCACCCTTGCGGGCGGCCCGCACCCCGAGCCAATGACCCGCTTCGCCGGCCCCGGCGATCAGCACCAGGCTCGCCGCGAAGATCGCCAGAAGGGAGTAGTCGTCGATGTCGAACGTCATCGCCGGGGCCCGCGCTACCGGTCCTCCTCGACATGGACCTTGATCCGGCCGGCGGCGACCGCCGCCTTCAGCAGCGCGTGGTCGCGCTCGGTCTGGTCGGCATAGCTCACCGCGAACTTCGCCATGGCCGCGTCGAACGCCTCGCTCCGGCCGAGGTAGCCCGCGATCAGCCAGGGATGGCTGGCCCGCCCGTGCGCGCGCGCCAGGGCCCAGCCGCAGGCCTTGCCGAAGAGCATCAGCATCTTGCGGTCGAAGGTCTCGACCAGCGGCTTGATCTTCGCGTCGCGCAGCTGGCGGACGTAGAGGTCGTTGCCCCGCAGGCCGGTCGCCCATCCCAGGAAGATGTCGGACGACGACTGCATCAGGCGCTGGCCCTGCACCACGCGCTGCCCGGCATGGCCGTAGCCGCTCTTGCCGGCATAGGGCTCCAGCACCGAGGGCACGGCCTCCTTGAACTGCAGGAACAGCGGCTGGTTCGAGGACGACATGAGCAGGCCGATCGAGCAGTACCGGCCGACGCTGCCGATCCCGACCACCTTCATGGCGACGTCGACCAGGCGATAGCGGTCGAGCAGCGCCTTTCGATCATCGGAGAGCGTGTCGCGGTAGCTGGCGAAGGCCTTGTCGACCGCTTCCCGGAAACCTTCGGCGCGCGTGAATTCCGGGTGGAAGATCAGGGGAGGCTGGTCCTTGATCTGGATCTGGCCACCGACCATTTCCGCCAGCTTGGGAAAATCGATGTCGGCGGAGCGCTCTTCCTGCGCCGCCTCGATCCGGCGCTGAACGCGCTTCCTGATCTGCGGATCGTCGGTCAGGCCGTAGAGTTCCTCCGGTCCGATCTTGGTGTACCAGGCTTCCAGCGGGCTCATCTCTGCGACGTCGCGCAGGCGCTCGCGGTAGCTCCGGGCCGCGGCCAGGGCCGCGTCGCGCCCCGCCGCTTCCGACAGGCCGTTGGACCGCGCCGCCAGCACGAACGAGGCGACCAGCCGCTTGAGGTCCCATTCCCAGGGCGCCGGCAGGGTCTCGTCGAAGTCGTTGATGTCGAAGTTGATGCTGCGCTCGGGCGTGGCAAAGCCGCCGAAGTTCAGCAGGTGGCAGTCGCCGCAGGCCTGGACGTGAACGCCCGTCGAGGGCGTGCCCCCGAGGTCGGCGGCCATCACGGCGGCCGCCCCTCGAAAGAAGGTGAACGGCGATTGCAGCATGCGGCCGTAGCGGATCGGCAGCAGATCGGTCTGACGCCCCTCGTCGGAGGCCTGGAGAATCTCCAGCGGATCGCGGCGGTCCTTTGGACGTTTCCATTGCCCCTGGCTGACGCGCGGAACCATGTCGCGCAGGCGCTTGCCGGCGGCGACGAGGTCGTCGGCCGGCACCGAGTGCACGGGACGTTCCAGTTCGGGAACGGTCGGCTTGGCGCGCAGCTTGGTCACGTTGGTCATCGACGGCATCCTTCGAGAGGCGGTGATTCCGCGCCACCATCGAAGAATACAGGCGCTCGGCACGGCGGGACTTGAGGCAGGTCAAGGGCCGGCATGCCGGTCTCGTTCGGCCTGCTGCATCCGTTGGCGGGGTGAGCGCGTTCACCGGGCCCGAACCCAACATGCCGACGGAGAACCACATGGCCCGCACGCCCGAAAAACCCGACCCGAACGAGGCCTCGGCCAGTTACAGCGGCACCGGACAGGGCAAGGACGCGCGCCACGAGGAACGGCGTGAGAAAGGTGTCTACGGCGCCGAAGCGGAGAAGGGGCCGGGCTACCAGCGCGGCGACAAGGAAAAGGGCGGCCGCTACGGGCTGGAGCCCACGGTGGAGCGGCCGGACGACGAGGGCAGTTCGGAGGCCGTAGTACCCCCCGCCGACCGGAAAGGCGGTAAGGTGCCGGCCCGCAAGTGATGCCGGTTTCCGGCAGGAGAGTTCATGGGCCAGCCGATTTCCGAAGCCAAGAAGGCGATTTTCCTGCAGCGGGCCGAGGCCCGGCTGGCCTTCGCCCGCAACCTGCCAGCGGAGGCTCCCAACCGGGAGGCCAAGATCCGGGAGGCGGAGAAGGCCCTGCAGACCGCGCTCGCCTCCAAGACCGGTCCGGTGCGCAAGGCCGCCAAGCCGGGCAAGGCGAGCAAGGTGAGGAAGAAGCGTGCCCGATGAAAAGGCGCGTGCCTTTAAAACGGCGCGATTTCGATGTCGAATGAGGCTAGTATTCACACGGTAATTGAGTGTTCGTTGCCACCTTTCCGGTGAGGGAATTTCGATGCTGAAAAAGTTTGCCGTGGCCGCCCTGGTCGCTCTTCTTCCTGCGTTGCCAGCTTCGGCCGAGCCGGCCGTGTGGAGCTGGACGGGCTATGGACTGAACGTGCCGGGCAGTGGCAAGTGCCCGACCTACAAGATGACGATCAAGGTCACGGTCGTCGGCACGGACGTGGATGGATGGTTCCAGCAGGAAGGTCGCCCCGAGCGCGGCTTCAAGGCGACACTCGGTGCCGACAAGAAGTTCAAGACGACGGCCGTCGTGGGCGGTGGCAACAAGATGGACGTGGTGGGCTCGATCAAGCCGGGCGATGCCAAGATCATGCTCGACGGCTACTGCCTGTTCGAGGGGCCGCTCAAGCCGCAGTGAGCGCCCCTCTCGGCGGGCAGTCCAATCCGGCGCCGTTCATGTGAGCGGCGCCAGGTCGGCCAAAGGCAACGGCCGGCCGCGCGTGATCAGCCGGTTGATCTGTCCCTGGGCAAGCCCCACCAGCATGGGGCGCCGATGACCCGGCAGAAGCGCGATATCGTAGAGTTCCCGGACCACGCCGCCGAGCCGCAGCCAATGCACCACCCTGCCGCTGGCAAGGTCCACCACGACGACGGCGCATCGCGCCTCCTCGCCTGCAGCCTTCAGCCGGTCTTCCAGCGGCAAGCCGGTGAAGACCTGGCTGGTTCGCGGCAGCGACAGGCCGACGAGGGCGTAGCCTTTGTGAAAGGCGAGGCCGCGGGCGAAGCCCGGCAGGAAGGCGAGCGGCGTGAAGCGCCCGGCCTCGGGCTCGACCAGCCCGAGTTCCCCGGTCCCGGCGTTCAGCACGTAGAGCCTGCCCTGGTGCAATCGGGGCGAGTGCGGCATCGTCAGGCCCCGGCACACCGTCTCGCCGCGGGCGATGTCCAGCACGACCCCGTTGCCGACGCGCTGGTCGGACCAGCCGCGCGGCGCATCGGTCGGCGCCGCCGCGGTCATGTAGGCCGGCAGCCCGGTGGTCTCGTCCATCGCCAGCCCGTTCAGGTGACAGCGGTCCTGCGGCGCCAGCTGGTTGATGAAGGGCGGTGTCTAGACCGGGCGGAAGCTGCTGGCCTCGTCGACCGTGGCGAGGCAGCTGAACAGGGTGTTGACGAAGACCGGCCGGCCGCCCGGCAGGACGGCGACATCGTGGGCGAAGACATCGCCGGTGAACCACGCGACCTGCGGCACATACACCGCATCGTGGCCCTCCAGTTCCTGGCCGGCCGGGACGACGTTGGTGAAGCGGTAAAGGGCGTTCAGTCCGGCGAGGTAGAGACTGTCCTGCTGCAGCGCCACGCCCAGGCACCGCTCGAAGGTCCGTTCCGTGACATTCAGCCGGTCGGCATCCGGGGCCCCGACCAGAAACAGCTTGCCGATCTGATAGGTGGTGATCGCCAGGGCGAGATCATGCTCGCGCAGCCACCCGGCCAGGCCGGGTGAGGCGTTGACCCGGTAGGGCGGCGCGCTGTCGCCATCGCTTTGTATCTGAATAGGGGCTGCAGACATGCTCTTGAACTCGTCTTCACAGATAAGGCGCGTCGATACCGGGATACCGTCTCGTGCATCGAAAATTCCGGCGCCGGGTCATTCTTTTTAGCTACCCCACAACTTGCAGTCACGGTGCAGAAAATCAGTATGTTTGTGACGCGTGCGTGCAAGTGAGGGCTTGATGGCCGGGCGTATCTTGTTCACCGCCGACGATGGCGACACGGGACGTGAACTGTGGTCCTCCGACGGTACTTCCGGCGGCACCACCCTCGTTACGGAAATCACCGCGGGGCCTGGCAGTAGCTATTTCTCCGACCTCACCCTGATCGGCAATGGCCGGGCGGTCTTCTCCGCCGATGACGGCACGACCGGGGGCGAGCTCTGGGTGACGGACGGCAGCGCCGGGGGCACCTATCGGGCGGCAGATATCCGGCCAGGCGTCTACGGCTCCGGTATCACTCGCTTCACCGCCCTTGGGGATGGGCGTGCCGTGTTCTCGGCCAATGACGGCACCCACGGCACCGAGTTGTGGGTCACCGACGGCACCGCGGCGGGCACCAGCCTGGTGGAGGACATCAGGGCAGGCAACACCAGCAGCGTTTCGGGCACGATCTTCGCGCTGGGCGACGGAAGGGCCCTGTTCGCAGGCAATGACGGTACCACGGGGAGCGAGCTGTGGGTGACCGATGGCACCGCCGCCGGTACAAGTCTTCTGGTGGATATCCGCGCCGGAGTGGGCAGCGGTTCGCCGGCGAATTTCGCCGCGCTGGGCGATGGACGCGTCCTGTTCAGAGCGGACAATGGCAGCGGCTCCGAGTTGTGGATCACCGACGGCAGTGCCGGCGGAACCAGCCTGGTCAAGGACATCCGTCCCGGGAACCTCAGCTCCATCCCATCGGGTTTCATCGCGCTCGGCGATGGCCGGATGGTGTTCGCCGCCAACAACGGCACCAGCGGTAACGAGCTTTGGGTGACCGACGGTACCGCGGCGGGCACGACCCTGGTCGAGGATATCCGCCCCGGCGCCAGCGGTAGCGGCCCGGGCGAACTGACCGCGCTGGGCGATGGCCGCGTGTTGTTCGTCGCCACTGACGGCACCAACGGCGACGAGTTGTGGGTGACCGACGGTACCGCGGCGGGCACCGGTCTTGTGCTGGACGTGTGGGCCGGTGCCGGCGGCAGTGGCTACCATCCCTCGGTCGCGGGACTCACGGCCTTCGGCAACGGGCTGGCGGTGTTCCGCGGCAATGACGGGGTGCATGGCGAGGAACTGTGGGTGACCGACGGTACCGCCGCCGGCACCAGCCTGCTGCGCGACTTCGTTGCCGGGACGGACGGCGGGACGCCCGACAATTTCCTGGCCCGCGGCGACGGCACCGTCGCCTTCACCGTCGACGACGGCATCCATGGCGCGGAACTCTGGGTCACCGACGGCACGGTGGGCGGCACGGTCCAGGTGGCCGACGTGAATGTCCAGTCGTCGGGCAGTTCCTCTCCGCGCGGCTTCGCCGCCGGCGGCGGCGAGGCGCTGTTCACGGCGGACGGCGCGGCCGGCCTGGCGGTCTGGATCACCGACGGCACCGCGGCCGGCACCCGCGAACTGGCGGCCACGACGCAGGCGTACCCCGACGGGACCGAAGTGGATGCCGGCCTGCGCGTCTTCGCCGGCGGCGATGCGGATCATGGCATCGAACTCTGGGTGACCGATGGCACCGCCGCCGGTACGACCCTTCTGAAGGACATCAACACCGGCACCGCCAGCAGCTACGCCTCGGGCTTTTTCACCTTGGGCGGTGGCAGCGTGCTGTTCAGCGCCAACGACGGCGTCAGCGGCTACGAGCTGTGGGCGACGGACGGCACGGCGGACGGCACCGTCCTGCTGAAGGACATCAACCCCGGCGCCACCTCTAGCTATCTCTATGGTCTTACCGCCCTGGGTGACGGTCGCGCGGTGTTCTCCGCGACGGACCCCACCAACGGCAACGAATTGTGGGTTACCGACGGTACCGCTGCCGGTACCGTCCTGCTGAAGGACATCAATCCCGGAGCGGCGTATGGCGCGCCCTTCGGTTTCGTTTCGATCGGCGGCGGGCGGCTACTGTTCAGCGCCAATGACGGTAGCGGCAACGAGCTGTGGGTGACCGATGGTACGTCCGGCGGCACGACGCTGCTGAAGGACATCAATACCGGGACCGCCAGCAGCTATCCGAGCCTCATTATCTCGCTCGGCAACGGTCTGGCAGTGTTCTCCGCGACCGACGACAGCCACGGCAACGAGTTCTGGGTGACCGACGGCACCACGGCCGGCACCAGCCTGTTGAAGGACATTGCCGCGGGCGTGAGCAACGGCGCGGGCAGCCTCATTGCCGCGCTCGGCGACGGGCGCGCAATCCTCGTCGCCAGCGGCGACGATCCGGCCGCCACCGGGACCGAGCTGTGGGTGACCGACGGCACGACGGCGGGCACCAGTCTGCTGCTGGATATCAGGGCCGGCGCGCTGAGCAGCTACCCGGCGAATCTGGTCAAGCTGGGCACGGGCACGGTGGTGTTCACCGCGTTCGACGATACCCATGGCCAGGAACTGTGGGTGACCGACGGCACCGTCGCCGGCACCAGCCTGCTGAAGGATATCAACGTCGGCGGCGACGGCAGTGCGATCACCGGGGTTACCGCGCTCGGCAATGGCACGGCGGTCTTCAGTGCCTTCGACTCAGACCACGGCGTCGAGTTGTGGGTGACCGATGGCACCGTCGCCGGCACCCATTTGCTGGCCGACATCGACAGCGTTTCCACCGCGGGCTCCAATCCCGCAAACCTGTTCCTGCTGCCGGAGAACATTGCCTCTCCCGCCCCGACCGGGCTCGATATCGCGGCCCTTCAGGACAGCGGCGCTTCCGACACTGACAACATCACGTCCACCACCACGCTGAGCATCACAGGCCTGGCGGCTCCCGATGTGCGTGTGACGCTGAAGGACGGCACGACGCTCGTGGGGCAGGTGCAATCGGATGCGACCACCGGCGCCTGGAGCATCGACACCGGCCTGCTGGCCGACGGCACCCACACTTTCAGCGCAACCGCGACCAATGCCTCGCTGAACACCTCCAGCGGCTCGGTCGCGCTGGTGGTGATGGTCGACACCACGGCGCCCACGCTCGCCATCGGCTCGGCGGGCGGAACCGTGCACACGGCCAGCCAGACGATCAGCGGCACGCTGACCGATGCCAACCCCGGCAGCCTGGTCGAAATCTTCGACAATGGCGGGGTCAGCCCGATCGCCACCGCCAGCGTCGGCGTCGGCGGCGCCTGGTCGACCACCGTCACCCTGGTCGGCCTGGGCGACCACAGCCTGGTGGCCCGCGCGACCGACCTTGCCGACAATGTCGGCAACAGCGCTGCGGTGGTCTTCGACCTGGCGCCGGCGGTGCTGGCTGTGCCGAGCCTCGGGCTGGCACCCGGCTCCGACAACGGCCCTTCCACGACAGACCGAATCACCGGCATCGTGGCGCCGGGCTTCGCCGGCGTCGCCGATCCGGGCGTGCTGGTCACGCTTCGCGAAGGCGCGACGGTGCTGGGCAGTGCGACCGCCGATGCGACGACGGGTGCCTGGCAGATCGCGTCCGTGGCATTGGGCGCCGGCACCCACAGTCTGACCGCGACCGCGAGCGAAGGCGCGCTCAGCTCCGATCCGAGCACGCTGGACGTCACCATCGACCTGCGGCTGCGCAGCGGCACCGCGGGGAATGACCGCTTCACCTACACCAGCCACGCCGAGTTCACCGATCCGGCGCGCTGGGTGGATGGGCTGGACGGAATCGACAGGATCACTCTGAACTATGACGCGGCGCTGACCGACGCCGACTTGTCGGGCCTCTCCCACCTCGAGAAGCTCGTTCTGTCCGGCGTCGGCGGGCAGTCGGTGGAACTCGCCGGGAACGCCGAAGCGGCCTTCGGCTCGCGGATCGTGCTGCGCGCCACACTGGGCAGTGCCCTGGAGGTGGACGCCGGCGATCTGGGCGCGGGCACCGCGCTGCTGGCCCATGGCACGCTGGGGGCGGACAGCCTGACCGGTGGCGCCGGGGACGACCGGCTCTACGGCAATGCCGGCGACGATACGCTTGTGGGCGGGGCGGGCGCCGACGGGCTAAACGGCGGCCTGGGGGCCGACACGCTCACCGGAGGGACCGAAGACGACGTCTATCACGTCGATGACGTGGGCGATGTGACGGTGGAACTGGCGAGCGAGGGCTATGACCGGGTCGTGGCATCACTCTCCTGGACGCTGGATGACGACATCGAGCGTCTGAGCCTGAGCGGTACGGCGGACATCGACGGCACGGGCAATGCGCTGGCGAACCGGCTGGACGGCGGAGCGGCGGACGACCGGCTCTACGGCAATGCCGGCGACGATACGCTTGTGGGCGGGGCGGGCGCCGACCTGCTGAGTGGCGGCCTGGGGGCCGACACGCTCACCGGAGGGACGGAAGACGACGTCTACTACGTCGATGACGTGGGCGATGTGACGGTGGAACTGGCGAGCGAGGGCTATGACCGGGTCGTGTCATCACTCTCCTGGACGCTGGATGACGACATCGAGCGTCTGAGCCTGAGCGGTACGGCGGACATCGACGGCACGGGCAATGTTCTGGCGAACCGGCTGGACGGCAACGCCGGTGCCAACCGGCTGGACGGCGGCGCGGCGAACGACCGGCTTTACGGCAATGCCGGCGACGATACGCTGGTGGGCGGGCTCGGCGCCGACCGGCTGACGGGCGGCACGGGCGCAGACGTGTTCGTCTTCGGTGCAGACGACAGTCCATCGACACCGACGCCGGTGCTGGCCTACGACGTGGTGGCCGACTTCGTCTCCGGGTTGGACAGGATAGACCTCTCGACGATCGGGGGCGGCGGGCTGCCATTGTCCGCCTATGCCGAGACGACGTCGGCTCTGAATGATTTCTCCGCCGTCACGGCGGCCGCATCCGCGGCCATGGCGTCCGGCACGGTCCTGGCGGTGTTCGTGGCAGGCCCGGCTGACGGGTGGCTTTTCTGGAACACCGATGGGGATTCGACGACGGCCGAACAGGCAGTCCTCCTCGACGGCCTCAACGGCACCGCGCTGTTCGGCTACGACGACCTTATGTAGGCGCGACGGGAGTCGGACCTGTCGCGACTGGCCGGGCGATGCCAAGATCATGCTCGACGGCTACTGCCTGTTCGAGGGGCCGCTCAAGCTGCAGTGAGCGCCCCTGCCGTAGGTCTGTAGTACCGGGTTCTGGATCGCTACCGAGCGATCCAGAACGTGTCGGGCTCGTAGAGGCCGATATATCCGCCCGGATCCCACGCCCAGTAGCCCTTCTCCGGGACGTTGCGCACCTTCTTGCCGACCGTCACCGGCTGGCGCACCTCGTTCACGGTGCCGATCGAGAACACTTCCTCGGCATTGACCGCGAGGATCTCCTCCCACGCCTTGCGCTTTTCGGCGGCGTCCACGGACTTCTCCCACCTGGCCAGCAGCTCGAGCAGCTTCTTGCCGACTTCCATGTCGCAGGGCTCGCCCTGCTTGCCCTTGGATTCGACGTAGAGGCCCCATTTCGGCCATTGCAGCCCGCCCTGCATCACCGGCGTGAACTCGCGCGGGCTGGTGTCGACGGTCGGGGCAGCGGTGGTAACGCCGGCATAGGCGGTCATGATCGCCTCGCCGGAGGTGGTGCGCAGGCGGAAATTGTCCGTGGTCTGCGGCTTCAGCAGCGCCTTGATGCCGATCTTCTTCCACTGGTCGATGACCAGGGTCATCGTGTCGACCTCGTCGGCCTTTTCACTGGAATGCTCGATCACGAACATCGCCGGCTGGCCATTGGGCAGCAGGCGGATGCCGTCGCTGCCCTTCTTGGTGAGCCCCATCTCGTCGAGCAGCTTGTTGGCGGTCTTCACGTCATGGGTCGCCCACCTGGTGGCGTATTCCGGCTTGAACAGGGGCGAGCGCGGCATGATCGTGTTGGCCGAGGGCTTGGCCAGCCCGCTGTAGACGACGTCGTTCAACTCCTCCCGGTTGATGGCCAGCGACAGCGCGCGGCGGAAGCGGACGTCGCGGTTGAGCTTGCGCCAGGTCTCGTCGTTGGCGTTCATGTTGGGATAGAAGGCGACCTCCGAGCCCGAGCCCTTCTCCCACAGGAGCGCCTTGATGCCCGAGGTCTTGGCGGCGTCGCGCAGGAAGGTGTAGTCGCGCAGGCCGAGATAGCGCGGCTGCAGGTCCGATTCGCCGAGTCCTGCCTTGGCGGGGATCAGGTTGGCCGCGACCACGGTCATGATCACGTCGTTGATGTAGGGCAGCTGCTGGCCCTTGCTGTCGATGCGGTGGAAGTAGGGGTTGCGCACGAAGACGAAGCGCTGGGCCGGCGGTACCGTGGTCAGGACCCACGGGTTGAGCGTCGGCAGGTCGACGTTGCTGTTGCCGTACATCGCGTCCTGGCGCTTGAAGACGTTGGACCAGCGGCTGCCCTTGTAGCGCTTGAGGATTTCCTCCTCCTCGGTGTACTTGCCGTGCAGCGTCTTCAGGTAATGCGCCGGTCGGAACAGGAACAGCGGCGCGGCGCGCGCCTGGCTCTCGATGAAGTCCGGGTTGGGCTTGTCCCAGCTGTAGCGGATCGTCACCTCGTCGATGATCTCCACCCTGGGCGGCTGGCCGTCGACCAGCAGCTCGACGGACGGACCGTTGGGCGAGAGGTCCTTGTTGTTGGCGATGTCCTCCCAGAAGAAGCGGAAGTCCTCGGTCGTGAAGGGATGGCCGTCGGACCATTTATGGCCGGCGCGCAGCTTGAAGGTGAACTCGCGGCCCTCCTTGACCTCGTAGCTCTCGAGGATGTCGGGATGCAGCTTGAACTTGTCGTCGTACACGATCAGCCGCGTGTAGCTGTAGATCGTCATCAGGCGGGTATCGCGCGTGGCCGCGACCAGCATGTTGAGCTGGCCGCCGTGACGGCCGATACCGTCGGTGCCCGAGAAGCTCTCGATGACGCGCGGCTGCTTCGGCAGGCGCGCGGTCACCGGCGGCAGGGCGCCCGACTTCACCTTGTCCAGCAGACCCTGGGTCTCCTGCAGCGCCGGCAGCGGATTGGCGGCAAAGGCGGGGACGCTCCGCGCCACCAGCCCCATCAACAGCGCCTGCGTCAGCACACGTCTTTTCATCGCCAGCCTCCCTGATTGCCCGCCGCCCGGCTCCGGCGGCCCCAAACGCCCCGAAGGGAGTATGGTCCGCAACTAAGGCAGAAATCGCTGATTTTTTGAAGAATTTCGCAGGAAAAAAAGCCGCGCACGGTCTCCCGGTACAGTGAAGGTCGAGGCGATGCCGAACGAGGATTGCTACAGGGCAATGGTCGGGACCCTTGAGTCACATGTGATAGCCCCGCTGGCCTGTTCGGTGGGACACTGCGCGCCGGGCGGATCATGGCCGCACTGCAATGCAAACTGGAGGCTTGGAACCCGGTGATGACGAACAACAAGAAGGGTCCCTGGACGATCCTCTCCCAGAAGGACGTGTACGAGAACCCGTGGATCCGGCTCACCCATCACGAGGTGCTGACGCCGGCACAGACGCCGGGCATCTATGGGCTTATCCACTACAAGAACCTGGCCATCGGGGTCGTGCCGGTCGATGCCGAGTTCCATACCTATCTGGTTGGACAGTACCGCTTCCCGCTCGACGCCTACAGTTGGGAAATCCCGGAGGGTGGCGGGTCGCACGGCGTCGACCCGCTCGACTCGGCCGCTCGCGAGCTGCGTGAGGAGACCGGGCTCGTGGCGCGGCGCTGGCGGAAGATCCTGGAAGCCGATCTCTCGAATTCGGTCTCCGACGAACGTGCCGTGGCCTACGTCGCCTGGGGCCTGACACCGGGCGAGGCCGAGCCGGAAGCCACCGAAGAGCTGGCGCTGAAGCGCGTCCCGCTGGCCGAAGCGTTCCGCATGGTCGAGGCCGGCGAGATCCGCGACGCGCTGAGCATCCTGTCGCTGCAGGCCGTCCGCCTCCTGCAGCTGGAGGGAAAGCTAGACCTGTCGGTGTGAGCGTCTTGACGTTGACAGGCCGAGTGAATCTCTCACACCCTTTGCCGTCCATGGGACCTCTCACCCGCCCGATCATCGCCCTGCGCCGCTGGGGGGCCAGCGACACCGCCGGACGGGTCCGGTCGTTCCTGCCGCGCCCGCTACGGTCGCTCCTTCATCGGGCCCAGAAGTCCGTTGCCCGCATCCCGCTGCGCATCGTCCTGCCGGTGCGCCCCAGCCAGACGGCGCCCGTCCGTGTCGTCATCTTCGGCACCTTCGCCGGTAACTGGCTGGACCGGCTGGCGGAGTCCCAAGTGTGGCGGGCCTGTCCCGCGGTGACGGAAGTCCTGCTGTGGCCGGACGATCCGGCGCGACCGTTTCCGGAGCCCGTGCCCGGGGATATTCACACCGTCGTCATTCCCCTGTCGGAGGATAACATCCTCGGCCGCCCGCGAAGCCTCGCGGCGCTGGCGCCCGACGGCCGCGCCGTCGCGACGTTGCGCAACAAGGCGTCCTTTGCCGCCTATGCCGGGGCGGAGGGGCTGCACGACCTCTGCCCGGTCACCTACGCGACGCGCGGGCAGGTCGTCTTTCCCTGCATCGTGAAGTACGTGAATGCCGCCTTCGCCTTCGGCAGCCGCATCCTGCGCTCCGACCGCGAGCTCGACGATTTCCTGCACAGCGAACCATGGGACGGCGGCAGGTTCATCGTCCAGCAGGTCGTCCAAGGCGCGCTCGAATACTCGACCCACTGCGTCTGCCGGGCCGGCCGCCCCCTGTGGTCCACCACCCTCGCCTTCGAGAACGAAGAAGGTCAGCCGATCCGGCGCGGCGTCGCCTTCCGGTCCATGACCACGGTCGAACCCGCGGCGGTCGCCGTGGCGGCGATCGAGCGCCTGCTTCTGCCGCTCGGCTATGACGGCCCCTGCAGCGTCGACTACACGCTCCGGCCCGACGGCGCGATCGCGGTCTACGAGATCAACCCGCGTTTCGGCGGCACGCTCATGCTTCGGGAGAACCTGCCCCAGCTCCAGCAGGCCCTGGCCTGCATCGTCGACAACGCCGCCCACTGACCACGGACGGCCCGCGCCCATCTCTGGAGCCGAGGTGCGAACGTCCCCGGCATCGCTCGTTGCGAGATGCGGTGCCGTAATCCTATGGTCGGCGAAACCCCGGAGGTTCGCGCGCCATGTCTCAGCTTTCTTACGAAGCGCTCCATCCCGAGTTCGGCGTCCGCATCCGCGGCGTCGATGTCGGCAAGCCGCTTGCGCCGGATCTGGTCGCGGAGATCCGGACGGCGATCGACCGGTATTCTTTCGTCTGCTTCCCCGACCAGTCGATGGACGACGACCGCCAACTCGCGCTCACGCGGCAGCTCGGCAATCCGGAGCCCAGCCATACCAGCCTCGGCAAGGTCGAGTATTTCGGCACCATCGGCAACGTCCAGAAGGACGGCACGGTGCTGGGCAACTCGCACAAAAAGACGATTTTTCTGACCGGCAACAACATGTGGCACTCCGATGCCTCGTTCAAACCGGTGCCGGCCTTTCTATCGGTCATGTGCGCCTACGAGACGCCGGCCGAGGGCGGCATCACGATGTTCGTTTCCCTGCGTGCCGCCTACGACCGGCTCTCTCCCGCGCGCAAGGCCGAACTCGATCCGCTGATCGCGATCCACGACTACGTCCATTCGCGCTCCAAGGTCGCACCCGATGCCGTGTCGCCGGAGCTCGCTGCCTCGCTGCCGCCGGTGCGCCAGCGGCTGGTGCGCGCCAACTCCGCGACCGGGGCGAAGAACCTGTTCCTTGGCTCTCACGTGCGCGAGATCGAGGGCATGGACCCGGCCGCCGGCCGCGCCCTGATCGACGCGCTGACCGACGAGGCGATCCGGCCCGAGCACGTCTACCATCACGCCTGGAAGCCGGGCGATGTCGTGCTCTGGGACAATCGCTGCCTGCTGCATGCCGGCAGCGGCTACGACGCCGACCGCCACCGCCGCTACATGCGCCAGACCCGCGTCAGCGGCGCGTGCTCGTCGCTGGAGGAGGCCGCCTGACCGCGCCTCGTCGGGCGAGGGTGTGATCTGAGTGGCGCTGCGAAACTGCACCCATGACGGTGGCCTTGCGACGGTCGATACTTCGTGACCGCCTGATCAGCAGTGGAGGAAACACGCATGGCGCCGAAGCTTGTCGACTACCTGTCCTATGAGCCCGAGGAGAACGGAATCCTCTGGATCAGGTTCAATCGCCCGGACCGGCTCAACGCGCTTGTCGGGACGGCGGAGGAAAACGGCACCGTCGCCAAGGTCGGCGAGTACATGCGCGCCGGCGACGACGATCCGAAGATCCGCGTGATCGTGCTCACCGGCGTCGGTCGCGTCTTCTGTGCCGGCGCCGACCTGCGCTCGAAGATGCCGGCGGAGGTGACGGGCGAGGACTTCCCCGGCGCCCGCGGCTCGCACGAGGGCCCTGATGCCGCGCGCCAGCACTTCTATCACGGCTTCACCAAGCTCCACCGCGACATCTCGCTGATCCGCAAGCCGACGATCGCCATGATCAACGGCCCGGCGGTCGGATCGGGCATGGACATGGCGCTTCACTGCGACATCCGCATCGGTTGCGAGAAGACGCGCTTCATCGGCTACCACAATGCCGGCCAGATCATCGAGAACGGCGGCTCGTACTATCTGCCGAAGATGGTCGGCCTCGGCCGCGCGCTGGAATTCGCCTATACCGGCGAACTCGACGCCCAGCGCGCCTACGACTGGGGCATGCTCAATCACCTGGTAGCTTCGGACAAGCTCGAGGAAACTACGCGCGCGCTGTGCGACCGCATCATCAAGGTGCCGCCGCTCGTGCAGTGGGTCGGCAAGCGCATCATGCGCGCCGCCCTCGACAGCACGCTGGAAACCACCATGGTCCTCACCTCGAATGCCGGCGGCATCCTGAACGGCTCCGAAGACGCCAGGGAAGCGCGCCGCGCCTTCGCCGAGAAGCGCCCGCCGGTTTTCAAGGGCCAGTGAACGAGGCCGCTTCTCAGGCAGCGCGCGGCAGCCCGGGCGCGCGCTGCTTCAGGGCCTGCCAGGCAAGGAAGAGCAGCCCCGCGACGAAGACCGGCATCAATG
The DNA here is from genome assembly GCA_947466085.1 of Rhodospirillales bacterium. GTDB lineage: Bacteria > Pseudomonadota > Alphaproteobacteria > Reyranellales > Reyranellaceae > Reyranella. The sequence continues at coordinate 20,146 of CANIEC010000073.1, forward strand.
GAATCCCCATGCCGTTGAGGCGGACGCCGATGTTGGGAATGAGCCACAGCCCGACATAGAAGAGTAGTTCGCCCGGATACAGATCGGCTTCCGCGCGGCGCCGGAAGACCATCAGTGCCGCCGGCATCATCAGGAGCAGGTCGTAGTTGATCAGGTAGGGCGACACCAGGAGTGTGGCTACCGCCAGGATCGCCGTCGTTTCATCGCCGAGCGGATGGCGGCTGAAGGCCCGCCAGACGACGATCGCCGCGGCGGCGGCGCCGGCCAGATGGGCCGCGGTCGCGACAGGCGTCGGAAGGCCGAGGATGCGGCCCGACACCAGAATGGTCGTCATGAAATGCGAGACGTGGCGGAACATCAGGTCGGTGAATTGCGGCATCGAGGATTCCCGTGCCATCTCGAGGAACTGGATCCAGAACGCCGGGCCGAACACGACGAGGCTGGCCAATGCCATGCAGGCCGCCGTAGCGATCGCGCACCAGAGGACCCGCCATCGACGCGCCGCCACGAGGGCAACGGGAATGAGGATCCACAGATGGGGCTTGTAGGAGAGAAGGCCCAGAAGGATGCCTGCGGCCACCGGCGACCGATCGAGGAGACGCATCCCGCCATAGAACAGTCCGATGTTCAGGAACGCGTTCTGGCCGGGAATCATCGTCCAGAGAGCGGCCGGCGACGTGAGCGTGGCCATCCAGATCCAGAAATTCCTCCGGCCCGCCATGACCGTTGCAAAGGCTGCGGTGGCTGCCATGAAGAGGCTGTAGCCCGTGACGACGCTGAACCAGGCCAACGGTATGGTCAGGAGAAGCCAGGGTGGCGGATACATGAAGGGTCGAAAGTCGACGGGCTGCGGGAAGTACTCCGAATAGCGCAGGTTCTCGAAGTCCGAGAAGGCCGGCAGATTGTAGATCACCCCGAGCTTACCCTCGAGGAACGCCCGACTGGCCGCGTGAAAGACAATGAAGTCGGGAAAAAGTATCGATCGCTGTGGGCCGATATAGGGACCGCCGGAGAGGTAGAGGGTGATCGTCAGGGCATCGTAGAGGCCGACCACGGCGCAGAACACGACGGCCAGCAGCAGGATGAGCCTCGTCGAGCCCGGGTTGCGGCCGGTCAGGGCAACGACTGCAATCTGCCGCAACGATTCCCACCAACGCGGCGCTGACACGCTCTTTCTCTCCCACACGGCCATCGCAGCGATGAACGACCAGCTTTGCAGATTCACACCCGAAGCGCCAGACCGGCACGTCCTCCGCCATCGGAGGATGGCCGTCGCGTGCAAGCGGGTCCTACTGCGGCCAGCCGAGTTCGATCTCGATGACGACCGGCTTGGTCTGGCGCATGGCGCTGTCGGTCGACAGGAACTCGACGTCGCCGTTCACCTTGTCGAGCGCATCGCCGGGCGCATCGCTCGCCGGCTCGAAGCGGACCGAGAGGTTGCAGCCGCCGACCGGCTTTTCGAGACGGCCGCCGTCCCAGCTGTTGGTGTAGCCGCCGAGGTCCCAGCCGAAGCCCGTCAGGGTGAAGGGCCTGCCGTTCATGGCCTCGATTTCCGCCATGGTGGAACCGTTCACGACCGGCTTGTCGAGGCCGGTGACGCCGACCGGCCAGGTCGAGCCGTTGCGGATGATGATGACATTGGGGCGCGCATAGGCATCGTGCCAGAGGATGTCGATGCGCTTGGCCGGATCCTTCGCGAAGATGGCGGTTCCTGGCTCCGTGTTGCCCTCACCCACGGGAATGGCGGCCCGTTCGACATTGGCGGCACCGAAGACCTGCGCGAGCGTGCGTTCGTCGGCATTGCGCGCGAAGGGGCCGGTGCAGTCGAGCACCGCCGGGGCCGGGCCCTGGGCGAGCGCCGGCGTCGCAAGTGTGAAGCAGAACAGGCAGGCAAGGCGGCGCAGGGACGGTGACATCTCGCTCTCGAACCGCTCTGGCGGCAAAGACCGTCCGAGCGCCATACTGTGGCCGCTGCAAGGGAGTAGCAGCATGACCGA
>CANIEC010000074.1 GCA_947466085.1 Rhodospirillales bacterium
CAGGCCGTGCCGACGTCGGCCTGGCGGCCGCTCGCCTCGATCCGCCGCAGCTGGCGAACAACGGCCACCGCCGCCGGCATCGAGGCGCCGGCTCGGTTTCACGACGTCAGGGCGCGCTATATCACCGAGGTTGCAAAAGTGAATCAGGCCGCCGCCAAAGACGCGGCACGACACCAGGACGCGGCGACGACCGATCTCTATATTCGCTTGGCCGATTCGGAGATCCGCGACGCCGTCGCCGCCGCCGTCGATCGGCGACCCTCGACGCGCCGATCGGCGCGCAGCTGAGCTCCAGACGTTGGGGACTTTGTTGGGGACTTGACGGCCGATCGGCGCCCAAACCGGCCCAGATGGGCCTGTAAAAGTGCAATAAAACCGGGCATTTCCAGATAGGTCGGGCAATTAGGAAACCGCTGCTCTATCCGGCTGAGCTACGGGGACGTGGCGGCCATATAGCATCCGAAGCATATGGCGTCTGCCTCATTTGATCCAGATCGAGCTGCGATCCGGGGCAACCGGACCTCGTCCCGGGCCGTTCGCACCCTTGTCCAGGAACGAGGAGAACGCCATGGCCGCCGATCCCGATCCCAAGCCGCGGGAACGATCCGATACCGATACCGAGCGTGACAGCGGCACCGGGGAGACGGTGCGTCCGCGCGACGGCGACAGCAGCCGCACCGTCGGGCCCGAGGACGAGGATCGCCGCGTGCGTCCCGGCGAACGGCGTCCGCCCGGGACGATGCCCTGACCGGCAGCGTCCCGCGGCCGAGCGCTGCGGTCGCTCAGCGCTTGCGGACGAACTCGGCGCGCAGGACGAGGCCCTTGATGGTGTCGTGGCGGCAGTCGATCTCCTGGGCGTCGCCGGTGAGGCGGATGGACTTGATCACCGTGCCGCGCTGCAGGGTCTGGTTGGAGCCCTTGACCTTCAGATCCTTGATCAGGAGGACGCTGTCGCCGTCGGCCAGCAGATTGCCGACCGAATCGCGTACCTCGACGGCTCCCGCCGGGGCTTCGGCTGCCGCCTTGTTCGCGGCGGCTTCGGCCGCTTGTATCCACTCGCCGCTGGCCTCGTCGTAGACGTAGTCGTCGTCGCTGTCGGCCATTTTCGGTTCGGCTCCTGCAAGAGAGCGTGCGCTCTACAGGCAGGGAACGGCCGTCGCAACCGCGCGCATTGTCTCCCCTAAGGATCACCCTCTTCGCCAGGGTCGTGGCCGGAAGAGCTGTCACCGCGCCGACGATATGTCCGATGGTGAACATTTAACCTGCACCAGAGGCAACTTTTTACGATAGCGTACGTTATTGTTGCGGCAGCATGGGTGCTGTCAGCCCGGTATTTGGCGGTCCTTCCAAATGGCCCATCGGGAGCGGCATCGCTCTCTTCGGGATCACCTGCGAAGGAGCCCAGTGTGGCCCACATACCGACGGTGCGTCAGTCGCTCGACGTGTCGCGCGCTCGCGGGCTGTTCGTGCTCGCCTGCGGGGTGTTCGTCGCGATCGGCCTCGCCGCGGCGTGGGTTGCCCCGTCCGACCCGGCCAGTGGCGTGTCGAGCCTGCGCCTGTATCTGGCCTTCCTGGCATCGCCCTGGATGCTGCTGGGCTTCGCCGTCGCCGCCGTCTTCATCGTCTTCGGGGTCTGGTACCTGCGCTTCTCGAAGCCGCTTACCGATCCGGCGACCGTCTTCGACGAGAAACTTCGCCAGGACGGCCGTCTTCTGGCGCTGGTCCTCGTGGCCTTCGTCCTGTCGCTGTCGGGCGTGGGATACCTCTTCATCAACGAGACGCGCGCGCTCTTCCGCGACGAGGAGTTGCGCGCCCAGGCGGCCATCGCCCGGCTCCGGGCCCAGCAGGTCGACCGATGGCTCCTCCAGCATACGATGGATACCCAGGCCCTCGCCCAGACGATCAAGACGCTGCCACTCAATGCTCTGGCCATCGAGGGTGAAGGGCGGCAGATCCTCGGCGTCCTGCTGGGTGGGGTGCTGGCGGGCACGCCCGACCGGACCGGTGTCAGCGTCCTCGCACCGGACGGCAATGTGCTGATCGGTCTCGGCGAAGATGCCACTCCCGACGCGGAGACGTTGAAGGCCGTGCTGGCCCTCAAGACCTCGGCCGTGCGGTTCCAGATCATCGACGTGCACCAGGTGGGCGGACCGAAGCCGCTGTTGCGCATGGCCTTCGTCGTCCCCGTCGATCCGGGGGACGGAACCGGTCCGCCGAAGATGGTGGTGGTCGTGCTCACGGTCGATCCCACCCGCGAACTCTTCCGGCAGGTTGCCACCTGGCCCACCGATAGCCCGGGCTCGGAGGTGGTGCTGGTCCGCCGCGACGGCGACGACCTCATCTACCTGACGGCCCCGAGCCTGCTCGACAACAAGCAGACGGCGCCCCTGTCACACCGCCTGCCCATGACGCGGACCGGACTGCCAGAAGCCCAGGCCATTCTCCACGGCGATGCCGTGCGCCAGGGACTGGACTATCGAGGCGTCCACGTGTTCTCGGCGTCCCACCATGTTACGGGCGTGCCGTGGTTCGTGGTCGCCAAGACCGACGTCAGCGCGCTCATGGCGCCGATATGGGACAAGACCCTGTCGCTCGCCCTGGCAGTCCTGGCGATCATCCTGGTCACTGTGTTCATGGTGCTGCTGCTGTGGCGCGGCCAGCGCGCAAGCTACCTGTCTTTCCGCGATCTCCAGATCGAGGAGCGCGCCGCGCTGGCGAAGCACTTCGAGGAACTCGTTCGCTTCGCCAGGACGCAAGGCAAGACCACCGAGGCAGCCGACCACTGACCCGCGTGTCGGTGGGACTGCGGTCCGCGGCCCGGTTCGGATTGTCCCGCCCTGTTGCGAGGTACGCCTCAAACCAGCGATGCGAGCCGTGCGGCGTGCCGGTTGTGCTCGGCCACCGTGCGTTCCAGGTCGATCGTCACGATCCGGCCGTCGCGCACGACCGGCCGGCCGGCGACGACCGTGTGGCGTGCGGTCTGCGGGGCGCAGAAGAGGGTGGCCGCCACCGGATCGGCGAGGGCGCCGGCATAGGCCAGGCTGTTGAGGTCGAGGGCGAAGAAATCGCATTGCTTACCGACCGCGAGGGCGCCGATGTCGTCGCGTCCCAGCAGCGCGGCGCCGCCGAGGGTGGCGAGTTCGAGCGCCTGGCGGGCGGTCATCCATTCGTCGTCGCGGCTCGGGTCTGACGTCGAGAGGGTCGTGTCGGGACCTTCCGGCGGGCGCAGGCCGATCTGCAGGCGGGCGAGCAGCATCGCCTGGCGCACCTCGCCCAGCATGTGGTTGCCGTCGTTGCTGGCCGAGCCGTCGACGCCGATGCCGACCTTCACGCCGGCGCGGCGATACTTCATCACCGGGGCGATGCCCGAGGCCAGCCGCATGTTCGAGCAGGGGCAGTGGCAGGCGCCGATGCCTGCGCGGGCGAACTCAAGGATTTCGGCATCATTGACGTGGATCGCGTGGGCGTACCACACGTCGTCGCCGGCCCAGTCGACGGAGCGCATGTATTCGACGGGGCGCATGCCCCAGCGCTGCAGCGTGTAGCGCTCCTCGTCGAGCGTCTCGCAGAGGTGGGTGTGCAGGCGAATCTTGCTGCGCCGTCCCATCGTTGCCGACTGGCGCAGCAATTCCGGTGTCACGGAGAAGGGCGAGCACGGTGCCAGCACGATCTGCGTCATCGAACCGGCCGCGGCATCGTGATAGCGGCCGATGACCCTTTCGCAATCCTTGAGGATGTCGTCCTCGTCCTCGACGCAGGAATCCGGCGGCAGGCCCCCTTTCGACTGGCCAAGCGACATGGAGCCGCGCGAGACGGCGAAGCGGATACCGATCTCCTTCGCCGCCGCGATCTGATCGTCGACCGCGCAGCCGTTGCGGAAGACATAGGCGTGATCGAACACCGTCGTGCAGCCCGACAGCGCGAGCTCGGCGCAGCCCACGAGCGTCGCGGTGCGGCTGGCCTCAGGCGTGCGCGCCGCCCACAGGCGGTAATGCGCCTGTAGCCAGCGGAAGAGATTGTTGTTCTGCGCCGCCGGCAGGGCGCGGGTCAGGGTCTGGTCGAGGTGATGATGGGCGTTGATGAGTCCCGGCAGGACGATATGTCCGGCGAGATCCATGACCGTGTCGGCCGTGCTGGGCAGAGACGTGCTGGGGCCGACGTTCCGGATGACGCCGTCGACCGCGAACAACCCGCCGCCGGCGAGCTCGCGGCGCTGGTCGTCCATTGTGACGACGAGCGCATTCTTCACCAAAAGCGTCGCCATACTGCAATCGTCCCCCGCGTCGTCGGCGGTGAGACCGTATCGTCTGGTCCGCCTCAATGCATCGACCGTCTTGTTGCCAGTCGAAGGGCTGCGTACTAGTTTGACCAAACACTGCAAATTCAAGGCGGTAGCATGATTCGGTGCGTGCGGATTTGGACGGGCGAAGATCAGAATTCCCATGTCGAGGAAGGCTGGATCGACCTGAAGCCGGGCGCGCACGGCGACCTGCTCAGTGGCAAGATCGAGGTCGCGAGCGCATCGCTGCAGGAGACCCAACCCGGCGGCACCTATGCCTGGCACACCGCACCGGTGCGCCAGCTCGTCGTCACCCTGAGCGGTACACTGGATTTCAGCACCCGCGGCGGTCAGCACTTCGTCCTCGCACCCGGCGACATCCTGCTGGCCGAGGACACGACCGGCGGCGGACACACCTGGAGGCTGGTCGACGACCAGCCGTGGCGCCGCCTCTACGTCGTGCTAGGCAAGGACGCGCCGGTGCCGTTCAAGCGCGCCACCCCCGAAGAACGCCGTTAGGAGAGTTTCATGGCAGACAATCATTCCGGCGACTTCGACGTCGTCCTGGTCGGCGCCGGCATCATGAGCATGACGCTGGCCACCTTCCTCAAGGAGCTGCAGCCTCATCTCAAGATCAAGATCCTCGAGCGGCTGGAAGGCGAGGCGCAGGAAAGCTCGGGCCCATGGAACAACGCGGGCACGGGTCATGCCGCCAACTGCGAGCTGAACTACACGCCGCAGCGCGCCGACGGCAGCGTCGACATCTCCCGGGCGCTGGAGGTCAATGTCGAATTCGACATGTCGCGGCAGTTCTGGTCGTACCTGATCCGGAAGGGCGCGATCGAGCGGGCCGACTCCTTCATCCATCCCGTGCCGCACATGAGCTTCGTGATCGGCGCCGACCGCCAGGCCTTCCTGAAGAAGCGCCACGCGGCGATGAGCGCGCATCACTGCTACCGCGGCATGGAGTACTCCGAGGACCACAAGCAGATCGGCGAATGGGCGCCGCTGGTGATGGAAGGCCGCGATCCTGGCCAGCCGGTCGCCGCCACGCGCATGGTCACGGGCGCCGACGTGAACTACGGCGCGCTGACCACCAACCTGCTGAATTACCTCCGCCGTCAGGACGGCTTCTCGATCGAGTTCTCGCAGGAGGTGACCGGCCTTCAGCGCCGCCCCGACGGCGGCTGGACGCTCGACGTCAAGGATGAGAAGACCCACGCCAAGAAGACGATCGGCGCGCGCTACGTCTTCCTCGGCGCCGGCGGCGCGGCGCTCACCCTGCTGCAGAAATCCGGCATCCCCGAAGCCGACGGCTTTGCCGGCTTCCCGGTAAGCGGCATCTGGCTGCGCTCGGGCAAGGAGGAGATCGCCACCCGCCACCTGGCCAAGGTCTACGGCATGGCGGCCAGCGGATCGCCGCCGATGTCGGTGCCCCACCTCGACACGCGCTATGTCGACGGCAAGCGCTGGCTCCTGTTCGGACCCTTTGCCGGCTTCTCGACCAAGTTCCTGAAGCACGGCTCGATGTTCGACCTGCCGCTGTCGCTGCGGCCGGACAATCTCCTGCAGCTGCTGGCCGTGGCGCGCGACAACCTCCCGCTCGAGGAATATCTCGTCGGCCAGGTGCTGCAGACCAAGTCGCACCGCTTCGACGCGCTGCGCGAGTTCTATCCCGGCGTCGACGAAAAGGACTGGGAGTTCGACGTCGCCGGCCAGCGCGTCCAGATCATCAGGAAGGACATGGCGCGCACCGGCAAGCTGGAGTTCGGCACCGAGATCGTGCACTCGGCCGACTCCTCGATCGTGGCCCTGCTGGGCGCCTCGCCGGGCGCCTCGACCGCCGTCTGGATCATGGTCCACATGCTCGAGACCTGCTTCCACAAGGAGCTGGTCGGTCACTGGGTGCCCAAGCTGAAGGAGATGATCCCCTCCTACGGCCAGGACCTGAAGACGGACGCCGCGCTGGTCGAGCGCGTGCGCAAGGACACCGCCGAAGTGCTGGGGCTCCGCACGGTCTGATGACCGAGCCACGCACGCCGCTCACCGAGACCCTCGACGTCCTGCTGCGGTTCGGCGCGCTGATGCTGCACGCCGGCGACACCGCCTTCCGGGTGCGCGACGCCATGCGTCGCCTGGCCCCTGCGCTGGGCATCGAGCGGCTCGAGGTCGAGCTGTCGACCGTCGGCCTGACCGCGACGGCGTGGACCGGAGGTGAGGCCACGACGCTGGCACGCGAGGTCGGCCCGCCCGGCGTCGATGCCTCGAGGATCGCCGCACTGGAATCGCTGTCGCTCCGCGCAGCTCCCGGCCTCGACACGGCGACGCTGAAAACCGAGCTCGACGGGATCGAGAAGGCGCCCCCGTTGCACGGGCTGCTGCCGGTCGCGCTGTCGATGGCGGTCGCCTCGACGGCCTTCTCCTACCTCAACGGCGGCGACCTGCTGGCGACCGGTGCGGCGGCGGTCAGCGGCTGTATCGGCCAGGCGGCCCGGACCCTGCTGTCGCGCCAGGGCTTCAACCAGTTCGCCATGACCGCGCTGTGCGCCGTGCTGGCATCCGGCCTCTACTGTCTGATCGTGATGGGCTTCGGTGTGCATACCTTCGCCTTCGCCCATGCGATCGGCTTCATCTCGGCGGTGCTGTTCCTGGTGCCGGGCTTTCCCCTGGTCGCCGCGCTGCTTGACCTGACGCAGCACCAGACCAGTGCCGGCATGACGCGTCTGTTCTACGGCGTGCTGCTGACGTTGAGCGCCGCCTGCGGCATGTCGGTGGTGGCGATGCTGGCCGGCCTCGCGCCGGCGCCGGCCGCGCCGCCGCCCGGCGCGATCGAGCCGCTCACCGTGCTGGGACGGGCACTCGCCTGCTTCGCCGGCGGCTATGGCTACGGCATCCTGTTCAACAACCCGCATCGCACGGTTCTCGCGGTGGCGCTGCTGTCGATGGTCGGCAACGAGGTCCGGCTCGGCCTGCACGATCTCGGTCTTGGCCTGCCACAGGCGACGTTCTTCGGCGCGCTGGCGGTCGGGCTGGGCGCCTCGCTGGTGCGCCGTCGCCTGCACGCGCCGCGCATCGCGTTGACGGTGCCCAGCATCATCATGATGACGCCCGGCCTGTTCGCCTTCCAGACGATCGTGTTCCTGAACCAGGGCAAGGCGCTGTCGGCGGTCGAGGCCGCCGCCACCTGTGGCTTCGCGGTCGGCGGCATGGCGATGGGTCTGATCGCCTCCCGCTTTCTCACCGAGCGGCAGTGGCGCTACGAGCGCTAGCTCCTGCAGGACTTGAAACTCTTCCCCTTTGCGGGGTCCGCAAAGGGGAAGTGCCCTCGTCCTACGAGGGCGATGGGGTCATGACCATTCCGTTTGCCTACTCCGTCGCGACGTAGGGGTGAACCATCTTCGACGGATCGACGACCTTGTCGAATTCGGCCTCGGTCACGTACTCCAGCTTCAGCGCTGCTTCCTTCAGCGTGAGGTCGTGGTCGATCGCGTAGTGGGCGATCTTTGAGGCCTTGTCGTAGCCGATCACGGGCGCCAGCGCCGTCACCAGCATCAGCGAGCGATCGACGTACTCCTTGATCTTCTTGAGGTTGGGCTGGGTGCCCTCGACCAGGAACTTGCGGAAGTTGGCGCAGCCGTCGGTCATCAGCGTGATCGAATGCGCGACGTTGTAGATCATCAGCGGCTTGTAGACGTTCATCTCGAGGTAGCCGCTGGCGCCGCCGAAGCCGACCGCCACGTCGTTGGCCATGACCTGCACCGCGATCATGGTCAGCGCCTCGGCCTGGGTCGGGTTGACCTTGCCCGGCATGATCGAGGAACCGGGCTCGTTCTCCGGAATGTGCAGTTCGGCGAAGCCGGCGCGTGGGCCGCAGGACATCAGGCGGATGTCGTTGCCGATCTTGTAGAGCGAGACCGCGAGCGTACGGAACGCGCCGGAGAGCTGGACCAGCGCATCGTGGGCGCCCTGCACGGTGAACTTGTTGGGCGCCGTCACGAACGGCAGCCCGGTCAGCTTGGCGATCTCCGCCGCCGCCGCCTCGGCAAAGCCGGGGGCCGCGTTGATGCCGGTACCGACCGCCGTACCGCCCAGCGCCAGGCGATAGACGCCCTTCAGCGCATCTTCGATCCTCTCGATATTGTCGGCCAGCATGCCGGCATAGCCCGACCATTCCTGGCCGAGCGTGATCGGCGTCGCATCCTGCATGTGGGTGCGGCCGATCTTCACGATGTCCTTCCATTCCTTCGCCTTGGCGTCGATCGCGTCGTGCAGCGCCTTGAGCGACGGCAGCAGCCGCTCCTTCGTGTTGACCGCGGCGGCGATGTACATGACCGACGGGAACGAATCGTTGGAAGATTGCGACATGTTGACGTGGTCGTTGGGATGCACCGGCGCCTTCGAGCCAAGCGGCGTGCCCGCGAGCTGGCAGCAGCGGTTCGAGATCACCTCGTTCACGTTCATGTTGAACTGCGTGCCGCTGCCGGTCATCCAGACGTGCAGCGGAAACATGTCGTGGTGCTGGCCGGCGAGGATCTCGTCGCAGGTCTCGAGGATCAGCTTGTGCGCCTCGTCATCCAGTCGCTTGCCGTCGTGATTGGCGTTGGCGCAGGCCTTCTTCAGGGTCGCATAGGCGGTGATCATCTCGCGTGGCATCAGGTCCTTGCCGATGCTGAAATGTTCGAGCGACCGCTGTGTCTGCGCGCCCCAGAGCTTGTCGGCCGGAACGCTCACTTCACCCAGGCTGTCTGTCTCTTTGCGAACGTCTGCCACGCGGCACCTCATCTGGTTTGGCCGCGCGACAGTACCCCAACCTTCCCCGTGCCGTCAGTCGTCAGATGACCTGGCCTTTCGCAGAGACTTGACGGTGCCGTGACGCTTCTTGTCGTCGACCCGGCGGCGCTTTGCCGCGCGGCTCACCTTGGTCTTCACGCGCGGCACCGGCTTGTGGGTCGCCTCGCGAATCAGCTCGATCAGGCGGGCGAGCGCCTCTTCGCGGTTCCGCAACTGGCTGCGCTGACCCTGGGCCACCAGCACCAGCACGCCGTCGCGTGTCAGGCGCCGCCCGGCGAGGCGCTCGAGCCGCTGACGCACATCGTGCGGCAGCGAGGGCGAATTGCGGACGTCGAAACGAAGCTGCACCGCCGTCGATGTGGTGTTGACGTGCTGGCCGCCGGGGCCGGCGGCGCGCACGAAGCTTTCCTGGATCTCGTCAGGGTCGATCGCCAGCGAACCGGTCACCCGGATCGGGGCCGCCCCGGCCGGCGTCATTCCTGGCCGCCGGCCTTGCGCAGCATCGCCTCGATGGTTCCGCGCTTGTTCTGCCTCGCGTAGCCCAGCGCGGTGCGGCCGGTGAAGTCGCGCGAGTTGGGCTCGGCCTTCCTGTCGAGGAGGAGACGCACGATCTCGGCGTAGCCACGCCCCGAGGCGATCATCAGCGCCGTCTGTCCCTGGCGATTCTGCACGCGCGTGCTGGCGTTCCGGCGCAGCAGGACCTCAGCGATGTCGACGTCGCCCTTCTCGCTCGCGCGCATGAGCGCCGAGTAGCCTTCGGGATCGACGGCATCGACCCGCGCGCCGCCTTTCAGGAGGGTCTCGACCACCGGGATATGCCCGGCACGGACCGCCACGATCAGCAGCGGCTGACCGTTGTTGGCGGTCTGGTTCGGGCTCTCCTGCTTCAGCAGGGCCTGACGTACCTTCTCCTCATCGCCCTCGATCACGGCCTGGACGATCTGCTTCTGGCCGAGCAGGTCGGAGCTGGACGACTGTGCGAGCACAGCGCCCGCCGGAACGGTCATCGAAAGGGCAAGAAAAGCACGTCGGATCATTTACTTTCTCCCGTGGGATTCCTGGTAGCGGACTTCGATCCGGTCCCAGATCTGCGCTTCCAGCGACACACCGTCGAAGCGATTGATCTGCTGCAGGCCGGTCGGCGAGGTGACGTTGATCTCGGTGAGATAGTCGCCGATCACGTCGATGCCGACGAAAATCAGGCCGAGCCTGGCGAGCTCCGGGCCGATCGTCTCGCACAGCTCGATGTCACGCTTGGTGAGAGACGCCTTCACCGCCTTGCCGCCGACATGCATGTTGGAGCGCGCCTCGCCGGCCGCCGGAACCCGATCGATCGCGCCGACCGCCTTGCCGTCGATCAGGATGATACGCTTGTCGCCCTTGCGCACCTCGGGAAGGTAGCGCTGGGCGATCACCGGCTCGCGGCTGCGCTGTGAAAACATCTCCAGCAGCGACGCGAAATTCTCGTCGTCGGGGCGAACGCGGAAGACACCGGCGCCGCCGTTGCCGAACAGCGGCTTCAGGATGATGTCCTGATGCTCGTCGCGGAACTCGCGCAGCGCGCGCGCATCGGCGGTGATCAGGGTCGGCGGCATCACATTGTCGAAATGCGTGACGAAGAGCTTCTCAGGCGCGTTGCGCACGCTGGCCGGATCGTTGACCACCAGCGTCTTCGGATGGATGTGCTCGAGCAGGTGCGTCGTCGTGATGTACGACATGTCGAACGGCGGGTCCTGGCGCAGCAGCACGACGTCGAAGGTCGACAGGTCGATCATCTCGGGCGCGCCAAGCGTGAAATGATTGCCCTTCTCGCGGCGCAGTTTCATCGGCTGCGCGCGGGCCATCACCTTGCGGTCGCGGAAGATCAGGTCAGCCGGCGTATAGTGCCAGACTGCGTAGCCGCGCTTCTCGGCTTCCACCCCCAGCACGAAGGTCGAATCGCCGTCGATGTCGATCGTCGAGACATGGTCCATCTGGATGGCGACGTTGAGCTTCATGGTGGAATCCTGGCTGGCGGGGCTGATGTCGTCTGGTTTCAGTTAAGGCCGCGGCGCAGTTCCTGCAACAGGGCCGAGGCCTGCCGGCGGAGGTCGGCATCGACGTCGAGTTCGAGGATGCGTTCATAGGCGGCGATCGCCGCTCGCCGCTTGTCGAGGCGCGCGTTGAGCCGGGCGGCTTCGAACAACAACTCGATACGGTCCGGCGCAATCGCCAGCATGCGGTCGAGCGACCGCGCCGTGCCAGGCCAATCCTCGCGCCTGGCGAGGCGCAGCCGCACGTTGTTCTCCAGTCGCAGCAGCACGTCGCGGTCGGGCACGGGATCGAAATGCGCCGGCGCGAGTTCGGCGTCGGGGCCCAGGACCTGCCGCAGCAGCCTGCGCAGATCCGCGGCCTCGCGCACGGCGCCTTCATGGAAAGGATCGACGACATGGCGCGCGCCGTCGATGCCGATGCGGATCAGGAAATGACCCGGGAACGCCAGGCCCTCGGCCTGCCAGCCCTGGGCGCGGGCGACATGCAGGTAGAGGATCGACAGCGCGACGGGCAGGCCCTTGCGGCGCTCGATGACGCGCACCAGGTCGGCGTTCTGCAGGTCGTCGTAGGTCTCGCTGTCGCCGCGATAGGCGTAGGATCGTGCGATCACCTCGGACAGCGCTTCCGGCGTCGCACCGCGCCGGTGCACCAGGTCCGCCAGGTCGTCGGTCATTGCCGTGACATGCTGGCGGAAGGGCGCGAGTTCCGTCGGCGCGCCGCCGCCGAGGACGCTCAGCACGAACCCCGCCTCGAGCAGATCGATCCGCTCGCCGTCGCCGGCACAAAGATCCGTCAGTCGCCCCAGGTCATTCGTCAGATCATTCGTCAGATCATCCGTCACGAGTCACTCCGGCGCTTGCCAGACGTCGGGCAGGTGGCGCGGCCACACGCCACCGACCAGCACCGCATCGAAGCGCACCGAGCAGGCGGCATAACGCGGATGATGGGCGATGAACAGGCTGGCGGCTCGCGACACGCGGCCGAACTGGCGATTCCCCAATGCATCGGCGGCCTTGACGAAATCGCCGCGCGCCTTGACCTCGACGAAGGCCAGAACGTTGCCGCGGCGGGCCACGATGTCGATCTCGCCCAGCCGCGTCTTGTAGCGCCGCCCGAGGATCGTGTAGCCGCCGAGCCGCAGCCGCCACACCGCCCGCCATTCGGCGGCATGGCCCATGCGGTAGGCTTTCTGGCGGGATGTGGTCGTCACGACGCGCCGCGCTTCAGCTCGAGGGCGCGGGCATAGACGTCGCGCCGCTTCAGCCCGTAGCGCGCCGCCACCTCGGCCGCGGCATCCTTCACCGAGGCCCCCGTCATCGCCTCCCGCAAGGCATCGTCGACGGTGCCGGCGCTGCGCTCGGTCTCGGCGGAGGGCGCGCCGATCACGATCACGATCTCGCCCTTCACGTCGGGATGGGTGGCGTAGTGCGCCGCCAGCGCTCCGAGCGGGGCACGGCGAACCTCCTCGAACAGCTTGGTGAGCTCGCGCGCCACGGCCGCCGGGCGATCGCCCAGCAGGTCCACCAGATCGGCCAGCGACTCAGGCAGGCGATGGGGCGCCTCGAAGAACACGAGCGTCGACGGAATGGAAGTCACCTCGCCGATGGCACGCCGCCGATCCGTCGCCTTGGCCGGCAGGAAGCCCGCGAAGAAGAAGCGGTCCGTCGGCAGCCCCGACAAAGCGAGTGCCATCGGAACGGCCGAGGGACCCGGCGCCGAGGTAACCGGATGGCCGGCCTCGACCGCCGCCCGAACCAGCCGGTAGCCCGGATCGGAGATCAGCGGCATGCCGGCATCCGAAACCAGGGCGACGCTCTTGCCGGCGTCCAGCGCCCGCACGAGACGCGGCTCGGACTTGTCCTGCGTGGCGTCGCTGTAGGACACGGTCGGGGCGGAAATGCCGTAATGGGTCGCGAGTTTGGCGAACACGCGGGTGTCCTCGCAGGCGATCAGGTCGGCTGCTTGCAGCACGTCGAGTGCGCGCAGCGTGATGTCGCGCATGTTGCCGATCGGTGTGGCAACAATATGCAGCCCCGGAGCGAGCGGCGGTTTACGCGGGGGCTGCCCGCCGGTAGCTTGGGGTCGTTCGTCCAAGTCCATCTGTTTCCGATCGCCGGAGTTTTGCGCCGATGCGTAGGTCATTCATTGCGCTTGCCACTGCCGCCCTCCTGGTGGGCGCCTGCAGCGAGCCGCCCAAGCCTAGCACGAGGACGGCGCAGGCGGTGACTGTCACGCCCAAGGCCGGCTCGCCGCTGACCGCGTCCGGCAAGGCGCGCATCGCCCTGCTGCTGCCGCTCAGCGGTCGCGCCGCGCCGATCGGGCAGGCCATGCAGCAGGCTGCCGAAATGGCGCTGTTCGACACCGGCTCCAAGGAGATCGCCCTCTCGGCCTATGACAGCGGCGAGAGCGCCGACACGGCCATCGAGGCCTATCGCAAGGCCCGTCTCGACGGGGCGGCCCTCGTCCTGGGACCGCTCTACGGGACCTCGGCCTCGGCGCTGGTACCCCTGGTCAGCCAGGGCGGCATGAACGTGGTGGCCTTCTCCAACGACGAGCAGGTGGCGCAGCGCGGCGTCTGGATCATGGGCATCGCGGCACCGCCGCAGGTCCGCCGCGTGGTCGATCACGCGTTCGAGGCCGGCATCCGCCGGTTTGCGACCTTCGCGCCGCAGACGACCTACGGCCAGCAGATGTCGAGCACGCTCGAGACCTATGTCACACAGCGCGGCGGCACCGTGGTCGGCCGCGAATTCTTCGACCCCAGCGGCGCCGACATCGCGGCCCAGGCCCGGCTGCTCGCCGCCTCGGCCCGGACCGAAGGGGAAAGCGGCAAGGTCGCCGTCCTCGTGCCGGTGGCGCCGCCCCTCCTGTCGACCGCCCTCGCCTCGCTCGCCACCAACGGCCTCGACGGCCGCGCCATCCAGCTCATCGGCACGGGCGTGTGGGATTTCCCCGGCGTCGGCGCGGAGACCATGCTGCGCGGCGCCTGGTACGCCGCGCCCGATCCGGCAAAGCGCGCCGACTTCGAGCGCCGGTTCGTTTCGACCTACGGCCGGCCGCCACACCGGCTGGCGACGCTCGCCTATGACGGCGTCGGGCTTGCCGCCCAGCTCGCGCGGCTGAAGCCGGGGGGCGACTTCTCAGCCGAGGCGATCGCCAATCCCAACGGATGGTCCGGCGTCGACGGCATCTTCCGCTTCCTGCCCGACGGCCGCTCCGAGCGGGCGCTCGCGGTGATCGAGATCCAGGGCGACCGCGGCGTGGTCGTCAGCCCCGCCCCCACGACCTTCGCCGGCCAGCCGACGAACTGAGATGGTCGATCTTCCCAAAGCGGGGCTTCCCCGCGCGATCCTGCCCCGCGCCATTCTATTCGACATGGACGACACGCTGATCCGGGCCTATGCGCAACCGGAGGAGGCGTGGACCCGCCTGCTCCATGTCTTTTCCGCCCATCTCGACGCTCATGACGAGGCGGCCATCGCGCGCGTGCGCACGGCCATCATGGAGGAGGCGCGCGCCTTCTGGAACGACCGGGCCGAAGCCGCCAAGTGGCGGCTCGACATCGCCGGCGCCCGCCGCCTGTCGGTCCGGCGCGGGCTCGGCCGGCTCGGCCGGGCGGACGACGCGCTGGCCGACCGCATCGCCGATTCCTTCACCGAACTAAGGCGCCAGGAATACCGACTCTATCCGGACGCCCATGCCACGGTCGATGCGTTGCGCGATGCCGGCGTCCGGCTGGCGCTGGTGACCAACGGCGCGGGCGAGACCCAGCGCGCCAAGATCGAGCGGTTCGAACTCGCCCATCGTTTCCATCACATCCAGATCGAAGGCGAATTCGGCCAGGGCAAACCCGAACTCGCGGTCTACCGCCACGCGTTGGAGCGGCTGGGTGTGGCTGCGGAAGACGCCTGGATGGTCGGCGACAACTACGAATGGGAAGTGGTGGCGCCGCAGGCGCTGGGCATGGCCGGCATCTGGTACGACCCGTTCAACGCCGGCGTGCCGGCGAATGCGACGGCCCAGCCGACCCGCATCATCAAGCGGCTGGCAGAGCTGATCGAATAGAGTATCCCCTTCCTCCCCATTCAAATGGGGAGGTGTCGCGTCATACGCGACGGAGGGGTCATGAGGCGGTCGTTCGTCCTTCGGCGCTCTCGGACATTGCAAGCTTAGCGGCTTGTAACCAAGCCGCAGCCTGTCGCTCAGGAGGCCGAGCTACGCTCGGCCTAGCGCGGCGGGACGCCGATCGCCGCGCGGTCGATGACGGCCTTCACCTCGGCGCTGCGGCGGCCGAGCGCGTAGCGCAGCCCGGTATAGAGATTCACCGGAAACGGCATGTTCGCATTGAAGTCGATGATCAGCACGACGCGCGTCTCGTCGGTCTGGTTCTTGACCCAGTGCTCGCGCGTATCGTCGAACACCAGCGGCACGCCTTCTTCCCAGAAGAAATGGTGACCACCGATCTCGATCCAGCACTTCTGCGGCTGGCTCGGCACGATCAGCGGGTAATGGAAGCGGACCACGCCCGCCGCGGAGCCGCGGTGTGGCTCGATTTCGGCCCGGCCGGCGAGGATGCTGAACAGCGCCGTGTGCACGCCCGGCAGCCGGTTGATGGCGGCCATCGTATCGGGAACCGCCGCCGTGTTCGCCGTGATCTCGTGGCCGTAGATCTTCAGGATGAAGGTGCGCCAGGCGCGCCCCGGCACGTAGAGGTCGCGCGGATGGACCTCGTGCAGGGTGGGAATTTCCTCATGGTGGCTGAGCAGATAGTCGAGGTCGGCCTTGATCCTGGTGTGGCTCTTGGTGAGTTCGGCCAGGACGGGAAAGGACCTCAGCGCATCCTCGCCGGCCAGCGGCAGCTTCGGCATGTTCCGCAGAATCCAGTCCGAGAGCCTGAGATTGAGCTTCTCGAGCGGCTCCTGGGGAACCCAGATGTTCTTCGTGAGATAGAACCGGCCCTTCTGGCCAACGCCCTGCGGCAAATCCGTCGTCGTCGTCGTCATGCGGGAGCAATCCTGCCTGCTGCCAATCCCGATTTTCCTGCACGAAAAGCGCGATAAACCGCCGCCTCGTGCGTCGAACAGCGCGTATTTCTGGGACAAACTTTTCGCCGATGCAATAACCGGAATGTCGCAAAAACCGGGTGGTCCGCTGCGTCGGCGAATGGCCTATGGTGCGCCCATGACCACTCAAAACGCACAGGCTGCCGGCGCCTCGCCGGAGGCCATCCGTTCGCACTACGACGTCGGCAACGATTTCTATCGGCTGTGGCTCGACGAGACGATGACCTACTCCTCGGCGATGTGGCGCGGCGAGGACGACACCGCCTCCCTCGCCGATGCCCAGCGCCGCAAGATCGACTGGCACCTGCGCAACGCCGGCGCCGACCGCGCGACCTCCCTGCTCGACATCGGCTGCGGCTGGGGCGGCATGTTGCGCGCGGCGGTCGCCACGCGGGCGCCCGGCGCCCCGCCGTTGCAGCGCGGCGTCGGACTGACCCTGAGCGATGCGCAGGCCGAACTCGCCCGCGCCGCGCTGCGCGACGCCGGCTCGCCGCCCGTCGAGATCCGCGTCGAGAGCTGGGCCGACCACCGGCCGGCCGAGCCCTATGGCGCCATCATCTCGGTCGGCGCGTTCGAGCACTTCACCAAGCCCAAGGACGATGCGGCCACCAAGACCGCGATCTACCGCCACTTCTTCACGCGCTGCCACGACATGCTGGCGCCCGATGCGCGGATGACCTTGCAGACCATCGCCTATGGCGATCCCGACGACAAAGTGCCGATGGGTCCCCTGGTCGAAGACATCTTTCCCGAATCGGAACTGCCGCGCCTGCCGGAGATCCTGGCCGCCGCCAACGGGATCTTCGAGGTCGAGCGCTTTCGCAACGACCGCACCGACTACGGCCGGACCTGCGAGATCTGGGCGGCCAATCTTAAGAACCGGCGGGCCGAGGCGCTCGAGATGGTCGGCAAGGAGCAGACGCGGCGCTACGAGCGCTACCTCAAATTCTCCGCCTGGGGCTTCTTCTCGCACCGCCTGCACCTGCTGCGCTTCCGCCTGAAGCGCCGCTAGCGCGAGCCGCCATGACCGCCCTCGACGCCTTCGCCGCCAGCCTCACGGCCGACGCGCCGCCCGCCGGCGCCAGCCCCGCCCTGCAGGCCCTGTGGTGGGCGCGCCGCGGCGACTGGGCACAGGCCCACGAATGCGTCCAGGCGCAGGAGGGCGAGCCGGACTGCGACACCGTGCATGCCCATCTCCACCGCCAGGAGGGCGATCTCGCGAATGCCGGCTACTGGTATCGTCGCGCCGGCCGGCCGGTGTCGCCGCAGTCGCTGGACGCGGAATGGGCGGCGCTCGCGGCGGAGCTGCTGACGAGGACCTGACATCGAGACCGGCCATCCAGCACACACCATGCAAAACACCGGGCGACATCGACCCTGAGCGGTACCAGGATACCGGCTCCAGGGGTGCGACTCCCGCTTCGTTTGATTCGTTTATTTCGTTTGTTTCGTTTATTTGCCCGGTCTCGGCTTTCTACTTGTCTTCCGGCTTCAGCATCAACCGCTCGACCCGGCCGCCCTTGACCAGGTGGGTGTCCAGCACCTCGTCGACGTCTTCCTTGGTCGGCACCCGGTACCAGATGCCTTCCGGATAGATGACGAGGGTCGGCCCCAGTTCGCAGCGGTCGAGGCAGCCGGCGTTGTTGATGCGCACGTTCTTGAGGCCGAGCGCCTTGGCGCGGCTCTTCATGTGGTCGCGCAGGGCCTCGCCGCCGCGCTCGGCGCAGCAGCCGCGCGGATGGCCCGCGGGACGCCGGTTGGTGCAGCAGAAGACGTGGGCTTCGTAGTAGGGCTTGGGATCGGCGGGCTGGTCGCGCTGGCTCATGATCCGGCTATTCCTTCTTGGTCGATCCGCCGGAGGCGATGTTGGCGAGCTGCGACCAGAAGACCTGCTGCATCTGCTGCATCTGGTCCATGCCCTGCATGGAGGCCGGCAGCCAGGTCTTGAAGATCGTCTCGGGGTTCATCGACCCCAGGCTGGAGCGCAGCCGCTCCTCGATCTCGTTCATGATGCGATCCTGCATCGGCTTGATGTCCGGCAGGCCCATGAAGGCGCGGGCCTCCTCGGGCGTGCAGGTCACTTCGACATTCACCTTCATGGGCCACTCCGTTTTGGCGACCTTAGCATGCTATGACCCGGGCATGACGATCCCCCGATTGGCCCCCGGGTTGGCCCCCTGGCTGACCAAAAATCCGCGCGCCACGCGCCCCCTGAAATTCGGTCGCGAACAGCAGTTCGTGATCAATCCCAACGGGATTCCCGAACTGTGCGAGGAGCTGAAGGCGTGCCCCGCGCACAGACCGACGCCGCTCTACGAGCTGCCGGCGCTGGCCCAGCGGCTCGGCGTGGGCGAGATCCGGGTCAAGGACGAGAGCCAGCGCTTCGGGTTCGGCGCCTTCAAGGCGCTGGGCGGCGTGATCGCCGTCGCCAACGTGCTGACCGGCGCGGTCGGCGAGGCCTATCACTCCTCCGTCACGTTCGAGAGCGTGATGAAGGGCGAGCACAAGGAGATCACCGGCCGTTTCGTGTTCACCGCGGCCAGTTCGGGCAACCACGGGCGCTCCGTCGCCGCCGGCGCGAAGCTGTTCGGCAATCGCTGCGTGATCTTCCTGCCCAAGTTCACCAGCGCCGAGAAGGAAGCCGCCATCCGGGCGCGCGGCGCCGAGGTGATCCGGGTCGACGGCGACTACGACACCGCGGTCGCCGAGTGCCGCCGCCAGGCCGAGACCAACGGCTGGACGATCATCTCCGACACGTCGTGGGAGGGCTACGATTCGGTGCCGCGCAGCGTCATGCGCGGCTATTGCGTGCTGGCCCACGAGGCGGCCGTCCAGCAATGGGGCGCCGCGCCCACCCATGTCTTCGTGCAGGCCGGCGTCGGCGGACTGGCGGCGGCGGTGATCGGCTATCTCTGGGCGGTCTGCGACGAACGGCCGGTCTCGATCGTGGTCGAGCCCGAGAGCGCGGACTGCTGGTTCCAGAGCAACCTGGCCGGCAAGCCCACGCTGGCCAGCGGCAATGCCGACACGGTCATGGGCGGTCTCGCCTGCCGCGAAATCTCGCCCGTGACCTGGCCGATCATCGGCGCGGCCGCCGACTGGTTCATGACCATCGGCGAGGACAGCGTCCTGCCGGCACGGCGGCTCTACGCCACGCCGCTTGGCCACGATCCGGCGATCATCTCCGGCCCCTCGGGCTGCGCCGGCCTCGCCGGCCTGATGCGCGTCTGCACCGATGCCGCCGCCTTCAAGGCGCTGGGCCTCGGCCCGACCTCGCGCGTGCTGCTGATCAACAGCGAAGGCAATCTGGGCGAGCCGCTGCCTTCCTGAGTTCCGTCACTCGGGCTAGATGCGGGCGGCCTTGATCCGCTTGCCCCAGACGTCGAGCTGGGCGATGACAAAGGCCATGAAGTCCGCCGGCGTCGACTGGGCGGGCTGCATGCCGATCGCGACGATGCGCGCCTGCACTGACCTGCTCCCGATTTTTTGGACGGTCGATTAGTTGAGAGACCGCCCCCGCGAGGAGGTAGGATGAAGAAGCCGAAGTACACGGAAGACCAAATCTTAAGAAATACAACCTTTGGAAGGTATCAAAGAAAATGGAGAGTTGACAGCCGCACCTACGTGACGAGAGCATCACGTCGGTCAACGTTAAGTGCCGCATCCTAATTTCTAATCTTGTCCATCGATGGAGCGGGCGCCTTCGATGCAATCGGTAAACCTGCCCGCCACGGGGAGTGTTTTAAGATGAGGTCTGTAAAGCTTGGCCTGCTGGCCGCAGGGTTGCTGTCATTAGGAGCGTGCGCACCTCCAGCCATAAGCGATATTGCAACCGATAAGGTGAAGGTTCAGAGCGATACTGACAACGCGACGGCCGCTATGGCCGAGGCCGAGAAGGGCTGCGCGATTTACAAGCGCGTTCCGGTCGCGATTTCCAAGCGACAAATCAGAACCGGCCCCTACACTGCTGTATGGGAGTATCTATACGCCTGCCAAGACCCAACTGGTACCAATGTGATACCGGCAACGGCAAAGCCGGGGTCGTAAAGCAGGCAGGAATCGTCTTCGCGCCAATTGCGATGCTTGTGGTCGCCCCGCGCGCGCTTATCGCCATACTGAGGAAGGGGTGCCGGCCTGACGTCGGCGCTCCGACATTCTTGTCTCGCTGCACGAAGCGACGCATCCTGCGGGCACATCACAGGAGTTTCGGTTCGTGCAGCTTCAGCTCAAGACCTGGCAGTTCGTCGACGACTATCTCAAGTCCAAGACCGGCATCATCATACCGATCGGCTCGACCGAGCAGCATGGCCCGACCGGCCTGATCGGCACCGACGCGCTGACGGCGGAAATGATCGCCCGCGGCGCCGGCGAGAAGGTGGGCGCGCTGGTGGCACCGACCATCTCGGTCGGCATGGCGCAGCATCATCTCGACTTCGCGGGCTCGATCACCCTGAAGCCGACCACCCTGATCGCCGTCGTGCGCGACACGGTGGTGTCGCTGGCGCGGCACGGATTCACCCGCTTCTTCTTCGTGAACGGCCATGGCGGCAACATCGCCACCGTCACGGCGGCCTTCTCCGAGATCTACGCCGAGCGCTCGATGGAGCGGATGAGCAACCAGCCCTCCATCAAGTGCGCGCTGCGCAACTGGTGGGACGGGCCGGGCATCAAGCGGCTGAGTTCCGAACTCTATCCGACCGGCGAGGGCAGCCACGCCACCGCCTCCGAGGTGGCGCTCACCTGGTACAAGTATCCCGAGACGATCCAGCGCAAGGAGATGGAGCCGCGCATCGCGCCGAACGGTTCGTTCGCCGACGCCGAGGATTATCGCCGCACCTTCCCCGACGGCCGCATCGGCTCGGACCCCAACCAGGCCACGCCCGAGCACGGCAAGCGCTTCTACGACACCGCCGTCGAGGAGGTCGCCCGCGACTACGAAGCCTGGGTGGCGCGTTAGAATTGCCTTCCTCCCCATTCAAATGGGGAGGTGGCGGCGTAATCGCCGACGGAGGGGTCATGACATTACTATGCCCATGACCCCATCGCCCCGTATGACGGGGCACTTCCCCATCTGAATGGGGAAGCAATTGAGGTCTGCTACCGCGAGACCCGCTCGCGGTGCAGGATGTAGAGGCCTGAGCCCACGATCACGACGATGCCGGCGAGCGCCAGGGTGTTGGGGACCTCGCCCCACACGACGTAGCCGATGCCGAGCGCCC
>CANIEC010000075.1 GCA_947466085.1 Rhodospirillales bacterium
AAGACGATGAGCTTCTGGAGCAAGCCCCTAGCGGCCGGGCAGCCTGAGATTGGCAACGGCGGATCCGACGAAGATCTGCGGCTGCGAGGGCGTGCGGATGCCCATGCTTTTCTCGAGGTTCTGCACGCAGGCCCGCGTGGCCTGGGCGAGCTGGCCCCAGGTCGAGGCGGCGTCGAACTGCTGCAGCAGGCACTGGTCGTAATAGGTGAAGCGGTCGCCCGCGCCGCAGCCGAAGCTGACGCGGTCGGCGGCCGCCGCCGTCAGCACCACCCGGTTGGGCTGGCGCATCGCCGGCGTCAGGAAAACGCCGCTGTGGCAGGCCGAGACGACGACGACCGTCGGGAGCGTGCCGCAACCCGCGTCCAGTGCAGTGTCGAGCGCGCTCGGCCGGACGACGCCGTTGGCCTGACGCAGCACGACGCCGGCCTCGGTGCCGTGGCTGGTGATGAAGGCGAGACAGGCCTCCGCCCCACTGGCGTTGCGCAACGCGCTGGAGACGTTGGAAGCGCTGGCGACCTCGGCCGACGGGTTGCGCCGGGGATCAGAGGTGAGCATGCGGATATCCCGCACGCCGCGAGCCGCCAGCTTGTCGCGCAGTGCATCGATGCCGTTGTCGAAGGAAGGGCTGTTGTTGTCGCCGGCGATCAGCACGGCGTGCCAGCGCGCCGCCGGCACGTCGCCGGGCAAGGTTGCCATCGCCACGCTGCGGCCCGACGGAGGCGCTGCGTCGGAGTCCAGCGTGCAGCCAATCAGCGACGTCAGCAACGCAACCAGGGCCGCGACGCGAATCAACATGCTTTGCTGCTCCAGATGTTCCTATGCGGACAGCGGGGTGGCGCCGACCATGCGCAAGGCCATGTCGGTATAGAGCTTCGCCATCTGCTCCTCGGTGAGATCGCCACCCGGCCCGTACCACATCGAGACGTGGGTGCACTGGTCGAGCAGCGCCATGGCGATCGCCTTGAGGTCGTGCCTGCCCTCGACGCGCGGCGGATCGAACACGCCTTTCGCGACACCGTGCCCGAGGACCGTCACGACGATGTCGCGAATCGCGCGCCGGCTGCGCCGGATGTCGGCCACGCGGGCCGTATCCAGCCAGCCGATCTCGCGGTTGGCGACCAGCGCCTCGATGCGCAGACGGCAATGCCGTATGACATAGACTCGCACGAAGGCCGCGAGTTCGGCCCGTGGATCGCCGCCCGCCCCCGCCACCGCCTGCTGGCAAAGCCGCTCCAGTTCGCCCTGGGTCGAGGCGATGATGTCGTGCAGCAGCTCGTCCTTCGACTTGAAGTGGTTGTAGAGCGCGCCCTGGGTCAGTCCGCAGGCCTTCATGATGTCGCGGACCGTGACGACCGGGTAACCGCGCTCGGCGAACTGGGCGAAGGCCGCGGCGCGGATCGCCTCGACCGGCGGCCGCGCTTCGCGCTCCGCCACCGCCGCGGTCGCCTCGTCGTCGGCGACGACGGTCTTGCGCTTGCTCATCGCGAGGCTCCGGACATGTTGACGACGATCTCCCAGGCGAGATCGGCCGCAGGCTTCACCAGCTTGCCGGAATCGGCGGCACGCACATTGGAAGCCGTGCCATCGAGCGACCGGGCATAGACGCCCTGGCGGATGCAGGACACGCGGAACAGATTGTAGGCCATGTAGAATTCCCAGAGCGCGGGCTCCGGGACGGCCCGCTTCGACAAGGTGCTGTAATAGTCGACCATCTCGGCTTCCGTCGGCAGGCCGAGATCGTCGAGATCGTGTCCCAGCAGGCCGCCCCAGTCCTTGGGCGTGCGCCACAGCATGCAGAGATAGGAAAGCTCGGCCAGCGGATCGCCCAGGGTCGAAATCTCCCAGTCGATGATGCCCAGCACGCGCGGCTCGGTGGCGTGGAAGATCATGTTGTCGAGGCGGTAGTCACCGTGGACCAGCACCGTCTCGTCGTTCGTGGGCAGGTTGGCCGGCAGCCAGTCGAACAGCCGGTCCATCGACTCGATCTTCTCGGTCTCCGACGCCTTGTACTGTTTGCCCCAACGCGAGATCTGGCGGGCGACGTAGCTGCCGGGGCGGCCAAAGTCGGCAAGGCCGAGAGCGGCATAGTCGACCCGGTGAAGACGGGCGAGCGCCTCGAACTTGGCCCGGTAGATGTCCCGCCGCCCCTCTTTCGGCACGTCCGGCAGCAGCGGATCCCACAGGACGCGGCCATCGCAGTATTCCATTATGTAGAAAGGCGTGCCCACGACGCTCTCGTCCTCGCTGAGGGCGTAGGCCCGTGGCGTCGGCACATCGGTGCGATTGAGGGCCGAGATCACCCGGAACTCCCGGTCGACCGCGTGGGCCGAGGGCAACAGCTTGCCCGGCGGCTTGCGGCGCAGGACATAGCGACGGCCGGCGCCATCGGTCAGCCGATAGGTCGGGTTGGACTGCCCCCCCTTGAACTGCTCCACACGAACCGGAGGCGTGAAGCCCTCCACGTTGGCGGACATGAACCGGCCGAGCGACTGCTCGTCGAACCGATGCTTTTCCTGCACCGCCATCGTGCCGGTATAGTCTTCACCCCGCCGTGACACCCGAAAGCCTCCTGAACGACCGTTCACATTGGCCGGGAGTTTGCTCGTCCGCTGGAGCGCATGCAATATCGACCAACGGGGACTTTGACGCGTGGAAACGCCGATTGTGGCCTAGCCGCTCGCTACCTGGCCGGCGCTGCTGACGGTCGGCCGGGGGCCGAGGCCAGCATCCTCATTGCCTCGACCACGGCCGCCGCGGCCCACTCGCGGGCTGGAACAACAGACCGCGAGCTCGTCCGCGCCGACGCGCCAGGCGGTATCGCCCTGTTCTGCGTTGCGACCCCCTCGTTTCCCGCGCTTCTTGTCGCGCCGATCGCCGCGCGGTGGTCGTCACGCGCCCCTGTCTCTGTGCTGCGGCGCTTGTTTGCGCCCCGTCCGGGCGTAATCGCAGCCCGCCTGCTGCTTATACAGTGCACTTAGCACTTGTATTGCACTTGGCACTTGGGCAAAGCGGCCGAATTGTGTTTAGCTGTGGGCGGTCCGGGGGTTCGGACCCAACAGCACATTGAAAACGACGCGTTTCTGGGGAGGCATCGTTGAATCGATTCCTAAGCAAGGACTTCCTGTCCGGGCTGATGTTCATTGGCTTCGGGCTGATCGCCCTTTATTTCGGCCAGAAGCTGGCGCTGGGCACGACCGTCCGCATGGGACCGGGCTATGTCCCGCGGATGCTGTCTCTCACATTGGTGGGGCTGGGAGTTCTGATTTGCATCGTCGCTGTTGTGAGCGGAAGCGACCCGGTCGAACGGCTGAAATGGAAGCCGATCACGTTGGTTACTATCGGCATCGTCTGCTTCGCCCTGCTGTTCGAGCGGGCGGGCCTGATCCCGGCCCTCGTCGTCCTGATCATGATTGCCTCGCTCGCCGGTGAGGAATTCAAGCTCACGGAGGTGATCGGCAACATCGTCGTCCTCTCGGTGCTCTGCACACTCGTCTTCAAGGTCGGGCTGGGCATGAACGTCTACGTGCTGCGCGGAGTTTGGTGAGATGGATCTGCTCGACAATCTTGCGCTGGGCTTCAGCGTCGCCCTTTCCTTCCAGAATCTGACCTACGCCTTGCTGGGCTGCCTCCTCGGCACCCTGATCGGCGTCCTCCCCGGCATCGGCCCCGTGGCGACCATCGCCATGCTGCTGCCCATCACCTTCCACCTGCCGCCGACCGCCTCGCTGATCATGCTGGCCGGCATCTATTACGGTGCGGCCTATGGCGGTTCGACGACGTCGATCCTGGTCAATCTCCCGGGCGAAGCGTCTTCGGTGGTGACCTGCCTCGATGGCTATCAGATGGCGCGCAACGGGCGTGCCGGTGCCGCGCTGTCGATCTCGGCCGTCGGCTCGTTCTTTGCCGGCACCGTCGGCACGATCATCATCGTGTTGTTCGCGGAACCGCTGACGCGCATGGCGCAGAAATTCGGCCCTGCGGACTACTGCTCGCTGATGGCGCTCGGCCTCGTCGCCGCCGTCATCCTGGCCAGCGGCTCTGTCATCAAGGCGATCGCCATGATCTTCCTCGGGCTGCTGTTCGGCCTGGTCGGCACCGACGTCAACACCGGTGCGCAGCGCTTCACCTTCGACATTCCGGAACTGAGCGACGGCATCGACTTCGCGCCGATCGCGATGGGCCTGTTCGGCATCGCCGAGATCGTGGTGAACCTCGAACGACATCTCACCCGAACCGGCGGCACCATCAAGGTGACGTCGCTGTGGCCAACCATGGAAGAGGTCCGGCGAGCCATTCCCGCGGCCCTGCGTGGCACCTTCCTCGGCGCGGCGCTCGGCGTTCTGCCGGGCGGCGGTCCGACCCTCGGCGCCTTCTCGGCCTACACGCTCGAGAAGAAGATCTCGAAGAACCCCGGCCAGTTCGGCAAGGGCGCGGTCGAGGGCGTCGCGGCGCCGGAGGCGGCCAACAATGCCGCCGCCCAGACCTCGTTCATCCCGATGCTGACGCTGGGCATCCCGTCCAACGCCGTCATGGCGCTGATGGTCGGTGCCATGATCATCCAGGGCATCCAGCCGGGGCCCGAGGTCATGACCAAGAAGCCGGACCTCTTCTGGGGCATGATCGCCTCGATGTGGATCGGCAACGCCATGCTGGTCATCATCAACCTGCCGATGATCGGTATCTGGGTGAGACTGCTGACGGTGCCCTACCGCTTCCTGGCACCTGCCATCCTGCTCTTCTGCTGCATCGGCGCGTACAGTCTGCAGAACAGCACGTTCCACGTCATGCAGGTCGCCGTCTTCGGCATCCTGGGGTACGTGTTCGTCAAGCTGGGCTGCGAGGGGGCGCCCTTCCTGCTCGGCCTCGTGCTGGGACCGCAGATGGAGGAATACTTCCGCCGCGCCATGCTGCTCTCGCGCGGCGATCCGATGGTCTTCCTGCAACGACCGATCAGCCTGGGCCTGCTCATCACGACGGCGCTGCTGCTGATCCTGATGGCCTTGCCAAGCTTCAAGAAAGCGCGCGAGAAAGCGTTCGTGGAAGAGGAGGGCTGACGCCCTCCTCCAATTTCCGGAGGTTGAGATGTCCGACCTGCCCAAGCGCGTGACCATCGACGAGGAGGGCCCTCGCGAGGGCTTCCAGTCGGAGAAGAAGAACATCCCGGTGGCCGACAAGGTCCGCCTCATCGAGGCGCTGGCGGACACCGGGTTGAAGCGCATCGCCTGCGTTTCCTACGTCAATCCCAAGCGCGTGCCGACGATGGCCGATGCCGAGGAAGTGGCGAGCCGCATCACTCTGAAGCCCGGCGTGCAGTACAGCGCGCTGTGGCTTAACCAGCAGGGCCTCGAGCGCGCGCTTCGGGGCCCTCTGCATGTCGACGGCGGCGTCCGCGTCACAGCCTCCGACACCTTCTCCCGCAAGAACATCGGCAAGTCGGTGCCCGACGCCATGGTCGAGCAGCGCCTGTCGCTCAAGACCTTCAAGGACCGCGGCATGCCGGTCGAATGGGGCGTCATTCTGGGCGCCTTCGGCTGCAACTACGAAGGCGAGCTGTCGACCGAGCTGATCCTGCAGCGGGTCCAGCTGGCGCTCGACGAGGCCGAGCTGGCCGGCTTCACGCTGAAGGGTATCAAGCTCACCGACGCGATGGGCTGGGCCACGCCCGCCTCCGTCGAACGGCTGATCGGCGCGGTACGGTCGAAGTGGCCCGACCTCGAGATCGCGCTGCACCTTCACGACACCCGCGGCACCGGTGCGGCGGCGGCCTACGCCGGCCTGCGCCTGGGAGTCACGAGGTTCGACGCTTCCGTCGCCGGCCTGGGCGGCTGTCCCTTCGCCGCGACCGACGGCGCGGCCGGCAACATCTGCACCGAGGACTTCGCCTTCATGTGCGAGGAGATGGGCGTGGAGACCGGCCTCGACATCGAACGCCTGATCGAGGTCGCGAAGCTCGCCGAGGAGATCGTCGGCCGCCCCCTGCCCGGCCATGTCATGCGCGGCGGCACGCTGAAGGCGGCTCGCCGCAGGGCCGCCGCATGAACGTCGAGACCCTGGCCGGTCTCGGCCCGGATTCGACCCCGGATTCGACCTACGTCGACGTCAAGGACGTGCCGTGGCAGCCGACGCGCTTCCCCGGGATCGACTGGAAGATCCTGATGGAGCAGAAGGAAACCGGCCTCTCGACCGTGCTGATGCGCTGGGCGCCGGGCGCCCGCCTGCCAAAACACGAACATGTGGCGATCGAGCAGACCTATGTGCTCGAGGGCTCCTTTGCCGATCACGCCGGCGTCTGCCGGGCGGGCAACTACGTCTGGCGGCGCGCCGGCAGCCGCCACGACGCCTGGACCGACGAAGGCTGCCTCATGCTGGCGGTCTTCCTGAAGCCCAACACCTTCTTCGATTAGCCGGGACCCGGAACGGGCGCGGTCTTCGAATAGAACCGGTTCGCGACCTCTGCTAATGCTCCGTCGCAGCCGGCCCCGTCGAGGTCGGCGCAAGGGAGGCAGGGGCACATGTCAGGCGTTCTGGAAGGCATCCGCGTACTCGACTTTGGCCGCTACATCGCCGGTCCGTTCTGCGGGACGATGCTGGCCGATCTCGGCGCCGAGGTGATCCGCGTCGAGAAGCTCGAGGGCAGCGAGGACCGCTGGGTGACCCCGGTCGTCGAGGGCGGCGAAGGCGCCATGTTCCTCCAGATGGGCCGCAACAAGCTCGGCCTCACCCTCAACCCGATGAAGCCCGAGGGCCGCGAGATCGTGAAGAAGCTGGTGGCGGCTTCCGACGTGGTGATCGCCAACCTGCCCTACGAAGACCTGCAGAAGATGGGCATCGACTACG
Source organism: Rhodospirillales bacterium (assembly GCA_947466085.1). Taxonomy (GTDB): domain Bacteria; phylum Pseudomonadota; class Alphaproteobacteria; order Reyranellales; family Reyranellaceae; genus Reyranella. The sequence goes on from CANIEC010000075.1 coordinate 6,838, forward strand.
AGAGCCTCTCCGCCATTAATCCCCGCATCATCCTCGCCACCACCTCGACCTTCGGCTCGGAAGGCCCCTACAAGACGCGCGTCGGCTTCGACACGATCGGCCAAGCGATGTCCGGCGCCATGTTCCTGTCCGGCGACGGCGAGACGCCGACCCGCATGAACGCTCCGTTCGTCGATTTCGGCACGGCGCTGCTCAACACCGTGGGCGTGCTGGCGGCCCTCATGGAGCGCACGAAGAGCGGCAAGGGCCAGAAGGTCGAGACCGCCCTGCTGCGGACCGCCATCAACATCACCAACGGCCATCTGATCGAGCAGGCGATGCTCAACCTCAACCGCATCGCCACGCTCAATCGCGGCTTCACGGCCGGCCCCTCCGACACCTTCAAGTGCAAGGACGGCTGGATCTACGCCATGACGATCGGCCAGCCGCTGTTCGTGCGCTGGTGCAAGCTGATGGGCGACGAGACCCTCGCCGCCGACCCGCGTTTCAAGGACGATCTCGCCCGCGGCGACAATGGCGAGGCTCTGTCGGCGATCATGCAGGAATGGTGCGACAGCCGCACGGTGGCGGAAGCGCTGACAGCCCTCGAGGCCAACCGCATTCCGGCCGGCCCGGTCTACACGCCTCAGCAGGCTCTCGATGACCGGCACGTGCAGGAGGCCGGCTTCTTCCATTCGATGGACTATCCCGGTGCCAAGATGGCCGTGCCGGTACTCCAGGAGCCGGTGAAACTTTCCCGGACGCCCCTCACCATCCGGCGCCGGGCGCCGACCCTGGGCGAGCATACGGACCAGATCCTGCAGGAACTCGGCTACGGCGCTGACGATATCACCAGGCTGAGGGCCGACCGGGTCGTCTGAGGGGGCTGATCCGGGGGCTCCTCCGGGCGTATAAGGGATCAGGAGCCGAAACATGATGCGACGTCTGCTGCTGATATTGATGACGGTGGGATGCTGCAGCTCGGCAGGAGCGCTGGCGGCCCAGGACTTGCCGTATGGGCAAAGCCATGTTTTTGCCGCGTTTCGCAACGGCGAACGGATTGGGACGCACACTCTCACGTTCCAGCAGGACGGCGACAAGCGGGTCGTGACGACCTCGATCGACTTCTCGGTCAAGGTTCTCGGCCTGACCATGTATCGCTACCTGCACCGCGGCCAGGAGGTCTGGAACGGCAATACCTTCGAGTCGATCTCGACCCAGACCGACGACAACGGCACCAAGTACGGCGTGAAGGCCCGTCAAGGGGCCGGCGGCATCGCGGTCGTGCGCGATGGCGGCAGCGCACCGAAACTGTCGGCCAACGATATCGGCTTCCAGCAGGGCAGCGGCCGCCAGGAGACCCTTCCCCCGGGAGTCATGCCGTCGACCCACTGGAACCTGAACCAGGTGAAGCAGTCCGCGATGCTGAACAGCCAGAACGGCGCGCTCGCGAAAGTCCAGATCACGCCCAGGGGCCGCGAGACGGTCAAGACGGCGAAAGGCACCCTGGAGGCGACACGCTATTCCTATACCGGCGACGTCGAGATGGATCAGTGGTTCGACGACCGCGGCCGTTGGGTGAAGGCTTCTTTCAAGGCTTCCGACGGGTCGACGATCGAGTACATACTGCAGGAATGACCCCTGCAGATTGTTTCGCGAAGCTGCCCGATCTCCTCTCTGACGATGCCGACCTGCTGCGGCGTGGCCGATGGCTCAGCGTCGACTGCAGGATCGACATCGGCAGCGAGCCCTTCCACCTGACACTCGCCCAGGGCGCCCTGGCCGCCTTCGAGCGCGGCCCGAGGCTGATGCTCTCCACCGTCTTCACCGTGCGCGCCACCGATGATGCGTGGCACCATCATTGGAGAAGAATGCCCGAGCCAGGCTGGCACGACCTGTTCGCGCTGACCAAGCGCGGCGCCGCCTCGTTCGAAGGCGACCTGCGGCCTCTGCTGCAGAACCTCCAGTATTTCAAGGACCTGCTGGCGCTGCCCCGCCGTCTGCCGGAGGCCCCCTGACATGGCGCCCGTTCTCGACCCCATGGTCGGCCGCTACGTGCGGCTCGACATCGACGGCACGCCGCATCGTCTCTACTTCGAGGAGGCCGGCAGCGGAATTCCCCTCGTGTGCCTTCACACGGCGGGCGCCGACGGTCGCCAGTTCCGTCACCTCCTGGCCGATCCCGAGATCACGAGCCGCTTCCGCGTGATCGCCTTCGACATGCCCTGGCACGGCAAGTCGACGCCACCCGACGGCTGGGAGAAGACCGAGTACCGGCTGACAACCGCCTCCTACACGGCGACCATCCGCGCCTTCTGCCAGGCCCTGGAACTCGACCGGCCCGTGGTGATGGGCTGCTCCATCGGCGGCCGCATCGTGCTCAATCTCGCGATCGCCCACGCCGCCGAATTCCGTGCCCTCGTGGCACTCGAAGCCGCAGACTTCCAGCAGCCCTGGTACGACACGGCCTGGCTGCACCGTCCCGACGTTCATGGCGGCGAAGTCTGCGCCGCGCTGATCTCCGGCCTGATCGCGCCGCAGAGCCCTCCCGTCAGCCGCCACGAGACGCTGTGGATGTACATGCAGGGCGGCCCCGGCATCTTCAAAGGCGATCTCTACTTCTACCGGGTCGACGGCGACCTGCGCGAGAAGGTGAAGTCGATCGACACCGATGTCTGCCCGCTCTACCTGCTGACCGGGGAGTACGACTTCTCCTGCACCGCCGAGGACACGCTGCGCACCGCCGCCCAGATCCCCGGCGCGCAGGTGCAGGTCATGAAGGAACTGGGCCATTTCCCGATGAGCGAGAACCCGGCCAGGTTCCGCGAGTACATCCTGCCGGTGCTGGAGAAGATCGCAGCGGCATGACCTTACGTCCCCTCAGAGGATCTGGAACACCTCGTAGACCGGTCCGGCGGGATCTCGCCGGCCGGTCGAGACGCAGACGATGCGGTTGAGGAAGCGGTACTTCTCCGACGCCGTCTCGAACCAGGGCGTGGCGCGGAAGTAGTACTGGCTGGGATCGACCTTCACGCCCATGTTGAGCTGCTCCATCACCCAGGCCGGTCCGTGCCGCATGCCGCGGTAGCTCATGTAGATGAGATGTCCGTCGTCGGTCTTGAGCGTGAGCCGTACGTCGAGCTGCAGGATGCCGTCGCGTCGCAGCAGCAGCCAGTCGCCTGCCGGCGCCGGCAGGACGATGCCGCGCAATTCCTCGCCCACGAACGTGCCGCCCGTCACCGTCGCGATGCGCCGGCGGCCATAGGGCGTCTCCCCGACATCGACAACGTTCGGATCGACCTGGAGCGTGAGGGTGAAGAGATGGGTGGAACGGAGTGTCGGTTCGCTCATGCTGATCCTCGAATCTTGGCCATCAGATCCTGGCTGTCCGACCTTCCCAGTAGGGAGCCCGGAGTTCGCGCTTCATGATCTTGCCTATGGTGCTGCGCGGAAGCGAGTCGCGGAACTCGACGGCGACGAGTCGCTGCGTCTTGCTGAGCTGGCCGTTCGCCCATTCGCGCACCGCATCCTCGCCCACCGTGGCGCCGGTGCGGCGCACGCACAAGGCCATCGGCGATTCGCCCCACTGATCGCTCGGCACGCCGATCACGGCGGCGTCGATCACGTCGGGATGCTTCAGCAACAACACCTCGATGTCGGCGGCGTAGACGTTGAAGCCGCCCGAGATGATCATGTCCTTCTTGCGATCGAGCAGGATCAGGAACCCGTCCTCGTCGAGCTTGCCCATGTCGCCGGACTTGAAGAACAGCCGGCCGTCGGCGTCGTGCCAGAACAGCTCGCGGGTCTTGTCGTCCTGCTTGTAGTAGCCCTTCATCATCATCTCGGCGCGACCGGCGATCTCGCCGACCTCGCCCTGGGGCAGTTCCCGGCCCTGCTCGTCGAGAACCTTCAGTTCGACGCCGAAGCCCGGCTTGCCGACCGTGTGGAGCTTGTCGGGATGCAGGTTGGCTTCGAGCATGCAGCTCCCGCCACCCTCGGTCAGGCCGTAGATCTCGATCAGCCGGCCGGGCCAGCGCGCGAGGCAGTCGGCCTTCACCTGCGCGCGAAGCGGCGCGCTTGTCGAGAGTTTGGCCTTGAATGAGCCGAGGTCGTATCTGTCGAACTCGGGATGGGCCAGGATGCGCTGGTACTGGACCGGCACCAGCATGGCATGCGTCACCCGCTCGGCCTGGGCCAGTTCCAGGAACTTCACCACGTCGGACTTGCGCATCAGGATCGACGTGCCGCCCACGCCCACGGTCGCCAGCAGCGCCACGAGCGTGGTGTTCGAATAGAGCGGCGTCGAGACCAGCGAGATCGTGTCCGGCCCGTAGTCGAAGGCCGGGAAGCGCACGGGAAGCTGGCTGCGCAGTGCGTGCGAATGAAGGATGCCCTTGGGCAGGCCGGTCGTGCCGGAACTGTAGATGATATTGAAGTCGTCCAGCGGGCCGATCTCGGTCTCGAACGGCGCATCACTCGCGGGCGCCAACCAGGCCTCGAAATCCTGCCAGCCCGGGCGCGCAAAGTCGTAGGCGATGCGGCCGCCGGGCACCAGCTTGCCCAGTCGCGCCTCGTAGGGCTCGACCAGCGCCCGGTACTGGTCCGACAGGAACAGGACCTTGGCGTCGCAATCGTCGAGCATCTTCTCGAGCGCATCGGCCGCCGCCATGGTCGAGAGCGGCACGACACAGACGCCGGCCCGCAGGCCGCCCATGAAGGTCTCGAGGTACTCGATCGAGTTGGCGGCGAGGATCGCGATCTTGTCGCCCCGCCCCAAGCCCATGTCCGACAGTCGCCGGGCGATCCGGTTAATGCGCCCGTCGAACGCCCGCCAACTCCGCACCACGCCGTCGCACTTCACCGCCGGCTTGTCCGGATGGTTCTTCGCGTGCCGCGCGATATAGGCCGGTATCGACGTGAACTCGGGAATGTCGTCGATGACCGGCTGCGGGACGATTGGCTGGTCGGCGCGCACGGCCGACCTACTTCTTGGGCTCGACCGTCTCCACCGGACCGCCGGCCTTCTTCCAGGCGCCGAAGCCGCCCTCGAAATGGGCGACCGGGGTGAGGCCCATGTCCTGTGCCGTCTTGGTCGACAGGGCCGAGCGCCAGGCGCCGGCGCAGAAGAACACGAACTTGTTGCCTGTCTGGAAGTAATCCTTGGCGTAGGGGCTGTGGGGATCGATCCACATTTCGAGCATGCCACGGGTCACGTTGATGGCGCCGGGAATGGTCCCGTCACGCCACAGTTCGCGCGGATCGCGGATGTCGATGAAGGTCACGCCCGGCTGGCCATGGATCTTCATCGCGTCGGCCAGAGACAGCGTCTCGATCTGGCTGTTGGCCTCGTCGACCATCTGCTGGACCGTCTTCTTGACTTCGAGCGGCATCGAACCCTCCTACGCGCTTCCTTCGAGCGTCAGTAGCATTTTGGCCGCAGCGCGCAAACGACGGCCAACTCGCCGCGTGAAAATCGCGACGGCTATTTTGCACCAGGCTCGGGAATGGTCTTCATCTCCTCGAGCCAGACATCGGGGCTGCCGTCGGACGGCGCCCGCCAGTCGCCGCGCGGCGAGAGCGAACCGCCGGACGAGATCTTGGGTCCGTTGGGCAGCGCCGAGCGCTTGAACTGGTTGGTGAAGAAGCGGCGCAGGAACAGCGCGAGCCAGCTTCTGATCTCCTCCAGCGTATAGGCCCGCCGCGTTCCTTCCGACAGGTTGGCCGGCCAGTCGCCCTTCTCGATGTCGTGCCACGCATTCCACGCAAGGAAGGCGATCTTCGAGGGCCGGTATCCAAGCCGCGTCAGGTAGAAGAGATTGAAGTCCTGCAGGGCGTAGGGACCGACGAAGCTCTCCGTGGCCTGCACCACGCCCTTCTCACCGGCCGGGATCAGCTCGGGCGAGATCTCGGTGTGCAGGATGTCGTGCAGGATCTCCGCCGTGTCCTTGCTGACGTCGCCGGAGGCGGCGACGAAGCGGATCAGGTGCTGGATCAGGGTCTTGGAGACCGAGCCGTTGGGATTGTAGTGGGACATGTGATCGCCCACGCCGTAGGTGCACCAGCCCAGGCCCAGCTCGGAGAGATCGCCGGTGCCGACCACCATGCCGCGCTGCTGGTTGGCCAAGCGAAACAGATAGTCGGTGCGCAGCCCCGCCTGCACGTTCTCGAAGGTCACGTCGTAGACCTTCTCGCCCTTGCCGAACGGATGGCCGATGTCGGCCAGCATCTGCGTCGCGGCCGGCTTGATGTCGATCTCGGCCGCTGTGACGCCGAGCGCCTTCATCAGCCGCCAGGCATTGGTGTAAGTCTTGTCGGAGGTGCCGAAGCCCGGCATCGTATAGGCGAGGACGTTCTTGCGGCTGAGCCCGAGCTGATCCATCGCGCGGCAGGCGACGATCAGCGCGTGCGTCGAATCGAGGCCGCCCGAGACGCCGATGACGGCATGCTCCGTGCGGCTCGACTGGAGCCGTTGCGCCAGGCCCTGGACCTGGATGTTGTAGGCCTCGTAGCAATTGTCGCGCAGCTTGGCGGGATCGGACGGCACATAGGGAAAGCGCTCGATGGCGCGGTCGAGCGCGACGCGGTCCTTCGGTGGATCGAACGCGAACCGGACCTGCCGGAAGCGCTCGACGCGCTCCTTCTCCTGCAGGGCGCAATCGGCGAAGCCGTTGTAGCGCAGGCGCTCCTGGCGGATGCGGCCGACATCGATGTCGGCCTGGATCATCGTGGAGTCCTTCTCGAACCGCGCCGATTCGGCGAGCTGGTCGCCAATCTCGTAGATCGCGGCATGGCCGTCCCACGCCAGGTCGGTGGTAGATTCGCCCGGACCCGACGCCGAATAGGCATAGGCCGCGACCGCCCGCATAGACTGGCTGCCGCACAGCAGCCGCCTCGCCTCGGCCTTGCCGATCGTGATGTTGCTGGCCGACAGGTTCACCAGCAACTCGGCGCCGGCGAGGGCTGCGTGGCTCGACGGCGGGATCGGCACCCACACATCCTCGCAGATCTCGACATGGAAGGTGAGATCGAGGCCGGTCGCCTTGAACAGCAGGTCGGTCCCGAAGGGCACGGTCTGCCCGGCCAGTTCGAGTTCATCGCAGATGACGTTGGCGCCGGAGATGAAATGGCGCTTCTCATAGAACTCGCGATAGTTTGGCAGGTAGGTCTTGGGCACCACGCCCAGCACCTTGCCGCGATGGACGACCACGGCCGTGTTGTAGAGACGACTCGCCACCCGGAGTGGCGCCCCGACGATCAGGACGGGAAAGAGGTCGCGCGACGCCTCGACCACCCCGGCGATCGACCGCTCGACCTCGTCGAGCAGCGCATCCTGCAACAAGAGGTCCTCGATGGCGTAGGACGAGAGCCCGAGCTCGGGAAAGACCATCACGGCCGCGCGCGCCGCGTCGCCCTGGGCTGCGAGCTTCAGCGTCTCGGCCAGATTGTAGGCCGCATCGGCCACGCGGGTGCGCGGCACGCAGCAGGCCACGCGCACGAACTCATGGGAATAGAGCGAGAAGAAATCGGACATCGGAACTCCAGCCAGTCCCTACTGGTGCCTTGGACACCGGTTCCGATCAAGGGGTCCTGGAAAGAAGCCGATGGTTTGCGGCAAAGGCATAGAACTGGTGGTCAACTAGGCTCGCCAACCTGATTCCTCCGGGCGAGCACCTGCGTTGCCCACCGCCGGCTCGCGCAGAGCTATCTGCTTGGCCACCTACCAGCTTGTTTTTTTCTGGTTGCCCGTCTGCTGACCGTCTTTGCTGCCCTTGTTCCCGAGAGAGCGGGTCAGCTCCTTCAGGGTTCCCAAGCGCTGAAGCATGGGAGCGGCGTACGCTTTTTTGCCCGCTACGGGCGCGGTACGATGATCTGAATTGTCATTCATGCTGCCATACTCGCCAGGGAATCAGACTGTCACGGCATCGCCCAAGTCGCAATCGAGCGTCCCGCCCGAGCGTAGAAGGTGACGTAAAGTTGACGCCCCGGAGCGGATCGAGCGCCGAGTTCAGAGACTCTGACTTGACGTTGATCAAGCATTCCCTCAGGGGACACCGGGTCGACATCAGGGAATGGCATCAAACCCTTACGGTTTCCTGCTCAATACAGCGCCCAGCGTAGGGCGCCGCCCCGGAGAAGTGGAAGGAGGCGATGGTGGGCGCGACAGGGATCGAACCTGTGGCCACTGCCATGTCAAGACAGTGCTCTACCGCTGAGCTACGCGCCCATCACCTGCTGTTACCGAGGTTGAGGACCAACCGGTAACGCGGAGGCCCGGTCGTCTACATTGCCGCAAACGGATTTGCAAGAGCGCGAGGGTGACGTGTCCCGTCACACCCGCTATGAGCATGGGATGGATTTTCTTCCGGTCCTGCCCGATCACGAGGCCCTGGATTGCCGGCTGCCGGCGCACCAGACGGTTCCGGTGGTCGTGGCCTCGCCGCACAGCGGCTCGAACTATCCTCCGGCCTTTCTCGAGCAGGCCGCCGTTCCGCTCGCAGCCCTTCGCCGGGCGGAAGACGCCTTCGTCGACGAGCTTTTCGCCGCCGCTCCCTCGCTCGGCATGCCGTTGCTGGCCGCCCGCTTTCCGCGCTCCTACGTCGACGCCAATCGCGAACCCTACGAACTCGACCCGGCCATGTTCGAGGGGCCGCTTCCGCGACCGCTGAACCATCGCACGACCCGAGTGGCCGCCGGTCTCGGCATGATCCCGCGGGTGGCCGCCAGCGGCGAGGCGATCTACCGTGGCCGCGTCCCCTCCGACATGATCGAGCAACGGCTGGAAACCTGCTGGCGGCCCTATCACCAGACCCTTTCCCTGCTGGTCGAGCACACCTACAGCACTTTCGGCGGCGCGCTGCTGATCGATGCCCATTCGATGCCCTCCTCGGCCTCCACTCTCGGAACGCGCGACCGCGACCAGCGCGTCGACATCGTTCTGGGCGACAATCATGGCGAAGCCTGCGCGCCTGAGTTCACCGCGGCTGCGGAACGCTGGTTCCGCGCACGCGGGCTGCGCGTTCTGCGCAACCAGCCCTACGCGGGCGGCTTCACGACCCAGCGCTACGGCCGGCCGACGCTGGCCCGTCACACGCTGCAGATCGAGATCAATCGGGCGCTCTACATGGACGAGGCCCGGCATGAGAGGCTTCCGACCGTGGGCGTTTTCGCCCGCCTGATCACCGGTTTGCTGGAGGAAATGGGCCAGCAGGCCCAGGAAACGTTGCAGTCGCCTCGGCCCTTGGCCGCCGAGTAAACCCACGGATCTGGCCGTTCGGGCAAAAAAAAGGGCCGTGACAAGCACGGCCCGAGTTTAGGGAGGAAACGCCCAAGACGGGCATACAGCAAACAATGCGGCTACCGAGGTAGCGTTTGCTGCTCCCAAAGAATGGTGCACCTGCGAAGAGAATGCAAGGGCGAAAAAGAGCCCTGAATTCACATATTTAGCGTTCGTTGATGTCGGGCCCGAGGTGTTGCGTTTTTGCAACGCACAATAATAGTGCGATGCAGCTTTGCACTGGGAGCATTGCTTCAGCAAACGCGCGAGGCCGGGGTTTCTATAGGGTGTTCAAAGACTTAAGACCTGGATGGAGGGGTTGTTGGCCAAGAAGTTCGTAGTCGCAATGATGATGCACGAGACCAATACGTTCTCGCCCCTGCCTACCCCCATCGAATCCTTCGCCCGAGGCGGCGGCCTGGGCGCCCTGAACGGACCTGATGCCGTCAAGGAGGCCGAAGGCACCAACACCTCCCTGGGCGGGTTCATCGAGGTGGCCCGCAAGGCCGGCGCCGAGTTCACCGTCCCGATGGCCGCTTCTGCCCATCCTTCGGGCCTGGTCACGAAAGCGGCATACGAGCAGATGACGACCGCCATCATCGATGAGGTCAAGAAGGGCTGCGACGCCGTCCTGCTGGCCCTGCACGGCGCGATGGTCGCCGAGCACTACGATGACGGCGAAGGCGAGCTGCTGAACCGCCTCCGCCGGATCGCGCCCGACGTGCCGATCGCCGTGGCGCTCGATTTCCACACCCAGATGACCGACGCCATGGTGAACGGCGCCACGATCATGACCGGCTACCGGACCTACCCGCATATCGACATGGCCGACACGGCCCGCCGGGCTGGCCGCACCTTGATGCGCACCCTGGCCGGCGAGGTCGAGCCGAAGATGGTCTGGGGAAACCGCCCGATCATGAGCAGCTCGCTGGTCCACACGCCGTCACGTGAGCCCATGAAGACACTGATGGGCATGGCCAACCAGGCCGAGGACACCGGCGAGGTCCTGAACGCCTCGGTCTTTGGCGGCTTCCCGCAGGCCGACATCCCCCACCTCGCCCTCTCCTCGGTCATCGTCTGCGACAAGCGGACGGCCGAGGGCGAGATCCTGCTCAACCGGATCCTCGATACGGCCTGGGAGAAGCGCGAAGGGTTCCTCTTCCATCCCGAGCCGCTCTCGGTCCAGGTCGGGCGCGCCAAGGGCTACACCGATTACCCCGTCGTCATGGCGGACCACGGCGACAACACCGCCTCGGGCGGCACCCAGGACGTGATGAGCGTCATCGAGGAGGCCATGAAGCAGGAACTCGAGGACGCCTGCGCCGGCCCGATCTGCGATCCGGCCTGCGTCGAGCAGATGATCAAGGCCGGTGTGGGCACCGAAGTGACGCTCGAGCTGGGCGGCAAGATCGACATGCCGGCCATGGGCCTCAAGGGCAAGCCGCTCAAGATCACCGGCAAGGTCAAGGCCATCACCGACGGCCAGTTCACCGTCACCGGCCCGATGGCGACCGGCACCACGGTACGCATGGGACGCACCGCCGTGCTCGACACCGGCAAGATGCAGATCGTCGTCTCGGAGAAGCGTGCCGAGCCCTACGATCTCGGCGTCTTCACCCATTGCGGCATCGATCCGCGGCGAAAGAAGTACGTGCTCATCAAGTCGCGCCAGCACTTCCGCGCCGGCTTCGAGCCGATCGCCAAGCACATCGTGATGTGCGACGGCGACGGCTGCACCGCCTCCGACCTCAAGCTCTTCAAGTACGAGCGGGTCAAGCGCCCGCTCTACCCGTTCGACCTCGACATGCGGCTCGGCCGCAACGAAGCCTAGGAGCCGCCATATGGCCACTTACGACATCGTCATCCGCAACGGCCAGGTAGCCGACGGAACAGGCAAGAAACTCTTCGCCGCCGATGTGGCGGTGAAGGGCGACCGCATCGTGGCGGTCGAGGCGCCGGGCACGCTGCGGGGTGACAACGAGGTCGACGCCACGGGCAAGGTCGTGGCGCCGGGCTTCATCGATGTCCATACGCACGACGACACGGCGTTGATCGACAACCCGGCCATGGCCATGAAGGCGAGCCAGGGCGTAACGACCGTGGTCTGCGGCAATTGCGGTGTTTCGGCCGCGCCCTACGTCCGGCCCGATGTCGGCCACTGGATGTCGCTGATCATCAAGAAGAAGGAAAACCTGTCGAAGGACTTCGCGTCCTTCGTGGGCAAGGTCGATGCCGCCAAGCCGGCCATCAACGGCGCCTTCCTGATCGGCCACGGCACCTTGCGCATCAACTCGATGGGCGACGACCTCAACCGCGTCGCCACGACGGGCGAGATCAAGCAGATGCGCGATCTGCTCGACCAGAGCCTCGAACAGGGTGCCATCGGCATGTCGAGCGGCCTCTTCTACGCGGTGTCGAGCCACGCCTCGACCGACGAAGTGGTCGAAGTGGCCACCCCGCTCGGCCGATGGGGCGGCGTCTATACCGCCCACATGCGCGACGAGGGCGACCATATCCTGAAGGCGATGGACGAGACCTTCGAGATCGGCCGCCGCGTCGGTGCCGAGATCATCGTCTCGCACCACAAGTGCTCAGGCCGCTCCAACTTCGGCCGCATGAAGGAGACCCTGCCGCACTTCAACGAGGCCATGAAGAAGCAGCAGATCGCCTTCGACGTTTACCCCTACGTTGCCGGCTCGACGATCCTGCGCAGCGACATGCTGGAACGCGCCGACAAGGTGCTCATCACATGGTCCGACAAGGTGCCGGGTCTCAGCGGCCGCGACCTCAAGGAGATTGCGGGCGAGATGGGCTGCTCGATGAAGGAAGCCGCCGACCGCATCCAGCCGGCCGGCGCCATCTACTTCATGATGGACGAGAAGGACGTGCAGGCCGCGATGTCCCATCCCGGCGCCATGATCGGCTCGGACGGCATCCCGTTCGACGCCCATCCGCATCCACGCCTGTGGGGCACCTTCCCGCGCGTCCTCGGCCACTATTCGCGCGACCTCGGGCTCTTCCCGCTCGAAGACGCGGTGCGCCGCATGACGTCCTATTCGGCGCAGCGCTTCCATCTCGCCAAGCGCGGCGAGGTGAAGACCGGTTACTATGCCGATCTCTGCGTCTTCGATCCGGCGACGGTGATCGACACGGCCACCTTCGAGAAGCCGATCTCGCCGGCCAGGGGCATCGACACGGTGATCTGCAACGGTGCCTTCGCCTGGCGCGACGGCAAGCCCGGTGGCGGCCAGGCTGGCCGCGCGCTCAACCGTCAGGCCATGCAGGACGAAGCCAGGGCCTGAGCGCCACGTCGACGACGCCCAGGAAAGAAAAGGCCCGCTTCATGCGGGCCTTTTTGGTTCCTCAGTCGTTGCCTTCGTCGCGTCGGGTGCGCTCCATGCGTTCGTGGCGCTCCTGCGCCTCGACCGACAGGGTTGCGATCGGTCGCGCCTCGAGACGCTTTAGCGAGATCGGCTCGCCGGTCTCCTCGCAATAGCCGTAGGTCCCTTCCTCGATCGACTTGATCGCCTGATCGATCTTCGAGATCAGCTTGCGGAAACGATCCCTCGTCCGCAACTCCAGCGAGCGGTCGGTCTCGGCAGTCGCGCGATCGGCGAGATCGGGCTGCGCCAGACTCTCTTCCTGCATGTTCTGGAGTGTCTGGTTGGATTCCTCGATCAGCTCGCCCTTCCACTTCAGCAACTTCTGCCGGAAGTACTCCTGCTGCATCGGATTCATGAAAGCTTCACGTTCTGTCGGCCGATAATTCTGCGGCAACGTAATCGACATCGTCGGCAACTCCACTCGAAGCCACGACAGTCCACCAGGGGAAGGTGGACCCTTTTCGAAGCGCGCGGAGTATAGGGATGGGCCTTGCCGGAGCAAGGTCGTTTCGGGGCGGCGCGCCGATTCAGCCGTGCAGTGCAACAATGACAGCGGTTGTAATAATCCCCAGATTTTGCGGCTTTCCAGCCAATTGGTCAGCGGACATGCTGCAATGCAGCAAATGCCCGCAAAGCAAGCAACCTCGCGAAGGTTGTAGACGGATCGAAAGCAGGTTCGATAGACAACGCAGCTTCCGCCCCTTCCCCCAAGCTTGCCCCTCCGTCCAGCGCCTGTACGAAGGCCGCCTCCGCCGGTCCCAAGCTCGCAAAGACCGCCTCGTCGGGCCGGCGCAGGACCACCACCGAGGCTGGCCCCTCCTCCAGGGAAACGGTCCGGACGGTCGCACCGGGCTGCGACGCGCGCCAGATCCGATCGATCGGGTAATTCGAGCGCACCAGGGTCGAACCGGCCGCCAAGGACACCTTCAGCTCGAACAGGTGTTCGGCGGGCAGGCTGGCAAGGTCGGGCGCAGCCAGTCGGGCCTCCATCGGCGCGTGGAACGCCAGGTTGAGAGCCCAGTCGAGCCGGGCCATGTCGGTGAGGTAGGGCAGTTCCGTCGCGGGCCCGTAGCCTGAAATGAAAGCCGCAAAGCCTGCGCCATACTCTGCCAGCACGGGCTGGGCAGGCAGCTCCTGCAGCACGAAGCCCGCGGCCATGGTCCGGAAGAACGCCTCACCCACGATCGCCTGCACGGTCGGGAACGTGGCGCCGAGTGCTCCCGCCAGGCTCTGCGCCACATGATGGCGATGAATGCGGAGACGCGCCGGGGCAGAGATGGTGTCGCCCACGACGGCATCGGCAAGGTCGGACCGGTCCTCGCCTTTCAGATGGGCCGCGAACGCCGCCTGCAGATCACGCAGCCCGATCACCGGTCTCCACCTCGATGTCGAGCGCTAGCCCCGCCCGCCGCGCCTCGTCGAGCAGCACGTCGAGGGCCGGGAGATCGGTGTCCCATTCGATCAGCGTCGGCCGCGGCCCGTAGCGGCGGACAATTTCCTCGAACAGGCTCCACACGCCTATGCCGACCGGGCTGCCATGATCGTCGATCAGGATAGGCTCGCCGTCCGCGTCGTTCACGGCGTGACCGGCCAGGTGATACTCGCCGATGGCCGAGGCCGGCAGCCCCTCGAGCCAGGCACCGGGATCGAGTCGCAAATTATGCGACGTGACCGCGATGTTGTTGGCATCCAGCAGCAACCCGCAGCCGCTGCGGCGCGCCAGCTCGGCCAGGAAATCCGGCTCGGACAG
>CANIEC010000076.1 GCA_947466085.1 Rhodospirillales bacterium
AGGCGGCGCTCGACGCGAAGATCGAGGCGATCTCGGTCCAGGAGGGCCAGCAGGTCTCGAACCGGAGTGTCCTGGTGACGATGGAGCCGGACGCCGCTTAGCGCTAGAGCAGATTCCCATTAATCGAAGCCATAGCCTGCATGTGTGAAGAAGTTTTCACATTCGATTGGCTTGAAGGTTAGCAGCGCATCCGCGGCGGCGGTTTCGAGGGCGTCGATGGTTCGAGGGGCGGCTTTTCGAACGTGGGCCTTGAGCTTGGCGAAGGCATTCTCGATGGGATTGAGATCCGGACTGTAGGGCGGCAGGTAGAGCAGCCTTGCCCCACATGCTTCGATCGCCTGGCTGACGCCCGCGACCTTGTGGGCGGCCAGATTGTCCATGATGACGATGTCGCCCGGGCGCAGGGCCGGCGCCAGCATCTGCTCGCACCAGGTCCGGAAGACCTCGCCGTCCATCGGCCCGTCGAGCAGCATCGGGGCGATGAAGCCGGTAGGCGTCAGGCCGCCGACGAAGGTGACGGTCTTCCAGTGTCCATGCGGGACGGCAGCATGGCAGCGTTGGCCTTTCGGCGCCCAGCCGCGCAGGCGGGCCATCTTGGTCGATAGGCCGCTTTCGTCGATGAAGACCAGGCTCTGCGGATCGAGTTCGGCCTGCTCCTCGACCCACCGTTCCCGGGCGGCCTTTACGTCAGGGCGTTCTTGCTCACGGGCATGCGCGGTCTTTTTTTATGCGTCATGTCGTGCCGGTCGAGGAACTTCCAGACCGCCGTCCTGACCACCCGCACGTCACACTCCGCGGCAAGCCGCTCGACCATCTCGTCGAGGGTCAGGTCGGGCTGCTCCCTCAGCGTTCCCAGGATGAAGGCCGCGTGTGCATCCAGCACCGAGCCCTTCGGCTTGCCTTGCTTGGCCGGTCGAACGTCGCCCGTGGAGCGCTTCAGCCGGCCCCACGATCCCGCCGTCGCAATCCCGATCGAAAACCGCGCCGCCACCTCCCGCGTCGACAGTCCGCCCTCCAGGGCATCGACTACCCGGTCCCGCAGATCCTGGCTGTAAGGCTTGCCCATCGACCTCTCCGATCTTGAGCGTCGAATCGAATCACCCTTCAAGCCTCTTGGGAACCCCGCCGACTCTCTTTTCAGGGAAAATGCTCTAGAAGCGGCGGCGCAGGCGGCGCAGCGCGTCGGTCACGACCAGAATGTGGAAGGGCAGGGTCGCCGCGAGATAGAGGCGGCCCAGCAGGTTGTGGCAACGAACGACCGTCGTGGCGACGAGCGTCCTGTCGGTGCGGCGCAGGAGCACCGAAGCCCGGAAGTCGAGGTGGCGGTCGTCGGCGCCCAGGACGATCTCGTCGGTCGAGCGCGACAGGACGGGGAAGAAGGCGATGTGCTCGCCGGCACTCAAGGCGTGCAAGGCCTTGACGCCGAACAGCGTCATCACCCGATCGCGGACCGCCAGCAGAATCGTGAACCACACGGGCGGATCGGCGAAGAGGAGGGTGGCGAGGGTGTCGACGTCGGCGGGCGCACCCGGCGGCAGCGCGACGGCAAAACTGTCGGTCAGGCTGGCACCGGCATACCAGTCACTTAGGCGACTCTCGGCGGGCGGGGCGATGCGGCTCATGGGACGGAATATGGGAACGGGTCCCGGAGAGAACCCCGGGACCCGCTGACGCGGGACGATGTGTCCTGCGCGAAACCGGCCTGAGCGACGCCGACGCCCGCTGAGTCTAGAACCTGTAGGTCACGCCGGCGCCTATGATCCACGGATCGATGGCGGCCGTCCCGGTCACCGGGATCGTGTTGTTGACCGTGGCATTGTAGGTCGGGCGCAGGAGGTACTTCTTGACGTCGAAATTCACGCCCCAGTGCTTGTCGAACATATAGTCGAACCCGACCTGGAAGGCGCCGCCGACGGTATTGTTGATGCTGAGGTTCGTCACCCCGAGCCCGTTGGTCGGCGTATAGCCGGCGCTCTGACTGAAGAAGATCGTGTAGTTCACGCCAATGCCGATATAGGGCTTGAAGGCACCGAAATCGGTGAAGTGATATTGCGCCAGCAGGGTCGGTGGCAGGAGCCACGCCCTGCCGATGTTGAGGTTCGCAAGGGCGCCGGTGCCCGTGATGTTATGAGGCGTGACGCCCAGAATCAGTTCGGCCGCCACGTTGGGCGTGAAGTAGTAGCTGATGTCGAGTTCGGGGACGATCGAGTTGCCGATCGACAGGCCGGAGTTCGGCGTCGAAAGCGCGGGAACGCCCTGAACGTTCACCGTGCTTCCCGACGAGGCCGGAAGGACAGCCAGCGCGCGGACGCGTACCTGCCACGGGCTCTGGGTATCGTCAGCTTTGGCCGTCTGTAGCGGGCAACCGATCAGGGCCGCCGCAACCATTGCTCCAACAACTGAAACTCTCTGCATTCTTACTCTCCCACTCCAACGGGAAGAGTGAACGTCATTACACGGAGTAGGGACTTGACCTGGATCAATGGTTGCAAGACCGCCGGCGGTGACGTGGGATTTTCTTACGGAAAGCGATTCCGCATCTCGGCGCGGTCAATCGCCAGACGATTTATCGGCGCTTGTCCCGAACGGGCCCGTGGCTAAACTCCGGCCAATTCGAAAATGCCTCCTCGGGAGGGGAACATGGACCTCGCTTTCACGCCTGACGAACAGAAATTTGCCGACGAGGTGCGGGCCTTCGTGCGCGCCAACTTGGCCGCCGACGTGCGCGAAAAGGTGAAGAACGGCAAGCACCTGATCCGCGACGACTACATGCGCTGGCAGCAGGCGCTCGGGAAGAAGGGCTGGCTGGTCTACACTTGGCCGAAGAAGCATGGCGGCCCGGGCTTTACGCCGGCCCAGCGCTACATCTTCGAGAACATCTGCGCCGAGGAATATGCGCCGGGCATCATCCCGTTCGGCACCAAGATGGTCGGGCCGGTGATCTACACGTTCGGTAACGAGGCGCAGAAGGAGAAGTACCTTCCGGCGATCCGCGAGAGCACCGTGTGGTGGTGCCAGGGCTACTCCGAGCCCGGCTCGGGTTCCGACCTCGCCTCGCTGCGTACCAAGGCGGAGAAGGACGGCGACCATTACGTCGTGAACGGGTCGAAGACCTGGAACACGATGGGCCACTGGGCCGACTGGATCTTCTGCCTCGTCCGCACCGATTCGAAGTCGAAGCCGCAGGAAGGCATCTCCTTCCTGCTGATCGACATGAAGACGCCCGGCATCACGGTGAAGCCGATTATCATGGCCGATGGTGGCCACGAGGTGAACGAGGTCTTCTTCGACAACGTCAGGGTCCCGGTTGAGAACCTGGTCGGCAAGGAGAACGAAGGCTGGACCTGCGCCAAGTTCCTGCTGGCCAACGAACGGCTGGGCATCGCCGCTGTGCCGCAGTCCAAGCGCGGCGTCGAGGCGCTGAAGGACATCGCGCGCGTCGAGCAGGACAATGGCCGCCCGCTGATCGAGAACCAGAGCTTCGCCGAGAAGATCGCCGATCTCGAAATCCAGGTGACGGCGCTCGAGTTCACCGAGCTGCGCGTGCTGTCGCAGATGGCACAGGGCGGCCAGCCCGGGGCGGAAGTCTCGGGTCTCAAGATCCGCGGCTCGGAGATCCAGCAGCGCATCACCGAACTCACGATGGAAGCGGTCGGTGAGTATTCCGCGCCGTACCTGCCGGGCCTGCTGTGGCAGGGCACCAACGAGGCGCCGGTCGGACCCGAATACGCCCACCTCGCCGCGCCGCGCTACTTCAATACGCGCAAGACCACGATCTACGGCGGCAGCAACGAGATCCAGAAGGGGATCATCAGCAAGATGGTGCTGGGGCTCTAGATGGATCTGTCGCTCAAGCCGGAACACAAGGCGTTCGCCGAAGAGGTGCGGGCTTTCGCGCGCGAGAACCTCTCGCCCGCAACCCGCGAGAAGACCTTCTCCGGCAAGCACTACGACCGCGACGACCACATCGTGTGGCAGAAGGCGCTCGGGAAGAAGGGCTGGCTCGCCTACACCTGGCCGAAGAAGTACGGCGGTCCGGGCTGGGACGTGACGCAGCGCTTCCTGTTCGAGAACGTGCTGGCGGAGGAGGGCGCGCCGCGCATCCTGCCGTTCGGGCCGAAGATGGTCGGACCGGTGATCTACACGTTCGGCACCGAAGAGCAGAAGGAGCGCTTCCTGCCGGGCATCCGCAGCTCGGAAGTCTCCTGGTGCCAGGGCTACTCCGAGCCGGGCGCCGGCTCCGACCTCGCCAACCTGCGCACACGCGCGGTGAGGGAAGGCGACCACTACATCGTGAACGGCCAGAAGACCTGGACCTCGTTCGCCCATTGGGGCGACTGGATCTTCTGCCTGGTGCGGACCAACACCGAGGTGAAGGCGCAGGAGGGCATCTCCTTCCTGCTGATCGACATGAAGACGCCGGGCGTCACCGTGCGGCCGATCATCATGACCGATGGCGCCCATCACGTGAACGACGTGTTCCTCGACAATGTGAAGGTCCCGGTCGAGAACCTGATCGGCAAGGAGAACGAGGGCTGGACCTGCGCCAAGTTCCTGCTGGCCAACGAGCGGCTGGGCATCGCCGAGGTCCCGTCCTCCAAGCGCGGCGTCTCGATGCTGCGCCAGATCGCCCGGATCGAGCCGCAGGATGGCGGCACGCTGGCCGACGATCCGGCCTTCACCGCGCAGATCGCCGACATAGACCTGCAGGTCCAGGCGCTTGAGATGAGCGAGCTGCGCGTGCTCTCGACCATGGCCCAGGGCGGCGCGCCCGGCCCCGAGGTCTCGACGCTCAAGGTGCGCGGCTCGGAGATTCAGCAGCGCATCGCCGAGCTCACCATGGAGGCGGTGGGCGAGTACGCCCAGCCCTACCAGCCCGGCATGCTGTTCCACGACACGAACGAGACCCCGATCGGGCCCGACCACGCCCCGCCGGCCGCACCGCGCTATTTCAACATGCGCAAGACCAGCATCTACGGCGGCAGCACGGAGATTCAGAAGAACATCGTCTCGAAGATGGTGCTGGGCCTCTGACCGGGGCTATAACCGCGATCAAGAATTCCGGAGGAGAAACATGGATCTGTCCCTTTCCGACGAACAGAAGCAGTTGCAGGAATCGGCCGAGCGCTTCGCCCGCGAGAAGTACACGTTCGACAACCGCCGCAAGATCGTGGCGACCGAGCGCGGCTGGCTGCCCGAGAACTGGGCGCAGTTCGCCGAGCTGGGCTGGCTGGGCATGGCCTTCTCGGAAGAGGATGGCGGCTACGGCGGTGGCCCGATCGAGACCATGATCGTCATGGAGCAGTTCGGTAAGGGCCTGGTCCTCGAGCCGTTCTTGCCGACGGTGGTGCTGGGCGGCGGCATGATCGCCCGCGCGGGTTCCGCCGACCAGAAGGCCGCCCTGCTGGCGCCGATGATCGAGGGCAAGAAGCAGTTCGCCTTCGCCTGGCTGGAGCGCCAGAGCCGCTACAACCTGGCCGACGTGTCGCTCAAGGCGACCAAGGAAGGCAATGGCTGGTCGCTCTCGGGCCACAAGGGCGTGGTCTATAACGCAGCCTCCGCCGACGAGATCATCGTGCTGGCCCGCACCGCCGGCTCGGCGCGAGAGCCCAAGGGCCTGACGCTGTTCGTGGTCGATGCCAAGGCCAAGGGCCTGTCGCGTCGCGACTACCCGACCCAGGATGCGCTGCGCGCGTCCGAACTGACCTTCGACAAGGTCTCGGTCGGTGCCGACGCGGTGCTGGGCAAGGTCGATGACGCCTTCCCGACCGTCGAAGAGGCGGTCGACCGCGCCATCGTCGCGCTCTGCGCCGAGGCCACCGGCTGCATGGATGCGATCAACGCCGCGACGCTCGAATACATCAAGACCCGCAAGCAGTTCGGCGTGGCGATCGGCAAGTTCCAGGTGCTGCAGCATCGCATGGTCGACTGCTTCACCAACGCGCAGGAAGCGCGCTCGATGACCCTGATGGCCTCGCTCAAGATCGACGACAAGGATCCGACGGTGCGTGCCAAGGCCGCCTCGGGCGCCAAGGTCCAGATCGGCAAGTCGGGCAAGTTCTGCGGTCAGAGCGCGGTGCAGATGCACGGCGGCATGGGCGTCACCGACGAGATGGCGGTCAGCCACTACTTCAAGCGGCTGACGATGATCGACCTGATGTTCGGCAACCAGCAGCATCACCTGACGCGCTACAGCAACCTCGCGATGGCGGCTTAGCGCATTCACATGCGCTGGCGGGCGGCAGCGCCTTCCCGCGTTTTCGCCGGCTTCGGCGAAAACGCTGTGGCGCGAGAGCCCGCGCCCCGCAGACAGAGTAAGGACGCGCCACGGGAGCGGCGCGTTCATAGTTTATGAGTGCAATCGTCGACATCATCGTGCCGGTGTTCGGCATGGTGATCGTCGGCTGGGTGATCGGCCGCAGCAAGCTCCTCAGTCCGGAGGGCTTGCGCGGCTTCACCGCCGTTACCTTCTACGTGCTGTTCCCCGCGCTGCTCTTCCGCTCCATGGCCAAGGTGCGTGTGGAGTCGCTCGAGCCGCAGATCCTGCTCGCCTTCTTCAGCGGCGTGGCAGTTCTCTACGGCGCGCTCATGGTGATCGGCCGGATGCAGGGGCTGCGGCTGGGCGACCGCGCCATGTTTGCGCTGAGCGGCTCCTTCTCCAACGGCGTCGGCATCGGCATCCCGTTCATCAGCTACGGCTTCGGCGAGCAGGGGCTGGTGCCGCTGCTGATGATCATCAGCGTGCACTCGCTGATCCTGCTCACCTTCACCTGCTTCCTGATGGAGATCGACGGAGCGGCGGGGCGGCGCAGCAATCTGCTGAAGCGCCTGGGCGGTGCGGCGCTCTCCATGCTGAAACACCCGGTGATCCCGGCGATCTTCGCGGGCCTCCTGTGGGGCGAAATCACGACGCACGTTCCCGGGATCGCGACGCCGGCGGTGATCGACCGCATCCTGCAGGCGCTTGCGGCGGCGGCGCCGCCCTGCGGCCTCATCATGGTCGGCGCCTCGCTCGCCCATGTCGGCCTGAAGGGCCACTGGCAGTCGGCGGCGGTGGCCTCGTTCTTCAAGCTGGCCCTGCTGCCGGTGCTGGTCTGGACGATCGGCCGCTACGTCTTCCCGCTCGATCCGCTGTGGCTCACCGTGGCGACCCTGAACGCGGCCATGCCGGCCGGCGCCAACGTCTACCTGATCGCCCAGATGTACGGGATCGGGGTTGCCCGCGCGACCAACGCCGTCGTCATCTCGACGGCGGCCAGCGTCGTCACGCTGTCGATCGCGCTGCTGTTGCTCGGCGTGCAGGCACGCTAGGATGCAACGAGGGGGAAATCCGATGTCGTACGAAGCGGTTCAGGTGAAGAAGGTGACCGGCGGCTGCGGCGCCGAGGTACTGGGCGTCGATCTCAAGTCGATGAGCAACCGCCAATGGAACGAGGTTCAGCAAGCCTTCGTCGAGCATGGCGTCATCTTCTTCCGGGACCAGAACCTCACACCCGAGCAGCATCTCGAGTTCGCGCGGCGCTGGGCGCCGATCGACGTGAACCGCTTCTTCAAGGCGGTTCAGGGGTATCCCGAGATCGCCGAGGTGCGTAAGGAGCCCGAACAGAAGACCAACATCGGCGGCGGCTGGCACACCGACCACAGCTACGATGTGGAGCCGGCCATGGGCTCGATCCTGCTGGCCCGCGAACTGCCGGAAGAGGGGGGCGACACGCTGTTCGCCAACATGTACCGGGCCTTTGAGACGCTGTCGCCCGGCCTGCAGCGCACGCTCGAGGGGATGCGCGCCGTCCATGGCTCCGCCCACATCTTCGGCAGGGGCGGCGTCAACGACCAGAATCCGGAGGGCGCCAGCCGCTATGAGAACCATGACAAGGTCGGCGCCGATGTCCTGCATCCGGTCGTCATCCGTCACCCGCTGAGCGGGCGCAAGGTGCTCTACGTCAATCCGGCGTTCACGCTGCGGTTCGAGAACTGGTCCGCCGAAGACAGCAGGCCGCTCCTCGAGCACCTCTACCGGCATGCCGCGCGGCCCGAATTCACCTGCCGCTTTCGCTGGCAGGAGGGCTCGATCGCCCTGTGGGACAACCGCGCGACCTGGCACTACGCCGCCAACGACTACCAGGGCGAGCGGCGGTTGATGCACCGCATCACCGTCGCCGGCTGCGCGTTGCAGGCGGCGACGGCTTAGTCGGTCCGGGAGTCTACTGCTTCAGGCGGATGGTCATGGCGGCGACGCCGGTCGCCAGGTTGTAGCCGGCATCCTTCACGACGCCCGAAGCCAGCATGCCGATCTCGGCGTTCGGACCGCCATAGATCCAGTTGCCGCCGGCCTGGTTGCCGGCCGCGACCGTGCCCTGCTCGCCGACATAGGTGCCGCCGATCTGCGTCGGGGCGCGGTCCGAGCCCAGCGAGTAGACCCGCCAGATCGTATGCACGGCCTTGGTGTAGCCGATGTCGATGCCGACCTTGTCGATTGTGCCGGTGTACTGCGCCGACGACACACCGTCCTTGCCGAGGAACACGCAGTCGAGCGGCTTGGCCGAGCCCAGGAGGTAGCCCGTGCTGCCGCCGACATTGCAGGTCAGCGAGCCGATGTAGATGCGGGAATTGGCGTTGGTGGTGTTGAGCTGCTGCGCGGTCGACTGCTGCATGCTGCAGGCGCCGGTCGAGAGGGCGAGGGCGGCCAGTGCGGCCGTCATGACGACGTTCTTCATAGACACTCCTTCAGGGGGAGGGCCACCCAAAGAGGTGCCCGTCCGGGGGAGAGCCACTAGCACGACTCAGACCGTGGCGCCCGTCATCACGGCTTCCTGGTCCTCGGGGGCGTAGAAGAAATCGCCGGGCCTGAAATCGTGGCCGAGGTCGCCGAGCAGGCGGCGCTGGCGCGGCGTGCAGCGGTCGAGGATCGCCGTGTAGGGGCCGCTGAAATCGTAGGCCCGCATGAACATCTGGCAGTAGTTGTAGAGCAGGGTCTTGCGCGCCTTGCCGGAATGGTTGGGCGATGGCCCGTGCCACAGGGCGTGCGGAAAGACATAGGCGTCACCCGCCTTGCCGAGCAGCGGCACCGCGCCCGGCATGCCGGGATGAGGGATGCGCTCGGCGCGCTCGGGAAAGGGCCGGAGATGGCTGCCGGGGAACACCGTGAAGTTGCCACTGTTCTCGGCGGTCACGTCGGTCAGCAGGTACATCACCTTCACCGCCAGCGGCCGGCTGGTCTCGCTGACCCGGATCGCCTTCTGCGCCTGACCGCCGTCGGTGTGTGTGTAGCCCGGGAACAGGTCGGTCGAGGCGCGCACGATCGCCTGGCTCATCGAGAACTGGATGTAGGGGCCCATCAGGTCGAGGATCAGGTCGAAGATCCCCGGCCGGTCGATCAGGTCGATGAAGGCCTGGTGATAGGGCAGCAGGTCGCGCCGATCCATGAACGCGTCCTTGTTCGGGTCGGGCAGTTTCCACGCATAGTGACCCCGCGGCAGCGCACCCGGCGCAGGCTCGTAGCCCGGCTCGGTGCGCACCGTGTCGTCCAGCAATCTTGAAAAGAAATCGACCTCGGCGGGCGACAGCGCGCCCTCGATCTGCAGGTAGCCGTCGACGGCCCACTGTTCGCGTTGTGCCTCGTTGAGCGTGCGCGTGGTGTTGGCCAGCATGCGTTCCTCCCTGGAAGCCTGCTGCCAGCCTAGCGCTATCCGCCGCCCGTGTCGGCGGCGGTCTATCGCATCGCGGCCTGAGGAGCTGCCGGCGTGACCCTACCGCGAATCGCGCTTCGCCTGGGCCTTCGCCACCTGGCTGCGGACGCTGCCGCGCACCGACCGCGGCACGTGGTTCTCCACCTCGACACGCGCCTTGCCGCGAACGACCTTGGCGGGGCCACGGGTTTTCGCCGGCGGCGTGGCCGTCTTGGCCTTCTGCTTCAGCGCCAGCGCCTTCTTCGCGCTGGCGACCAGCTCGGCCTTCGCCTTGATCTCGCCGCGGCGCGCCGTCTCCGTGTCGAGGCGGGCGAGCGCCGCCGTCAGGACCTCGAGCTTCACCTGCGAACCCTCGTCGGCCTTCGGCGGCGTTGCGCCGCGCGGCCGCGCCTTGCCGCGCATCTCGCGCCGCTGCCGCTCGGCCACCGTCCTCGCCCGGTCGCGGCGCGTGCGCAGGCGCTTCACCAACCGGTTGAGTTCGGCGTCGGTCATCGCCCGCGCGGCGCGGACGCCCGACATTTCCACCAGCTCGCGCTCGCTCTCGCTGAGAGCCCGCAGTTCCTGCTTCTTCGTGATTGCCACATTGGTCTCCTTGAAGGGGACCCCTCCTTGCCAATCAATTTCGCGCGCGTCTACCTCAGGGCCTGCCAAAGAAGCGCAATGCCCGACACGGCCATCACGACGTCGAGCATGTACTGGAACGCGGTGACGCTCAGACGTTCGACGATCAGGCGGGCGAGATAGGTGCCGGCCATCACCGAGGAGCCGGTGATCAACCCCTTGATCGCGATGTCGGTCGGGAGCGCGCCGAATGCCTGGAACGTGATGGCCTTGCTGATGTAGAGGGCGAGCGAGCCTGCGGCTTCGGTGGCGATGAACGCCCCTTTGACGAGTCCGTGCGCGGCGAAGGCCGGCACGCTGAGCGGTCCGGTCGAGACCACGATGCCCGTCAGGAAGCCGATCACGATGCCGGCCAAGAGCATGCCGCCATAGCCCAGCACGATGTTGCGCCGGGCGAGCCAGCGGCGGCCCGGGATCATTGCGAGGAAGAAGACTCCGAGCGCCGTTTCGACCGTGTTCTCGGGCAAGGCGAGCAGGGTGCGCGCGCCCAGCGCCGCCGCCGGGATGCCGCCGGCCGCATAGGCCGCAGCGGCGCGCCAGTCGATGTGGCGCCACCAGGCGGTGATCTTGGCGAAGTTCGACATCAGCGCGACGACCGCCATGATCGGCACCGCCTCGCGTGGCCCGAAGACCATGACCAGAACCGGTAACAGGATGACCGTCGCGCCGGTCCCGACGACGCCGCTCACCGTCCCGGCGATCAGCCCGACGAACAGGACGAGGGCGTAGCTCAGCATTTCGCTCATCTCGTCATCCGCCCCCGTTCAGCGAGGGCGGAATGCCGCGAGTGCAAAGCGAGGTCCGCCTCAGTACCCGATGTTCGGCCGCAGCCACTTCTCCGCCTGCTCGATCGAGACGCCGCGGCGCTTGGCGTAGTCCTCGACCTGGTCCTTGCCGATGCGGGCGACGCCGAAATACTGCGCGTCGGGATGGGCGAAGTAGTAACCCGAGACCGCCGAGGTCGGCATCATCGCGAAGCTCTCGGTGAGCTGGATCCCGGCGTTCTGGCCGGCGTTCAGCAGCCGGAACAGTTCGGGCTTCTGGCTGTGGTCGGGGCAGGCGGGATAGCCCGGCGCCGGGCGGATGCCGCGGTACTTCTCACGCACCAGCTCCTCGTTGGTGAGCGCCTCCTCGGGGACGTAGCCCCACAGGGTCTTGCGCACGCGCTCGTGGAGCCGCTCGGCGAAGGCCTCGGCCAGACGATCGGCCAGCGCCTTCAGCAGGATGTCCGAATAGTCGTCATGGTCGGCCTTGAAGCGCGCGAGATGCTCCTCGATGCCATGGCCGGCGGTGACGGCAAAGCCGCCGATCCAGTCGGCCTCGGGCGAGATGAAGTCGGCCAGGCACATGTTGGCCCGCGGCGCCCGCTTCTCGATCTGCTGGCGCAGGAAGAAGAGCCGCGAGATTTCCTTGGTGCGCGTCTCGTCGCTGTAGATCACCACGTCGTCGCCCTCGCGGCGGCACGGCCAGAAGGCGACCACGCCCTTGGCCGTCAGCCACTTCTCGCGCACGATATGGTCGAGCATCTTGCGTGCGTCGGCATAGAGCTTCTTCGCGCTGTCGCCGACCACGGGATCCTCGAGGATGGCCGGATAGTTGCCGGCCAGCTCCCAGGCGCGGAAGAACGGCGTCCAGTCGATGCGCTCGACCAGCTCGTGCAGCGGGTATTCGGCGAACACGCGCGTGCCGGTGATGGCGGGCTTGGGCGCCGCGTAGGCGGACCAGTCGATCTTGAAGTCATTGGCGCGCGCCGCCTCGAGCGCGATCACCTTCTCCTTGGTGCCGCCCGCGCGTTCCACGCGAATCGCCTCGTACTCGGCCGCGACCTTGATGGCGAAATCCTCGGCCTGCGAGCCCGACTCGGAAACGAGTGCCGAGCAGACGCCGACAGCGCGCGAGGCGTCGAGCACATGCACGGTCGTGCCGCTGTAGCGCGGCGCGATGCGCAGCGCGGTGTGCACCTTGGAGGTCGTGGCGCCGCCGATCAGCAGCGGCAGGTTCATGCCCTGCCGCGTCATCTCCTCGGCCACCGTCACCATCTCGTCGAGCGACGGCGTGATCAGGCCGGACAGGCCGATGATGTCGGCTTTGTTGTCGTTGGCGCTCTTCAGGATGTCCTGGAACGGCACCATGACGCCGAGGTCGATGACCTCGAAGTTGTTGCACTGCAGGACCACGCCCACGATGTTCTTGCCGATGTCGTGCACGTCGCCCTTGACCGTCGCCATGACGATCTTGCCCTTGGGTCGCGAGCCCGCCGTCTTCTGCGCCTCGATGTAGGGCAGCAGATGCGCCACCGCCTTCTTCATGACGCGCGCGCTCTTCACCACCTGCGGCAGGAACATCTTGCCGGCGCCGAACAGGTCGCCGACCACGTTCATGCCGGCCATCAGCGGGCCCTCGATCACCTCGATCGGCCGCGCGATCTGCAGCCGTGCCTCCTCGGTGTCGGCGACGACGAACTGGTCCATGCCCTTGACCAGCGCATGCTCCAGCCGCTTCTCGACCGGCCAGCTCCGCCACTCGGCGTCCTGCGTCTCGGCGACCTCGCCGGTGCCCTTGTACTTGGGCGCCAGCTCGAGCAGCCGCTCGGTGGCCTCGGGATTTCGATTGAGGATCACGTCCTCGCAGGCATCGCGGAGTTCCTGCGGGATCTGGTCGTAGACCTCGAGCTGTCCGGCATTGACGATGCCCATGTCCATGCCCGCCTGGATGGCGTGGTAGAGGAACACCGAATGCATCGCCTTGCGCACCGGCTCGTTGCCGCGGAAGGCGAAGGACAGGTTGGAGACGCCGCCGGAAATCTTGGCGGCGGGGCAGCGCTTCTTGATCTCGCGCGTCGCCTCGATGAAGTCGACGCCGTAATTGTTGTGCTCCTCGATGCCCGTCGCCACCGCGAACACGTTCGGATCGAAGATGATGTCCTCGGCCGGGAAACCCACCTGGTTCACCAGGATGTCGTAGGCGCGGGAGCAGATCTCGACCTTGCGCTCCTTGGTGTCGGCCTGACCCTTCTCGTCGAACGCCATCACCACGACAGCGGCGCCGTAGCGGCGGACCTTGCGGGCCTGCGCGAT
Source organism: Rhodospirillales bacterium (assembly GCA_947466085.1). GTDB lineage: Bacteria > Pseudomonadota > Alphaproteobacteria > Reyranellales > Reyranellaceae > Reyranella. The sequence continues at coordinate 13,388 of CANIEC010000076.1, forward strand.
GAAGGGCTCGATGCCCTCCTTCATGGAGATCGAGTTCACGATCGGTTTGCCGGCGACGCACTTGAGGCCGGCCTCGATCACGCTCCACTTGGAGCTGTCGATCATGATCGGCACGCGGGCGATGTCGGGCTCGGCGGCGATCAGCTTCAGGAACGTGTCCATCGCCAGCTCGGCATCGAGCAGGCCTTCGTCCATGTTGATGTCGATGATCTGCGCGCCGCTCTCGACCTGCTGGCGCGCGACCTCGATGGCGGCCGTGTAGTCGCCCTCGAGGATCAGCTTCTTGAAGCGGGCCGAACCCGTGACGTTGGTGCGCTCGCCGATGTTGATGAACATCGCGCGGGGCGCCGGCTTGCTGTCGATATCGAAATCCTGAGCCATCAGAAGAAACTCGCCGGTTCCATGCCACTGAGACGCAGCGCGGGTGGCAGGACATGCCAGGTGCGCGGCGTGATGCCTTTGACCGCCTCGGCGATCGCCTTGATGTGGGCGGGCGTGGTGCCGCAGCAGCCGCCGACCACGTTGATCCAGCCGTTCTCGGCCCAGCCCTTGACCAGCTTGCCTGTCATTTCCGGCGGCTCGTCGTAGGCACCGAGCTCGTTGGGCAACCCGGCATTGGGATAGATGCACAGCATGCTGTCGACCTGCGGGTTCAGCGCCTGCACGTAGGGATGCAGCTCGGTGGCGCCGAAGCTGCAGTTCAGCCCCATGGTGATCGGCTTGGCATGTCGCACCGAATGCCAGAAGGCCTCGACTGTCTGGCCCGAGAGGTTGCGGCCGGCGAGGTCGGTGAGCGTCATCGACACCATCACCGGAAGGACCTCACCACGCGCCTCGCCCGCCTCGTCGACGGCGACCAGGGCGGCCTTGGCGTTCAGCGTGTCGAACACCGTCTCGACCAGAATGAAGTCGACGCCGCCGTCGAGCAGCCCGTCGATCTGCTCGCGATACATGTCCTTCACCTCGTCGAAGGTGACGGCGCGGAAGCCGGGATCGCTGACCTTGGGCGACACCGAGAGCGTCTTGTTGGTCGGCCCCAGCGCGCCCGCGACGAAGCGCGGCTTGGACGGATCGCGCGCCGTGGCGGCATCGGCGCAGGCGCGCGTCAGCTTAGCGGCCGCGATGTTGATCTCGCGCGCCATGCCGGTGATGCCGTAGTCGGACAGGCTGATCGAGTTCGAGTTGAAGGTGTTGGTCGCCACGATGTCGGCGCCGGCGTCGAGATAGGCGTTGCAGATTTCGCCCACCACGTCGGGACGCGTCAGGTTCAGGAGATCGTTGTTGCCCTTCTGGTCGTGGTTGAAGGTGCGGCCACCGCGGAACCCTTCCTCGTCGAGCTTGTAGCTCTGGATCATCGAGCCGTACGGCCCGTCCTTCACCAGGATCCGCTGCGAGCCGATCTCGCGCAGCTGCTCGGCCTTTTCTTCGCGGGTCACTTGGGGCGCACTCCCAGCAGGTGGCAGATCGCAAAGGTGAGATCGGCCCGGTTCAGCGTATAGAAATGGAACTGCTCCACGCCCTCGTCGCGCAGGCGGCGGCAGAGGTCGCCGGCCACGGTCGCGGCGATCATGCGTCGTGTCTCGAGATCGTCGTCGAGCCCGTCGAACATGTTGCAGAACCACGGCGGGACCTTGGAGCCGCAGAGGCCGGCGATGCGGTTGACGGCCTGGAAGTTCGACACCGGCATGATGCCCGGCACGATCGGCACGTTGATGCCCGCTGCCGCCGCGCGGTCGCGGAAACGCAGGAAATCGTCGGCCTCGAAGAAGAACTGCGTGATGCAGCGGTCGGCGCCGGCATCGACCTTGGCCTTCAGGTTCTCGAGATCCGCCTTCTCGTCGGCCGAGGCCGGATGCTTCTCGGGATAGCCCGCGACGCTGATCTGGAAGTTGCCGATCTTCTTCAGGCCGGTGACCAGCGCCGCCGCATTGGCATAGCCACCCGGATGTGGCGTGTACTCGCCGCCCATGCCGCCCGGCGGATCGCCGCGCAGGGCCACGATGTGGCGGATGCCGGCATCCCAGTAGGCGCGCGCGATGTCGTCGATCTCACCTTGCGTGGCGGCGACGCAGGTGAGGTGAGCGGCGGCATCAATGCCGGTCTCGCTCTTGAGACGTGCGACGGTGTCGTGGGTGCGCTGGCGCGTCGAGCCGCCGGCGCCGTAGGTCACGGAGAAGAAGGCGGGATGGAGCGGCGTCAGGCGCTTCACCGTCTCCCACAGCGTCTGCTCGGCAGCGTCGGTGCGCGGCGGCGAGAACTCGAACGATACGGCGAGCCGCTGCGGCGCGCGGGCAGGAAATTCGGTCGCGCTCCCTGTGGAGCTAAGGGGACTGCCGATCGGACCGGTATCGGGGCTCATCGTGATTCTCCATGGGCAGAAACGGCGGCAGGCCGCGGGGTGGCGCGGGCCGGCAGCTCGCGCTCGCCGCGCCAGATGCCCGTCATCAGGCGGCGGCCGGGAAAGTGGATGGGTTCGAGGGGATTGAGGCCGGCGCTGCGCAGCCAGCCCTGCACCTGGTTGTCGGCGAATCCCAGATGCACATGCGCGTGCTCGCGCTTCAGCTCGACCAGGTCGTGTGGCGAGAAGTCGACCACGAGGACCGACCCGCCGGGCTTCACGACCCGCGCGGCCTCGGCCAGCGCCGCGGCGGGATCGTCGGCATAGTGCAGCACGTGGTGGATCGTCACGACGTCGAAACTGTCGGACTCGAAGGGCAGGGCGTACATGTCGCCCTGGCGGATGTCGGCATTGTCGATGCCGGCTCGGGCGAGGTTGGCGCGGGCCAGCGCCAACATTTCGCGGCTCTGGTCGACGCCGATCGCCTGCTCGACCTTGGGCGCCAGCACCTCGAGCAGGCGGCCCGTGCCGGTGCCGACATCGAGCAGACGGCGGGCGCCAAGCGGCAGGTGATGGCTGAGCGCCCGCTCGATCTCGCGGTCGGCGACGTGCAGTGCGCGCAGTTCGTCCCAGCGCTGGGCATTGTCGCGGAAGAAGCGGGCGGCGGCCGTCTGGCGGCGCTGCTGGACGGCATCCAGCCGGGCGCGGTCGGTCGCGATCCGGGGATGCTTGGGGTCGAGCCGGCGCACGAATTCGCGCACCAGGGCGGCATCCTCGCCGCCATTGGTCAGGCGGAAGCGGGTGAACTGGGCCTCGCGGAAACGCTCCAGAAGGCCGGCCTCGACCAGCAGTTTCAGGTGCCGGGAGACGCGCGGCTGGCTCTGCCCCAGCACGTTCACATAGTCGCTGACGGTCAGGTCCTCGCGAGCGGCCAGGGCCAGTATCCGCAGCCTGGTGTCTTCGGCGGCGGCCCGCAGCAGGGTGAGGAGGTGCTCCATGGAAAGAATGATATAAGCATATCTTTATGTATGCAAGGATTCGTTGGAGCGATCTGTGGCCGCGGAAACACAAGAAACAAAGGATCCTTGCGCTCGGAAGTTCCGGCCCCGGAATTGCTTTAAAAACACGGCGCCAGTATGCAACACTCCGAACGACGCGACGGATGAACGTCGTGTCACGCTTTTTGGCCCGGCGTCCCGGGCCAGCGGATGATCCGGGGTCGGCGTTGATGGTCGGTGTGACGAGAGCCTTTGCTGCCAGCATTCGCCGCTCGATTGTCGCGGTCGCCCTTGCCGGAACGGTTGTCGGGGGCTGTGCCTCTGGCGATACCGGCGCCGCCGAAGTGTGGGATCCGCTGGAAACCCCCAACCGTTTCATCTTCTCGATCAACCGCGTCGTCGACATCATCGCGCTGCGGCCGCTTGCGGTCATGTACCGCGATCTGCTGCCCGAGCGGGCGCAGACCGGCGTGCGCAATGTCCTCGACAATCTCGGCGAGCCGGTCACCGCCATCAACGAGGTCTTCCAGGGCGATCCGAACCGCGCCGCGACGACCATGGCGCGCTTCCTGGTGAATTCGACCATCGGCGTTGCCGGCATCTTCGACGTCGCCTCGAGCTTCGGGCTGGAGCGTACCAAGGAGGATTTCGGCAAGACGATCGGCCTGTGGGCCGGCGTGGAGCCGGAGAATGGCGGCTTCTATCTCATGCTTCCGGCCTATGGCCCGTCCAATGCGCGCGACGGCACCGGCCTGATGATGGACTATCTGGTCGATCCGTTTCGTATCCTGACGTTCAACCTGGCCATCGACTGGGACGTCTGGCAGATCGGCCGCTACGGCCTCAACGGCGTCGACTACCGTTCCCGCACGATCTTCGCGCTCGACGATCTCGAGAAGAACAGCGTCGACTACTACGCGGCGCTGCGATCGGCCTACACCCAGAACCGCGCCGACCAGATTCGCGAGAAGCGCGAGAAGACCAACGCCCGGAGCGAACTCGAGCGTCGCGACAACCTGGCCCTGGTCCGCTAGCGCAACGCGCCTGGCGGAGGGTGCGTCGATCAGGCGTCCGCGCTAAAACGCTTCCCCCAAATTTCGTCATAGGAGTCCACGGTGCCGAAGCTCGCCTCTCGTCGTGTCGTGTTGCAGCTCGTGGCCACTGCCGCGATGTTCACCGCCGTGCCCATGGTCGGGCCGGCCGTTGCCGCCGATCCCTCACAGATCGTGCAGAACACCGCGCAGCAGGTCATCGAGATCGTGAAGACCAAGACCGGCGCCGCTCGCCAGGCGGCGATCCTGGCAACTCTCCAGGCCAACTTCGACATGCCCGCCATGGCACGCGCGGCGCTGGGCACGCACTGGAACACGGCGACCGAGCAGGAGCGTGCGCGATTCGTCAAGGCCGTCGCCACCGCCGAGGCCAAGGCCTACAGCGAGCGCTTCGGCCAGTATGGCGGCCAGACCCTGACCCTCGGCAAGGTGACGCCGCGCGCCAACGGCGTGACGATCGTCGACAGCCGTCTGAACCAGACGAGCGGCCAGCCGATCAAGCTCGAGTGGGAGGTCCGCGGCGACCGCATCACCGACGTGAAGGTCGAGGGCGTCAGCATGGTCATGACTAGACGTTCGGATTTCAATTCCTACATCCAGAATCATGGCGGCAAGGTCGAGCCGCTGGTCAGCGAGCTGGAAGCCCGGGCCGCGCGCTGAAGCCGCGAATTGCACCTGCAGGCCGGTCGGCGTAGTCTTTCCTGCAAGGGAGGCGCGTCGATCGCTTTCGCGGGCGTCGCAGGGGACGAGAGCGGAGCGGAGGAGAGCGCCATGGACAGCGCATTTGCCAAGAACCCGGCCGAGTTGCGCTCGGTCGATCCGGTCTGGGACCGGATTCGCGAAGCGGCGCACGCGGCGGCCGCCGCCGAACCGGTGCTGGCCGGAACGCTCCATGCCACGATCCTGAGCCAGCCGCGTTTCGAGAGTGCGCTCAGCTATCACCTCGCGCGGCTCGTCGGCACGACCGAGGTGCCGGCCGCGCTGATCCGCCAGACCTTCGACGAGGCCCTCGCGGCCGATCCAGGCATCGGCGTCGCCGCGCGTGCCGACATCATGGCGGTCGTCGACCGCGATCCGGCCTGCACCTCCCATCTCGATCCGCTGCTGTGGTTCAAGGGCTATCACGCGCTGCAGACCTATCGGGCATCGCACTGGCTGTGGATGGAGGGCCGGCGCACGCTCGCCCACTTCCTGCAGAGCCGGTCGAGCTCGTTGTTCGGCCTCGACATCCATCCCGGTGCGGTGATCGGCAAGAGCATCTTCATCGACCATGGGACCGGCGTCGTGATCGGCGAGACCGCCGTCGTCGAGGATGGCGTCTCCATGCTGCACGGCGTCACCCTGGGCGGCACCGGCAAGGAGCGTGGCGACCGCCATCCCAAGGTGCGCCGCGGCGTGCTGCTGGGCGCCGGCGCCAAGGTGCTGGGCAACATCGAGATCGGCGCCTGCGCCAAGATCGCGGCCGGCAGCGTCGTGCTCGACCCCGTGCCGGCCGGCTGCACCGCCGCCGGAGTCCCCGCCCGCATCATCGGCTGCGTCGACGTGCCGGAACCGGCCCTCGACATGGATCACCGTATCTAGAAACCGCCGCCGTGGTCGACGACACGGCCTGAGCGCCTGTCCCGGCCGTCCATGATCGGACGAAGGGATCAAGACATGCGCCACAAGTTCCGCGGTTTCGCGCTCCATCTCTGGACCGTGGACACGACACCGTTCGAAGAAGCCATTGCCGCGGCTAAGGACGGCGGCTTCGACGCGGTCGAGTTGCGCCGCGTCGACTTCATGCGGGCGCGGGAGCGTGGCCTGTCGAACACCGAGGTGCTGGGCCGCGTGCGCGCGAACGGACTGCCGGTCAGTGCCGTCGGTTGCGAGTACGGCTGGACCTTCGCTGTGCCCGAGGATCGCGAGCGGCTGTTCGCCTCGCTGGAAGAGGCCTGCGAGAGGGCCGTCACGCTCGATTGCGCGACGGTGATGAGCGGGATCGGTCCGGGCAGCGCTTCGCTGGACGAGGCGGTGGCGAACATCCGCCATGCCGGCGAGATCGTGGCGCGCCACGGCCTTCGGCTCGCCCTCGAATACCAGTTCCAGCATCCGATCGTGAGCCGTCTCGAGATCCTGCGTGAGCTGATCGCCAAGGCCGGACAGAAGCATGTGGGGCTGCTGCTCGATGCCTATCACCTGCAGCGCGGCGGTCGCCCCGGCCGCGGCTTCGAGGAAGTGCCGGCCGCCGAGATCTTCTACGTTCAGTACAGCGACGTGCCCAATGCGCCGCCCAACGCCGCGCCGCCGGTCGATCGCCTGCCGCCGGGGCAGGGCGTGGTGCGCTGGAACGACATGTTTCAGCTCCTCGCGGCCAAGGGCTACGAGGGTTGGGTGAGCTACGAGGCCCCCAACCCGGTTCACTGGGCGCAGCCCGCGGTCGATGTCGCGCGCGAGGGCGCCAAGGCGACGCGGCGCACGATGGAGATCGCCTTCTCCTGATTCGCCTGCGACCAGCGGCGGGATGGATGGCGCGAGCCGGAAGCGCTACGAGTTCAACCATGGCGCAGAAGAAGAAGTCCCCGAGCAAGTCCCGGAAGAGCGCCACTTCCGGCGCCAGGCCGCCTTCTTCCGGCACGAAACCGAGAGCGCGCAAGCAGGCGCCCCGAGCGTCAGGGCCGAGGCCTCTGCCGCCGCCGACCACGACCCTGCAGCAGGAACTGCGCATGATGGCGCGCAGCGGCGCGCAGTCGCTGCAGAGCCTGATCGTCTTCCTCGCGGTGCTGGTGGTGATCGCGGGCGTTGGCATAGGTGCCTGGGCGAGCCGGCCGGTGCCGGGCTATGCGTCGGAGGAGCAGAAGGCCGGCTCGCCCTTCGACGCGACCTTCACGGCGGAAAATCGGAGTCCGTGGTTTGCGATGAAGGGCTTGAAGTTGGCCTGCGTGCTCGATCACGTGCGCGCCTCGGGCCGCGAACCCACTCTCGTCGAGGCGATCGACGTGCGCTTTCCGGCAGGCTCGGCCGGCGAGCTGAAGCCCGGAGAGCAGGCGACGTTCAGGTGTCCCTTCCGCGCCCTGTTCGGCCTGCCGCCGATGAATGAGGATTACGGCGTGGTGCAGCGCTCGCAGATCTACTTCCACGCCTCCTACGATCTGCCGTTCATCGGCACGATCCGCCTCAGCGACAACAGCGTGCCGTTCCTGCTCAATACGAGGCTCCTGCCGCCGCGCTGGACGAGCAGGCCGGAGGGTTAGCGCCGCCCCGCGAAGGCTTCGAGCCGGCG
>CANIEC010000077.1 GCA_947466085.1 Rhodospirillales bacterium
CGATGTGTAGAGGATGTAGAGCGGATCGGTGGCCTTCACGGGCACGCAGGGAGCCGGCTGCGCGGTGGCGAGCGCCTCGTTCCAGTCGAGGTCGCGACCCGGCATCATCGTCGCCGCACATTGCGGCCGCTGCAGCAGGATGACCCGCGGCACCTTGTGACTCGCCTGCTCGATCGCCTGGTCGACCAGCGGCTTGTACTGGACGATGCGCGACGGCTCGATCCCGCATGAGGCGGTGAGGATCAGCTTCGGCGCGCAGTCGTCGATGCGGCTCGACAGTTCCTTGGCTGCGAAGCCGCCGAACACCACCGAATGGATCGCGCCGATGCGCGCACAGGCGAGCATCGCCATAACCGCTTCCGGGATCATCGGCATGTAGAGGATGACGCGATCGCCCTTGCCCACGCCCTGTGCCGCAATCATCCCGGCGATGCGCGCCACCTGGTCGCGCAGCTCGCGATAGGTGAAGGTCTTCTTGGTGTTGGTGAGCGGCGAATCGTAGATCAGCGCCGCCTGCTCTGCGCGTCCGCCGTCGACGTGGCGGTCGAGCGCATTGTGGCAGGCGTTGAGCTCGCCGCCCTCGAACCAGCGATAGAAAGGCGGCTTCGTCCCGTCGAGCACCTTGTCCCAGCGCTTCGTCCAGTCGATCGCCGCCGCCTGCTCAGCCCAGAATCCCTCGGGATCCTGGAGCGACCGCGCATGCAGCGCACGATATTTGTCGCCAACAGCCATGACCGGCATCCTCTGCGTTTCCGCCCCTGGCTTAGCCCCGGCCCCGGCCCGTCGCAATGTGGTTATGTGAGCGCGCCCCGCCGGGAGGCACTGTCGCAGATGAGGCAAAGGTCCCTCACTACGTTCGGGATGACACCGCTTGTTTGATCAGCGCACTCCGCAAATCCCAACAAAATTGTCATCCCGAACGCAGTGAGGGACCTTTCACCTTCTTAGGAACATCAACTATTCCGGCTTTTCCGGGCCATATGCGATAGCCTCGGCCCCGTCCCCGCTCAGGCGAAGACGTCGGAAACGTAGCGCCCGTGCTCGTGCTCCACGACCTCGACCCACTTCTGCGCGTCACCCTCGCTGGCGCCCGATGCCTCGCGATAGATTCGCACCAGCGTCTCGCGCACGGCTGGCGCCATATACTGGCCGTCGCCGCAGACAAAGACGCTGCCGCCCTGCCGGAAGAGTTCCACGATGCGGGCGCGCTCCTCCCACACTCGATGCTGCACGAACGACACCTCGCCGCGCGGCTGCAGCGAGAAGGCCGGCAGGACCGTGACGACGCCCGCCGCCTCCCAGCGCTCGAGTTCCTCGCGATAGAGATAGTCGACGCCTTCATGGTTGGTGCCGAAGAACAGCAAGGCCGGTCCCACATCCTGGCCGCCCTGCTTCTGGGTCGCTCGCTCCTGCAGGAAGCCGCGAAACGGCGCGATGCCGGAGCCGGCGCAGATCATGATGAGCGGTGTCCTGGGATCCGCCGGCGGATGGAAGCGGGCGTTAGACGGGCGCACCGCGAGCGAGATCCGGTCGCCCGGCTGCAGATGCGCGAGGTACGACGAGGCGACGCCGCGGAAGGTACCGGTTCCCGAGTAGGCCGGCGCATCGACGACGGCGACCGTCAGCGTGACATGGTCGGGCTTCCAGAGCGGCGACGAGGAGATCGAATACTGCCGGGCCCGCATCGGCGGCAGCATGTCGAGATAGGCACCGAAGCCCAGCGCACAGGACTGGAAACGGTCGAGCAGGTCGAGGACGCTGCACCTCGGCTTCAGCACCAGCGTGCCATAGGCCTCGCCCGCCATGGTTTCCAGTTCGGCCTGCTCGGGCGGACAGGGCGTTGCCGCGGCCAGTGCGGCCACCTGGGCGCGAGTCGCGGGCTGGGCCAGTTCCACGTAGTTGGACAGCAGTTCGCCACAGCTGACCGGCCGGCCGATCGGCAGGCTGGCCGCGCCGTCGCGACGAAGCACCACGAGCGTGTCGCGCGCCAGACCGAAGCGGCGCAGCACGCGATCGACCAGTTCCTGCGGATTTGTCGCCAGCACGGCCAGATAGTCCCCGGCCCGGTAGCTCATGTCTTCGGGCAGCGAGAATTCCAGGTGCCGCTTCGACCGCGCATTGGGCGCGCTCATGTCCACCAGCTCGCGGTTCTCGACCACGATGCCCCGTTGCAGGTCGCCCAGCCGCAGCGCGCCCTCGCGACCGTCCTTGACGTATTCGACCTGCAGACCGGTCGCGGCCGGCGCGGCGGCGGCCTCCTTGCCCAGCGCCTCGCGCAGCCGCGGCAGGAAGCCCGCCCACCATTCGTCGAAGGCGCCGAAGAAGTCGCCACCCGAATCCGTCTCGCCGCGCTCGGCAAGTCGCGTGGCGCCGGCCCTGGCGAGGGCTGCATCGACCCGCTTGGGGACCGCCTGGTAGGTGCGCGCCCATTGCCGGTTGCCGCATCCGAACACGGCAAAGCGGGCACCGGCCAACGCGCCCCCCGGCAGTGCCTCGACAGAGGAGACGAACTGGCGGGCATTGTCCGGCGGCTGGCCTTCATAGGATGCCGTGACCACGACGATCGCGCCCTCGCGCGGCAGATTGCCCGCATAGTCGTCCATCGCCGCGACGGTCGGCGCGAAGCCGTTGGCCGGCGCCTCGTCGGCGATGCGGTTGGCGAAGGCCTCCGACGAACCGGTATTGCTGCCATAGAGGATCAGCAGCGGTGTGCTGGCGGCGTCCGCTACGGGTCGACGCTCAGCCTGCGGCGTCAGCGCCTTCTGCGGCATCGGCGGCACGGCGCTGCGCCGCAGCGACGTTCCCGTGCGGCGTGCCCGCGCGCGGATGCGCAGGCCTTCGGGCTTGAGCGTCAGCGTCTCGTGGATCTTCAGCGTGTAGGACGGGTCGTCGAGCACGAAGTCGAAGCGCTGCAACATCAGGATGAGGACGAGCTGAGCTTCCTGCATGGCAAAGGGCCGGCCGATGCAGGCCCGCGCGCCGTTGCCGAAGGGCTTCCAGGCATTGGGCGGCAACTGGCTGGCATTCTCTGGCGCGAAGCGCTCGGGCCTGAACGCTTCCACGTCGTCGCCCCAGACCTTGGGGTCGCGATGCAGCATCGGCTCCAGGACCATCACGATGTCCTTGGTCGTGAGCGGGTACTTCCCGGCCAGCACCGTGTCCTTGTGCGGACTGACGGAGAAGACCGAGGCGGTCGGCCAGATACGCAGCGCCTCCATCAGGATCTGCTCGATGTAGCGGAGCTGCGCGAGATGCTCGACCCTCGGCACCTCCTCAGCCAGCACCTCGTCGACGAGGGCCCGCGCCTTCTGCAGCACGTCCGGATTCTTGAGCAGCAGATAGGTCGCGAAGGACAGAAGCCCGCTCGTGGTTTCGTGGCCGGCGATCAGGAAGGTGATCATCTGATAGCCGATGTTCTCGTCGCTCAGCTTCTCGCCGGTGACGGGATCGACGCCGTTCAGCATGAGGTTGAGCAGGTCGTTCTTCTCGTTGCCCTTCGGATCGCGCCGTCGCTCGGCAATGAGATCGCGGGCGACCTTGTCCATCAACTCCTTGTCGGCCTGGAACTGGCGCGCCTTGGACAGCATCAGGCTGCTCAGCAGTTTCGGGCGGCGCGAGCGGTTCGAGGCTTCCTGCAGCGTTCCCACCATGGCGGAAACGAAGGGATGCATGTCGTCCTGGTAGAAGCTGTTGAACCGGTAGTCGAACGCACAGAGGGCGATCGTGTCGAGCGTGAGCCGCGTCATGTTGTCGGCGACCTCGATGACGGCGCTCGGCCCGAACCGCTCCCAGCGCACAAACATCTGGTCGGCGATGTCGAGCATCCTGTCGAACATGCCGCGGATGGCGATCGGCCCGAACGCCGGAACCAGGATGCGATGGGCCTTCGCCCAGTTGGGCTCGTGGCCATAGGCGGTGAACAGCCCGTCGCCGGCAACCGCCCGGATTTCCTTCAAGGCCCCCTGGATGCGCTTGCCGAAGCGCGTCTCGTCGCACAGCTCGTTCACCAGCTCCTGCGAGCTCGCGACATGGATGTCGTGGTCCATGATCGTGAGCTTGAAGAACGGCCCGTAGGTGCGGGCGAGCCCCATCAGGCTCTGGATCGGGCAGCCGCCCTGCAGCTCCGTGAGATTGCCGACGATGGGTTTCAGGGGCGGTTGGGGAACCGGCTCATTCAGCGACATGATGCGATGCCTTCGGACAAAGTTCGAGTTCCCGCGGACCACCGGGCCGACGTCGACACTCGACCTAAAATGGCCTGTCGCCTCGCCCTTTGTCGACGTGTTCCTGTGGCGAGATCGGCGCGCAAGCGTTTCGATGCGATTGCGGCTATTCTTCGGGCAACAACACTATCCCGGGAGGGAACGATGGTCGGTCGCCGTGAGGTGACGCTGGGCGGGCTTGCCGCGCTGGCGTCGACGCGTGTGCAGGCTCAATCGACGAACTGGCCGACCAAGCCGATCCGCCTGATCGTGCCCTACGGGCCCGGCGGCTCGGCCGACCAGGTGGCCCGCCTGTATGCCGAGAGGATGAGCGCCTCGCTCGGCCAGCAGATCATCGTGGAGGACAAGCCCGGCGCCTCGGGCGGCGTCGGCGCACAGATGGTCGCGTCGGCGCCTGCCGATGGCTACACGCTCCTGCTCTCGCCGACCGCGATCATGGCCATCACGCCGGCCGCGCGGAAGGTGCCGTACAATCCCAACGACCTCGTGGCCGTCGCGCGCCTCTCGACGCCGATCCTGGTCGTCACCCTCACCAATGCGCTGGGCGTCCGGACCTGGGCCGAGTTCGTGGCGCTGGCGAAGGCCAACCCGGGCAAATACTGGTTCGGTTCCTCGGGACTCGGCACCATCACCCATCTCACCGGCGAAGTGCTGACGCGTGCCGCCGGCATCCAGATGCAGCACTCGCCCTACAAGACCATCGTCGACGCCACCGGCGACGTGTTCGACGGACGCATCCAGATGGTCTTCGATCCTTCCTTCGTGCCTTACGCCAAGGCCGGCAAGGTGTTCGCCGCCCTGGTCGACCAACCCGCACGCCTGCCCGATCTGCCGAACACGCCGACGGCGACGGAAGTCGGCCTCGATCTCAAGGGCTTCCGCGCCCGCAGCTGGTTCGGACTGTTCGCGCCCCGGGGAACGCCGGAGCCTGTCCTCGCGCGCCTGTCCAACGCCGCCGCGCAGGCAGCCGCCCTGCCCGAGATGAAGGAGAAGCTGCTGCTCGTGGCGCAGAACGTCGAATACCAGTCGAACGTCGAGTTCGCGCGACAGGTGCGCGACGACCAGATCTATTTCGCGCAGCTGCTGAAAGACCTGGATATCAAGCTGGAATAGGCGAGCCGCCCTGTGAGAGAGTGCCGCCGCCCAGGGAGTCGAACGGAAAAGATCATGGCCAAGCGCAAGACGGGAAAAGGCAGCAGCAAGTCGAAGGCTCCGGCCAAGCGCAAGGTCGCCGCCAAGACGAAGAAGGTCGTCCGGCGGGCTGTGAAGGCGGCGCCCAGGAAGGCTCCCTCGCCAAAGAAGGTCATCGCACCAAAGAAAGTTGTCGCCCCCAAGAAGGCCGTCGCACCGAAGAAGGCCCCTTCGTCCCGGAAGGTCGCCGCTCCCAAGCCGCTCGGGCGTCCCGGCCTGCGTCGCCCGGTCAAGAGCCGCACCTCCGTGACCCGCCTCGCCGCGCCGCGTCCGGTGTCGCACAAGACCGCCCTCGCCGCGCAGAACATCTACGAGCGCGACCTCGACAGGACGCCGGCGAATTACGCCGCGCTCACTCCGCTGCAGTTCATCGAGCGCACCGCCAGCGTCTATCCCGACCATGTCGCGCTGATCCACGGACAGCGCCGACAGACCTGGGCCGAGACCTATGCACGCTGCCGGCGGCTCGCCTCGGCGCTGGTCAAGGTCGGGATCGGAGTCGGCGACACGGTCGCGATCATGGCACCCAACATTCCCGAGATGTACGAGGCGCATTTCGGCGTGCCGATGACCGGCGGCGTACTGAACTCGCTGAACACCCGCCTCGACGCGGCGATGGTCGCCTTCATCCTCGACCATAGCGAAACCAAGGTGCTCCTGGTCGACCGTGAGTTCCATCGCGTCGTCACCGAGGCGCTGGCGATCGCCAGGACCCAGCCGCTGGTGGTCGACATCGACGATCCCGAATGCGAGGACCGCGCGCAGATCGGCGACACGACCTGGGAGGAATTCATCGCCGACGGCGATCCGGACTTCGCCTGGTCCTATCCGTCGGACGAGTGGAACGCGATCTCGCTCAACTACACGTCGGGCACGACCGGCAATCCCAAGGGCGTCGTCTACAGCCACCGCGGCGCGACGCTGTCGTCCTACGGCAACGCCACGCAATGGCCGATCGGCCTGCACCCGGTCTATCTCTGGACCCTGCCGATGTTCCACTGCAACGGCTGGTGCTTCCCCTGGACGCTGGCGCTGGTGGCCGGCACGTCGGTGTGCCTGCGCCGCCCCGCGGCCAAGCCGATCTTCGATGCGCTGGCCGACAACGACGTGAGCCACATGTGCGGCGCACCGATCATCATGCAGCTCATCATCGGCGCGACCGAAGCCGACCGCCGGCCGCTCGGCCGCAAGGTCGAGTTCATGACCGCGGCCTCGCCGCCTCCGGCGGCCGTACTCGAGGCGCTGGAGAAGCAGAACTTCCGGGTCACCCACGTCTACGGTCTCACCGAGGTCTACGGCCCGGCCACGATCTGTTCGTGGCACCAGGAATGGGACGCGCTGTCCGCCCATGACCGCGCGCGGCTGAAGGCGCGCCAGGGCGTGCGCTACGCGGCCCAGGACGGCGTGACCGTGATGGATCCCACGACCATGAAGGAGGTGCCGCGCGACGGCACGACCATGGGTGAGGTCATGTTCCGCGGCAACATCACCATGAAGGGCTATCTCAAGAACCCGGCGGCCACGCGTGATGCCTTCGCAAACGGCTGGTTCCATTCCGGCGATCTCGGCGTGATGCACGAGGACGGCTACATCGAGCTGCGCGACCGCTCCAAGGACATCATCATCTCGGGCGGCGAGAATATCTCGACCATCGAGGTCGAGGGCGTGATCATCGCCCATCCCGCCGTCGCCAACGCCGCCGTCGTCGCCAAGCCCGACGAGAAATGGGGCGAGGCTCCCTGCGCCTTCGTGATGCTGAAGCCCGGCGCCACGGCCAGCGCAGAGGACATCATCGCCCACTGCCGCGCCAACCTCGCCGGTTACAAGTGCCCGCGCTACGTCGTGTTCCGCGAGCTGCCGATGACCTCGACCGGCAAGGTGCAGAAATTCGTCCTGCGCGAATGGGCCAAGGCCGCCTGACCCGGCGCGTGGCCAAAGGGTGACCAAACTGACGCGGTCCCAGCGGCAACGGCGGCAAACCATCGCGCCGCCATAATCGCCGCGCTAGGTTCCGTACCCCATGCCCGGCGAAACAACGCTCATCGTGACGACCCGCAGCGGCGTGCGCCCGCTCGGCGTGCGCGGCGAGCCGCTGCACAACGCCGCGCCGCAGTTGCGCCGCGTCGTGCGCCGGCGCCTGGGCGATGAAGCCGCCGACCTGCTGGCCGATCCGCAGCTCCATGAGAACGACCAGGGCATCGACTGGTACGCCGGCTGGCCCGGTCCGGTTCGCGCCGTGACCGACCTCCCACCCGCGGAGCGGGACGCGGTGCTGGCCGGAGTCGAAGGAACGCTGGCGGAAATCCGGCGGCTTGGCGACCTGCTCGCAGGCCACGGCCCCAAGGAAGAGACCGGTGTCGTCGGCCTGTCGCTGAAACTGGCGGCGCGCGCACCGTCGCCCGCCTTCGTCTTCCTGGTCGGCGACCGGCCCGTCATCGTCGCCTGGGGCTACGAGACAGAAGTGGCCAACGCGCTGCTGCCCCTTACCCTGCCGCGCGTGCCCGATGCCCGCGTGCCCGATGCTCGCGTGACGGACGCGGGCGTACCCGGCCGGCGGCCGGTGCTCGAAGCCGCGCAGAGGACGCCGTTGTCCGCCTTGCCCACCGTCGTGCCGGCGGCCGGCATTCCCTGGTGGCGCACACTTGCCGCCGCCCTGCCGCTTCTCTTGCTGCTGCTGGCGGGCGCATGGGCCCTGCGCGGCCTGCTACCCGTCCCGCCCGATGTCGCCATCGCCACGCGCGAGGGGCCGGACGCGCCGCCGGCACCGGAAGCCCCGCCTGACCCGTTGCCGGCGCTAAAGGCTTCCTTTTCGGCCGAGCAGTCGCGCGAACGCGTGCTCAAGGTCGAACTGGCTCTGGCCGAGGCAGAGCTGAAGCGGCGGATCGCCGACTGCAAGCCGCCCGAACCGCCGAAACCTCCACAGGTCGCGGTCGCGCCCCCGCCGCCCGCGCCGCCCGCGCCCGCGCCTCCCAAAGTCGCGCCACCGAAGCCCGCACCAACGCCGGCGCCGCAACCACGGAACCCGGCCGACGATCGCCTGCGCCTGCCCAGCGCGCCGACCAACGACTATTCCTTCATGCAGGGCTGCTGGCGTACCGATCCGTTCCGCCACGAGGCGCTGCAGATGCAGCCGGGTGTCTCGTCCTACTGTTTCGACGCGAGTGGTGCGGGCCAGCTCGAATGGCGGCGGGGCCGTACCGCCTGCCGCACGCGCGCCCAGGCGCGTTTCGAGGGCGCGGTCCTGCGCCTGCGCGATGCCGACTCGACCTGCAACGACGGCTCGCGCTGGTTCGCCGACCAGCTGGTCTGCCAGCGCGGCGCCGACAACGTGGCGATCTGCAGCGGCCAGTCTCGCAACGCCTACGGCGCGCCCGTCCGCTGGTCGGTCAATCTGCACAAGCTGAACTGACCCGCCTAATGCGCGGCTGAGCTAAACTCGGTTCCGGTGCCGCGGCACGTCCCATAGAGTGCCCGCCCCTTCCTCATCCGGTAGCTTCCGTGTCCCTTTCCGCGCGCGTGACGTGGCGCAGTTTCCAGGCCGGCGCCCTGCGCATGATCCTGCCCGGCCTCGCCTCCCTACCCTTCGGCATCGGCTTCGGCGTCGCCGCCGCCCAGAAGGGCCTCAGCGCCTTCGAGACGACGCTGATGAGCTTCACCGTCATGGCCGGCACCAGCCAGATGGTGGCGCTCGACATCTGGGCCCACCCGCTGCCGCTGATGGCGCTGGCCGTGTCGGTGTTCGTGGCCAACCTGCGCTACTTCGTGATGGGCGCGGCGCTGCAGCCACACCTCCCGCACCTGCCGTGGTGGCTGCAGCCCCCGGTCTGGTACGTGACGGTCGACCAGAACTGGGCGGTCAACATCGCGGAGTATCGCCGCGGCCACGGTGATCTCGGCAAGTTCCTGGGCGGCGGCTTCGTCATGGCCTGCATCTGGTCGGGTTCGACTTTGGCGGGCCACCTTGCGGCGGGCGGTCTGCTCTCCGATCCCGCCACGGCGCGACGCCTCGGCCTCGATTTCGTCGGCGTGGCGGTATTCGTCGTGGTGGCCACCATCCTGTTCCGCGGCAAGGGCGACATCGCGCCCTGGGCCGTGGCCATCGCCGCCGCCCTCGCGGCCAAATGGGGCATCGGCGGCAACTGGTATATCGTGGTCGGCGGCCTCGCCGGCGGCCTCTTCGGCGCACTGCGTGATCTCAGGAAGACCGATGTCCGCCAATCCTGAGAATCTCGTCGCGATCTTCGTGATGGCGCTCGCGGCAATGGCCGCGAAGGGCGGCGGCTTCATCGCCATGCGCTGGCTCGGCCGCCATCGCTTCGTGAACGCCCTGCTCGATCACGCGCCCGGCGCCGTGCTGGTGTCAGCCGCGATCGTGCCGCTCGTTCAGGCGGGCGGCGCGTTCATCGTCGGCGCAGCCGTCGCGGCACTGCTCACCAGAAAAGTCGGGGGCTTCACCCCCGGCTTGTTTGGTGGCGTCGGCGCCGTGGCGCTGGCCCGCTGGGCGGGACTCACCTGAGGGCTGGATGGCTAGTGCGAGGTTGGTTCGCTGAGACGGACGATCTCGTCCTTGATCAGAAGCTTTCGCTTCTTGAGGCTGCAGAGCGCATCGTCGTCGGGATGCGGCCTCGTCGTCTCTCGATGAATCGCCTGCTCGAGGGTCGCGTGCTTGTTCTTGAGAGCTTCAATGTGGTCCACGGTGCTCATAGTCGGATACCTCCGAGTTTGTTAGCGGGACAGAACAAGTCTGACTCTGACATTGGGTGGAGTCACGCCAATTCAACCCGTTCATCAATCGGCCGTTACAGATTGTGCATAATCTTGAAACAAACACGCTCAGGCCTGTTGCCGGTGCGAGCGATCAAGCCGCCAGGCCAACGGCCTCCGCGACTTCCGGCGGGGCGAGCGCGGGAAAAGTCTCGCGCATGAGGGCCGCGACGGCCTTGCGGTCCTTGTCGTCCGGGACGACCCCCAGGCACACGGCGTAGACACCCAGATTGCCCACCGCGGCACGCAGCCGCTTTTCCGGCGGCCTGTCGCGATCGGGAGGCGGCGCGTGCAGGCTCACGAGTGCGAGCTGCTCGGCATGCTCGGCCGCCAGCTCCGCGTCGGCAACCCGGCGACGGACCGCATCCACGGTCTCGGGCAGAGCGCCGGGCCACACCTTGTCCTTCAATCGTCGGCGCATCTCGCGCAGCGGCTTCACGACGTCCGCCTGCCATGCCTCGCTCGCGGCCAGGATGGCGCGCAGCCGCTCGGCGGTCAGGGTCGGTCGGCCCGAGGCTCCGAGCCAGCAGCAGAACAGCAGGATGTTGACGTCGCAGCCGCGCCGCTCCTGCAGGTCGAGGCAGGCCTCCGCCACGCCCTCACCGGCATACAGTTCGAGCGAGAAGTTCCAGAACGGATGGGGGAGAAAGTCCGACACGGTTGGTTGGCTTTTGCGTGCTTCCCTTTGGGCGGCCTCCGGGGTACACGGCCGGGAGCGACGTGGCTAGCCTGCCTGGACGAGTGCGCCCGCATGAATGACCTGAGTTCGTCGGATCCGCCGGACGCCCAGACCATCAAGGCCAAGCTTGAGGGCCTGAAGAGCGAGCATCGCGACCTCGACGAGGTGATCGATCGTCTGATCGAAAAGCCGCCGTTCGACCAGCTCCAGCTCCAGCGGCTCAAGAAGCGCAAGCTCGGTCTGAAGGACCAGATCCTGCGGCTGGAAAGCCAGCTCATTCCCGATATCATCGCCTGAGAAGAGTCATGGCCAAGAAAACCAGCAAGCGCCCGGCCGCCAAGCCGGTGGTCGGCGTCATCATGGGCAGCCAGTCCGACTGGTCGACCATGCGCCACGCCGCCGAGACTCTGGAGGCGCTGGGCGTCCCCTTCGAGGCGCGCATCATTTCCGCGCACCGGACGCCCAAGCGCATGATGGACTACGCCTCGGGCGCAAAAGGACGCGGCCTGAAGGTCATCATCGCCGGCGCGGGCGGTGCCGCCCACCTACCGGGCATGACCGCCGCCATGACCCCGCTGCCCGTCCTGGGTGTCCCGGTCGAAAGTGCCGCCCTGAAGGGACAGGACAGTCTTCTTTCCATCGTCCAGATGCCGGCCGGCATCCCCGTCGGCACCCTGGCGATCGGGCGCGCCGGATCGATCAATGCCGCTCTTCTAGCGGCCTCCATCGTTGGTCTTGGCGACGCCAAGATCATGGCGGCGCTGGAAGCCTGGCGCACCCGCCAATCGCTGGCCGTCGCCAAGATCCCGACCGACGACGCCCCGGCCCATCGCTGATGCCGGCCTCCCGACCTCTGCCGCCGGGATCGACCATCGGCATCCTGGGCGGCGGCCAATTGGGCCGCATGACCGCCCTGGCCGCCGCGCGCCTGGGCTACCCCTGCATCGTCTACGCGCCCGACGACCACCCGGTCGCCGCCCAGGTCTGCGCTGGCCATGTACGCGGGGCCTATGACGACGCCGAGGCCCTCGCCCGCTTCGCCGCGCAGGTGGACGTCGTCACCTACGAATTCGAGAACGTGCCCGAGGGCGCCGTCCTGGAATGCGAGAAGCTGAAGCCGGTGCGGCCGGGCGTGAAGCCCATCCACTTCGCCCAGCACCGGCTCCGCGAGAAGGACTTCCTGCGCAAGCTCGGCATCGGCACGGCCGACTACCAGCCCATCCGTTCCGAGGCCGACATTGCGGCGGCCACCGCCCTGCCCGGCATCCTGAAGACCTGCACCGAGGGATATGACGGCAAGGGCCAGGCCCGCGTCGCCGACCGGACCGAACTCTCAGCCGCCTGGGCGAGGCTCGGCCGGCGCGATTGCATCCTCGAGGCGATGGTCGATTTCGAGTGCGAGGTCTCGGCCATCGTCGCCCGTGGGCAGGACGGCGCCACGCGCTGCTTCCCCATCGGCATCAACGGCCATCGCGACGGCATCCTGCGCACGACCACCGTGCCCTCGGGCCTGCCGGCCGCGACCCTGGCGACCGCGGAGCGCTTCGGCGTCGAACTCGCCCAGGGCCTCGATCTGGTGGGTCTGGTGGCGCTGGAAATGTTCGTGACGAAGGACGGGCGGGTGCTGGCCAACGAGATGGCGCCGCGGCCGCACAATTCGGGTCACTGGACGATGGACGCCTGCGCGACCAGCCAGTTCGAGCAGCTCGTCCGCGCCATCTGCGGCCTGCCGCTGGGCTCGGTCGAGGTGCTGGCGCCGTCCCGCATGGAGAACCTGATCGGCGACGAGGCCGAGGACTGGCAGCGCTACCTCGCGGAACCGACGGCGCGGCTACATCTCTACGGCAAGGCGGAATCCCGCCCCGGCCGCAAGATGGGCCATGTCACCTACGTGCTGCCGGCCGCGCGCCCGGACGCTTCGGGCCGGTCCACGACCTGACCTGCCCCTTCAGCTTCTCGAACTTCATCACGTCGTCGATACGTCGGTCGAGGAAAGCCCAGGTGGCCTCGGCCCCGGGCGACCGGTCGTTGAGCCAGTAGAGCAGGGTCGAGGAATAGACGCCCGCCAGCGTGGCTCGCTTGGTGTAGAAATTGAAGTCGGTGCTGGTGTCGCCGGCCGCGTACCACATGGCGTCGACCGTCCTGTAGAGCAGCTTCAGCGCCAGCCCCGCATTGAGCGGCATCGACAGCGTCGACAGCGCCCGCCGCGCCGCCTCGCGCGGACCGGCATGCCGCTCCAGCCGGATGCGGACGGCGCCCTTGATCCGATCGCGGATCTTGAGGGTCGTGATTCCTTCCTTCTCCATGTCCTCGACGGTGCGCTGGTCGGCGCGCTCGCTGACATAGGTCAGCGCCTGGAGCGGCCCGCCCGGGAACAGCCGGTCGGCGTCGCCCGCCGGCAGGTCGAGCGCCCGGCCACTGGCGGCCAGGGCGGCCCGCGTCCAGCCATCGAAGGCCGCTTCGGCCATGAACTCGTCCGCCAGCCGGTCCCGCAAGGCGGCGTCGGGGTCGATTTCCGGTGAATTCGGGGTATTTTGCTCGGTCATCTGTGGAATATAGGCCCCAATCGGGGGGTTCCCAAGGGTATCCGCCTGTGATACCTACCCGGCCTCTGGAATTCAGGCCCCGGGACATTCGTGGGCAAAGCCGCATTGGAAGGAAGCGATCGAAGTGCAGGTTCTCGTTCGTGAAAACAACGTCGATCAGGCGCTGCGCGTCCTGAAGAAGAAGATGCAGCGCGAGGGCATCTTCCGCGAGATGAAGCTCCGCCGCAACTACGAGAAGCCGTCCGAGCGCCGCGCCCGTGAGCGCGCCGAGGCCATCCGCCGCACCCGCAAGCTGATGCGCAAGCGCATGGAGCGCGAGGGCTACTAGTCCTCCCCTCCTCGCACGAGACGACAACCCCCGGCATCCCCGGGGGTTTTTGTTTGGGCTGGCAACGGAAGTACCAGCGGAGCGCGCAAACCCCGTTGGATTCATGCCGTGGCTTCTTGGGTCCTTCGGCTTTAGCTCGACCCGCACCACCTCATCCTGAGGAGCGGCCGAAGGCCGCGTCTCGAAGGATGGGCAGCAGGCGTGGCGATCGTGCCCATGCTTCGAGACGCGCTCCTACGGAGCGCTCCTCAGCATGAGGTCGGTGAAGGTGATTCGATCGTAGTCGGAAAAAACTCTAATGAACTCAGCGCCACAGGAGCAGCGCGCTCAGACGAGCGCCTTGTCCGCGAGATCACTCTGGTTTCGAAGCACCAGCAACGAATGCCGCCGCATGATGATCACGCAATCGGCGGAAGACTTCTCGCGCCGGAGCGCTTGGCGTCGGATCCGCAAGCGCCTCCTCCACCGCTTGTCTCAACTCAGCCGCCGAAGCGCATGTGCGAGGCTTCCCGCAGTTCGGCTGGCTCTTGGGAGACATGTCATTCCTCCGTATTCGACAGCGGTGAGTGAAGAAGGCGCTGGCGCTCTACTCAAGTCACGAGCGCCGCGATCGCCGCTTCCAGCTCGGCCACATCGGTCACGACGGAGTCGGGAGTCTCGGCCGCCGAGCGCGGACGCTGACGGCGCCAGCGCCCCGATCGGAACTGAATGGTCGCCATGCCGGCCGCCGTGGCGGGCGCAATGTCGGCATCGATCCGGTCGCCGACCATGATGCATTCGGCCGGCGGGACGTCGTGATCGCGTGCGAACAGCACCGCGATCCCTGCCCGCTCCAGGCGTTCCCAGCGGGGCTCGCGCGCGCCCAGTACCAGACCTTGGTCCTTGAGGCGTTTCAGCAGGTCCTCCATGCCAGGCCGGAGTTGGAAGGCATCGAGCTGCCCCGTCATCGCCTCGACCCGCCGCGCCACGCGCGCCACGGTCGCGGGCTCGCCGCCGCACAGCGTCTCGATCATGTGAAGCGTGACATCGGGCGCGAAGGCAGCCACCGCCTGCTCGGACGCCTCCTCGACCATCGCTGGATCGACGCGGATGCCTTCCATGCCGCACGCCGCCGCGATGGCGCCGTCGAGCGCCATCTCCCAGGCGAACTCGAGATCGACCGCGCCGCCGATGTCGAAGATGACGGCGCGATACCGGCTCAGTGCGTCGCTTCCAGCGACTTCACGATGTTCTCGCACATCACCTTGGCGTCGGCGAAGAGCATCATGGTGTTGTCTCGGAAGAACAGCTCGTTGTCGACGCCGGCATAGCCCGAGGCCATGCCGCGCTTCACGAACAGCACGGTCTGGGCCTTCTCGACGTCGAGGATCGGCATGCCGTAGATCGCGCTCTTGGGGTCGGTCTTGGCGGCCGGGTTGGTGACGTCGTTGGCGCCGATCACGAAGGCCACGTCGGTCGAGGCGAAGTCGCGGTTGATGTCGTCGAGTTCGAAGACCTCGTCGTAGGGCACGTTGGCCTCGGCCAGCAGCACGTTCATGTGGCCGGGCATGCGGCCGGCCACCGGATGGATGGCGTAGCGCACCTGCACGCCTTCCTTCTTCAGGAGGTCGGCCATCTCGCGCAGCGCGTGCTGGGCCTGCGCCACCGCCATGCCGTAGCCGGGCACGATGATGACCGACTGGGCGTTCTTCATCAGGAAGGCCGCGTCCTCGGCCGAGCCGGCCTTGACCGGCTTGTCGTTCTTCACCGCCGGGCCTCCGGCCGCGGCGCTGTCGGTGCCGAAGCCGCCCAGGATCACGTTGAAGATCGAGCGGTTCATGCCCTTGCACATGATATAGCTCAGGATCGCGCCCGACGAGCCCACCAGCGCGCCGGTGACGATCAGCGCCGTGTTGCCCAGGGTGAAGCCGATGCCGGCCGCCGCCCATCCCGAGTAGGAATTGAGCATCGACACCACGACCGGCATGTCGGCGCCGCCGATCGGCAGGATCAACAGGAAGCCCAGCGCCAGCGACAGCACGACCAGCAGCACGAAGGTCGAGGTGTGGCCGCGCATGGCGAACCAGACCAGCAGCACGACCAGCGCGATGCCGAGCAGCGCATTCAGCGGATGCTGGCCCTTGAAGATCAGCGGCGACCCCGTCACCAGGCCCTGCAGCTTGGCGAAGGCCACGACCGAGCCGGTGAAGGTGATGGCGCCGATCACGGTGCCGAGGCCCATCTCGATCAGGCTCTGGGCCTTGATCTTGCCGGGCAGGCCGATCCCGAAGGCCTCGGGCGAGAGGAACGCGGCGGCGGCCACGAAGACCGCGGCGAGGCCGACGAGCGAATGGAAGGCCGCCACGAGTTGCGGCAGGGCCGTCATCTGGATGCGTAGGGCGACGAAGGTACCGATCGCGCCGCCGATCACCAGGCCGGCCAGGATCAGCCAGGGCGAGAGGACGCCGGGCGACAGCACGGTGACGCCGATGGCGACCACCATGCCGACGATGCCGAACAGGTTGCCCTGCCGCGAGGTCGTCGGCGAGGACAGGCCGCGCAACGCCATGATGAAACAGATGGCGGCGATCAGATAGCCGTACGCGGCCAGTTCCTGGGTGAACATCCCTTGCTCCCGCCGACTACTTCTTGACCGGCTTCTTCTTGAACATCGACAGCATCCGGTGCGTGACGATGAACCCGCCGAAGATGTTCACCGCGGCCAATGCCACGGCAATGAAACCGAAGAGCTGCGCCGCGCCCAGCCCCTTGAGGCCCGCCGCCAGCAGCGCGCCGACGATGATGACCGAGGAAACGGCGTTGGTGACGGCCATCAGCGGCGAATGCAGCGCCGGGGTCACCCGCCAGACCACGTAGTAGCCGACGAAACAGGAGAGCGCGAAGATGGTGAGCAGCGCAACGAACGGCATGTGACCGTCGGGGATGGCGACCGGGCTGGCCGCCGCCGCGTCGGTGATCTGCTGCGCCAGGGCCTTGAGCTGGGCGGCGACGTCCTGCGCCTGGGTCGCGAGCTTGGAGGCCTCGCCTGCGATCTTGTCGTCCATGGGCCGCTCCTAAGCCTGGGTCAGCGAGGGATGCACGATCTGCCCGTCGCGGGTGACCAGCGTGCCCTTCACGACCTCGTCCTCGAGGTTGATCGTGAGCGCCTTGGTCTCCTTGTCGACCATCGGCGTGATGAAGTTCAGCAGGTTGCGCGAGAACAGCGCCGAGGCGTCGGTTGCCAGCTCACCCGGAAGGTTGGCCGGACCGACGATCTTCACACCGTACTTCTCGACCACCTTGCCGAACTCCGACAGCGGGCAGTTGCCGCCCTGCTCGACCGCCATGTCGACGATCACCGAGCCGGGCTTCATCGTCCTGACCATCTCCTCGGTCACCAGCACCGGGGCCTTGCGGCCGGGGATCAGCGCCGTGGTGATCACGATGTCCTGCAGCTTGATGTGGTCGGCCACCAGCGCCGCCTGCTTGGCCTGGTACTCGGCGCTCATCTGCTTGGCATAGCCGCCCGCCGTCTCGGCCGCCTTGAATTCCTCATCCTCGACCGCGACGAACTTGGCGCCGAGCGACTGGACCTGCTCCTTGGTCGCCGGGCGCACGTCGGTCGCGGTGACGACGGAGCCGAGGCGCCGCGCGGTGGCGATCGCCTGCAGGCCGGCGACGCCTACACCCATGATGAAGCTGCGCGACGGCGCCAGGGTACCGCCGGGCGTCATCATCTGCGGGAAGATGCGGCCGTAATTGTTCGCCGCCACCAGGACGGCCTTGTAGCCGGCCAGATTGGCCTGCGACGACAGAATGTCCATCGACTGCGCGCGCGTGATGCGCGGGATCAGCTCGAGTGCAAACGAGGTGACGCCGCGCGAGGCCAGCGCCTGTACCAGCTCCTTGTTGGTCAGCGCCCCGAGCGGCGACATCAGGGTCTGGCCCTGGCGCAGCAGGCCGAGCTCGTCGAGCCCTTCCTCGGCCGTCATCGGCCGCTGGATCTTGAAGACGATGTCGCCCGCGGCGATGGCCGAGGCCGCGTCCGGCACGATCGTCGCGCCGGCTTCGCTATAGGCCTGGTCCGTATAGGCGGCGACCGTTCCGGCGCCTGCCTCGATCGTGATCTCCGCGCCCAGCGCCTTCAGCTTCTTGACCGTCTCGGGAGTGGCGGCCACACGGGTTTCGTGGGGCCTGCGTTCTTTGACGATAGCGATTTTCATGGGGCGCTTCAGATCCGTTTGACCGCGGCGGGACGCTTCGTGCGCTGCACCTTGCACAGCGATCCGTTCTTTGCCAAGCCGGTTTTTCGCCGCGCGGACGCCTTCGGCTTACCCGCTCCCATGTCCCATGCTACGGCTCGACCATGCCTGACCAACCGCACATCCTGACCGGCTTCCATTTCACAAAGGCGACGCTCGCCTCGTTCGGTGAGCGCTGCAAGATCATCGGGCACATGGACAATCCCACGCCCACCGTCGCCGACATCCCGCCCGGCACCGCCGCCACGGTGCAGGCGATCGTCAGCACCGGCAGCGTCGGCATCTCCGATGCGATGATGGCGGCCCTGCCGAGGCTCTCCCTGTTCTGCTGCTACGGCACCGGCTACGAGCGCGTCGATCTCGAAGCCGCCCGCCGGCGCAACATCATGATCACGCACGGCGCCGACGCCAATGCGCCCGACGTGGCCGAACTGGCGGTCGGCATCCTGCTCGCCTCGACCCGCCGCCTGGTCCGCGCCGACAAGATGATCCGGCGCGGCGAGTGGAAACAACGCATCCCCAACCGCTTCGGCGCCATCGCCGGCCTGACCGGCGGCAGGGTCGGCATCCTGGGGCTCGGCGCCATCGGCCTGGAGGTCGCCCGACGCCTCAAGGGGTTCGACGTCGAGATCGGCTACTGCAATCGCAGCCAGCGCAGCGATGTCGACTTCCCGTACTTCCCGGACGTGATGGCGCTCGCCACCTGGTGCGACTACCTGATCGTCTGCCTGCGGTCGGATGCCTCCAACCGGCACATCATCAACGCCGACGTGCTGAAGACGCTGGGTCCGCGCGGCCATGTGGTCAACATCTCGCGCGGCTGGGCGGTCGACGAGGCGGCGCTGGCCGACGCGCTGCGCAACGACGTCATCGAAGGCGCGGCGCTCGACGTGTTCGACGAGGAGCCCTACACCGGCACCGAGCTGCTCGAACTCGACAAGTTGGTGATGACACCGCATTTCGGCGGCGGCACGCAGCACGCCCAGCGCCGCATGACCGACCTGGTCTGCCGCAACCTCGACAACCATTTCGCGGGAAAGCCGGTCGTTTCCCCGGTGCCTGAGTTCCGAGAGTGGGCCAACTCGAAGGACGCGCCAAAGCCGCGTTAGGAGAGTGACGCCCCTACTGTCATCCTGAGCGAAGCGAAGGATCTCGCGCCAGCTAAGTCGTACGTTGATCGCTCGGTGAGGTCCTTCGCTGCGCTCAGGACGACATTAATTCGGCGGATCTTTTCCGATGACGATTTTCGCCCCCGTGTATTTTGCCGGCGTGTCGAACCAGACGTCGAAATAGGCGCGCAGGGCCGAGGGGTAGCGCCGTAGCTCGGTCATGAGGCTGTAGGCGCGCTTCACGTCCTGCGCTTCGAAGCCCCAGGCCGCGATCCCCTGCTCGCGCGCGAGGAAGATCGCGCGTGAGAGATGGAAGCGCTGGGACACGATGATCATGCGCGTCTGGCCGAAGACCGATTCGGCTCGCAGCACTGAGTCCAGCGTACGGAGGCCCGCGAAGTCGCGGTAGATCGCCTCCGCCGGCACGCCGCGTTTGATCAGGCCTTCGCGCATCGCCGTCGGCTCGTCATAGTCGGGGCGGCTGTTGTCGCCGCTCACCAGCAGGTACTTCACCTTGCCGGCCTTGTAGAGCGCGGCCGCCGCATCGAGCCGGTAGACAAAGTAACGATTGGGCCCGCCCTCCGGACCGATCGGCGCGGCCCCGAGCACGAGCGCGACCGGCACGTCGGGGAGCCTGGCCGGATCGTCGGTGATGTAGGCCGCGGCCAGGGTCTCCAACCGACGCTCGGCCAGCCACGACAGCAGAGACACCAGGAGGGCCATCGCGCCCAGCGCGAGCACCGCGTACAACATCAACCGCATGTCATCGCCCTGATCGCACTCCCGCCAACCCGTAGAGAGCCAAGCATGCCCCGCCTCAGCACCGCCGAAGCCACGGTCGAAACCCTCCTGCTGCACGGGCTCGACACGGTCTATGCCCTGCCCGGCCTGCATCAGGATCCGCT
This sequence comes from Rhodospirillales bacterium, assembly GCA_947466085.1. Lineage (GTDB taxonomy): Bacteria > Pseudomonadota > Alphaproteobacteria > Reyranellales > Reyranellaceae > Reyranella. The sequence goes on from CANIEC010000077.1 coordinate 19,987, forward strand.
GTTCGACGCCTTCTATCATGCTTCGGACCGGCTGCGCGTGATCCATCCGCGCCACGAGCAGACGGCGGCCTACATGGCGCTGGGCGCGGCACTCGCGACCGGCAAGCCGCAGGCCTTCGGGGTCGTGCCCGGTCCCGGTCTGCTCAATGCCGGCGCCGCACTTCTCACCGCCTACGGCATGAACGCGCCGGTGATCGGCCTGATCGGCCAGATCCCGCAGGCCGACATCGACCGCGGCCACGGCCACCTGCACGAGATCCACGACCAGCTGGGCCTCATGCGCCACATCACCAAATGGGCCGAGCGCATCCGCAGCCCGCAGGAGGCGCCGACCCTGGTCAGCCAGGCGATCTGGCACGCCACCTCGGGCCGTCCGCGCCCCGTCGCTTTGGAATGCGCGCTCGACACCTGGGCGAAGCGCAGCGAGGTGGTGATCCCCGAGGGGCCGCTGCCCTTGCCGCCAGAGTCGATCGACGACGAGGCGGTCGAGACGGCAGCAAAGATCCTCGGCCAGGCCGAGCGACCGATCATCGTGCTGGGCGGCGGCGCCATGGACGCGTCCGCAGAGATCATCCAGCTCGCCGAGATGCTCGAGGCGCCGGTCAGCTCCTACCGCCGTGGCCGCGGCATTATTCCCTCCTCGCATCGTCTCGCCGTCGACATGCCGATCGGCCATCGGCTGTGGAAGGACGCCGATGCCGTGCTGGCGGTCGGCACGCGCTTCTTCATCCAGAACGGCAGTTGGGGCATCGACGACCGGCTCAAGGTGGTGCGGGTCGACATCGATCCCGACGAACCCGAGCGTTTCCGCAAGCCCGATGCCGCGCTGGTCGGCGACGCGGCCCC
>CANIEC010000078.1 GCA_947466085.1 Rhodospirillales bacterium
AGCGGCCATCGCGGCCTCGCCATCGACGCGGATGAAGGCGTTGAGCCTGGGGTCGAGCCGCTCGATGCGATCGAGCAGCGCCTTGGTGAGATCGACGGGCGAAAGCTCCTTCGCGGCGATGGCGCGGGCAGCCGCGCCCACCGTCATCCAGTGCAGGTCGCTCATAGGGTGGTCCCCGCCTTCATCGGCGGCCACGGCTCGGCCGTCGGATCGGCCGGGCGCTTGATCTTCTGCGCCACGTCGGCGGCCTGCTTGGCGGCGATCCCCACGTCGTCCGGAAATTCCGCCAGCGCCCTGGCGAGGCCGGCCCGGTGCGCCAGCAGCTCAATCGTGTTCTTGTCCACGGCATCTCTCCATCAGTCCGAGCGATGCAGGCACGAGTCGTGCCAGCCACCCGCAGTTTAACGCGTCGGAGCGGCGGTCGACGAACCCAGTCCCGGCGGCGCCTTGTGCCAGGCGCGGCCCTCCACGATCTCCCGCACGCCGTATTCGTAGAGCGCGTTCATGTAGGCCTGGTCGAATTCGCCCTTCTTGGGGAAATCGAAATCCCGCCCGATGTAGGCGAGGTTGTAGTCGACCTTGTCGCGCTGCGAGACGAAGTAGGTCCGCAGCACATCGTTGACGCCGCTGGCCGCCAGCATCGTCGCGATCGCGCGCCCGGCGATGGTGATGGTGCGCCGCTCGGCCATCGCATAGTCCGGGTCGAGGCGGGCATTGCGGATGATATAGGCGTAGCGCTCGCGCTTGATGTTGCTGGCGGACATGTCGATGGACGGCGGATAGAGGAAGAGCTGGGCGATGGCGCCGCCGTCGACATGCAGCTCCTGGTATTTCTTGCCGTCGAGCTCGACATCGACCAACACCGGCTGGAAGGCGCCGGGAATGGCGGCCGAGGCCCGCAGGATCTTGCGGAAGAGGTCCAGTGCGCCGGGGTGGCCGCTGGCGGCGATGGCACCGATGTTCCAGATCACCGGCCGCTGGGCGTCGAGATCGGTCGTGCCGATCATCAGCAGCCGGCCCTTCTTGTACTCGGCGGCAATGGCATCCAGCATCTTCTGGTCGGCGTACTTCGCGATAATCTCGGCGAGCGGCCCCGTATCGGCCATGGCGTCGTCGAACAGGGCCGCCGTGAGGCCGCGCATGCGGAAGACCTTGTCCGGCGTCATGGTCGTGTAGACGTCGCGCAATTGCGCATCGTAGCCGGAACCCAGGAAGGCGAAGGGCGCGATCAGCGCGCCGGTGCTGACGCCGGTGACCATCTTGAACGTCGGGCGCGTCCCGACGGCCGTCCAGCCGTTCATGATCCCGGCGCCGAAGGCACCGTTGTCACCGCCGCCGGACACGGCGAGGAAATGGGCCGGTGGCGGCCGCGTCGGCAACTTCCCCTCGGCGCGCAGGGCAGCCGCTTCACGCACGCCCGATTGCATCCCCTCGTCGAGCATCGCCTTGGGATCGCCGTCGGCGTAGAAGCGCGCATTCGGGATGCCGAGCGGCAGCGCGCGCACCGTATCGACGCGCGGCACTGCCTCTCCGCGTTCGGGAATCGAACAGCCCGTTCCGGCGAGGCAGACCGTGGCAGCGACAAGCAGGAGCCAACGGCGGCCCATTGAATTCCTCGACATCCCCTCTCCCCCTCAAACTCACATCGTCAGTCCAGTTGCAGCACCATGGCCTTCAGATAGGCCGTCTCCGGCAGGTTCGGATGAACCGGATGATCCAGCGCCGCCCCGCTGCTCAGCAGGATGCGGCCGCTCCGCTCGGCATCGCGCAGGCCGCGCCGGACCTGCTCGGCAAACAGCGGCGCATCGACGAGATGGGAGCACGACGCCACGAAGAAGAAGCCGCCCTTGGTGACCAGCGGCGCCGCCAGACGCACCAGCTTGCGATAGCCCTGCGCGCCGGTCTTGAGGTCCTTGCGGCTCTTCACGAAGGCCGGCGGATCGCAGATCACGACCTCGTAGCTGCGCGGCTTCTCCTTCTCCAGGGTCTCGAACACTTCGCCCTTGCGGAAGGACACGATCTTGTCGACCCCGTTCAGCGCCGCCGCCTGCTCGGCCACGTTGAGCGCCGGCTGCGAACGATCGAGGCAGACCACGGACGTCGCCCCGCGCGTCGCCGCCAGGACACCGAAGCCGCCGCTGTAGCAATAGGCATCGAGGACTCGGGCGTCCTTGGCGAGGCCCGCCATGAATCGCCGGTTGTCGCGCTGGTCGTAGAACCAGCCGGTCTTCTGGCCCTCGGACAGATCGGCCACGAAACGCGCATCGTTCTCGATCAGCTCGATGGTGCCGGCCTGACCCTTGGCCACGACCACCTCGCGCGTCAGCCCTTCGAGCTCGCGCACCGGCGAGTCGTTCTTGAGGATGATGGTCGTGGGCGAGAATTCGGCTTCGAGGGCCTCCAGCAGGACCGGCGTCAGCGCGTCCATGCCGGCGGTATTGACCTGCACCACGAAGGCATCGCCGAAGCGGTCGATGATCACGCCCGGCAGGCCGTCGGCCTCGGCATGGATCAACCGGTAATAGGGCACGCCGATCAGCCGGTCGCGCAGCGCCGCCGCCTGGGTCAGGCGACGGCCGATGAACAGGGCATCTACGTGCGCCTCAGGGTTCGTGCTGAGAACGCGCGCCGCGATCAGCGAATGCGGATTGAAGGTGACCAGGGCCAGCGCTTCGCCACCCGGCGCCCGCAGGGTCGCGAGGCTTCCGACCGGAATCGCCTTGGCATCGGCGTCCATCAGGATTTCGTTGGAGAAGGCCCAGGGATGGCCGGCGCGGACGCGGCGATCCTCGCCGGCGCGCAGGATAACGGTGGGGAGCTTCTTCAGGGCCACTTCTATTCTCCTCGGGCGACGCCATCGCGCCGCGGATCGGCGCCACCCTCCCATCCGTCGCCACTGCGCCGGAGGGCGGTCAGGCCGCCTTCATGCCGGCGGACTTGTACTTCATGGCCCAGCGCGCGCAAGGCGGCCGCATGGTCGGCGATCGGCGTGCCTTCCTCCAGCTCGGTCGCCCCGTTCAGATTGATCACCCGCGGCAGGTCGACGGCGGCCTGCGCCGACAGGTCCCAGTCCAGCAGGCCGATCAGCGTCTGCAGCGTGTCGCCGATGATCCTGGCCCCGCCCGCCGAGCCCAGCGCCGCGACCAGTTTGCCCTCCCGGTCGAGCACGAAGGTCGGGGACATGGACGAGCGGGGACGCTTGCCGGGTTGTACGCGGTTGGCGACGGCCTTGCCGTCGAGCTCGGGACGGGGCGAGAAATCGGTGAGCTCGTTGTTCAGGAGGAAGCCGCGCACCATCATGTGGGCCCCGAACGGCGCCTCGATCGTGGTGGTGAAGCTGACGGCATTGCCCCAGCGATCGACGATGCTGACATGGCTGGTGCCGCGCTCGACATAGCCCGGCGGCAGGCCCGGACCGACCCGGCCCATGCTGCGATCCGGCGACATCAGCTTGCGACGCTCCGCGAGGTAATCAGGCGACAGGAGGCCGGCCACCGGCACGTCCACGAAGGCCGGGTCGGCGACGTAACGATCGCGGTCGGCGAAGGCGAGCCGGCTCGCCTCGGCGATCAGGTGGACGGCGCGAAGATCGTTGGGAGGATCGCGCTGGAGGTCGAAGGGCTGGATCAGCCCCAGCACCTGGAGGATCGCGATGCCGCCGGACGAGGGTGGCGGCATGCCGCAAACCATCCATATGCGATAGGGCCCGCACACGGGCTCGCGCTTGACCGGCCTGTAGTCGGCGAGATCGGCGGCGGAGAGCGTGCCGGGCCGGGGATGGCTTCGCACGCGCCCGATCATCTCCGCCGCGACCGGACCTTCGTACATGACGCGCGCGCCCTGCCTCGCGATCAGATCCATCGTCTCGGCGAGAGCCGGATTGGAGATGCGCTCGCCCGGCTTGCGCGGCGACCCGTCAACGTTGAAGTAGGTCTCGCGGATCGCCTGCTCCTCACGGAGGGCAGGAATCCTCTGCAGCCACGCGGCGAGACGGGACGAGACCGGGAAGCCGTCGCGGGCGGTGGCGATCGCGGGGCCGAACAACTCGCTCCAGGCGAGCTTGCCCTTCTCCTTGTGCGCGAGTTCCAGCATGGCCAGGAGGCCGGGAACGCCGACCGAGATGCCGGAGGCCACGGCTTCGCGGTATCCGAGGGGCTTGCCGTCGGGTGAAAGGAACATGGTCGGGCTTGCACCGGCCGGCGCCGTCTCGCGCCCGTCGTAAACGGTGATGGCGCGGCTGGTGCCGTCATAGTGCAGCAGAAAGCCGCCGCCACCGATGCCCGAGGCGTGCGGCTCGACGACACCGAGCATCATCTGCACGGCGATCGCCGCATCGACGGCGGTGCCGCCGCGTCGAAGCGTCTCCAGCCCGGCCTCGACCGCCAGCGGATGGGCCGCTGCCACCATCGACTGTGGCGCCGCCTGCACGGACGGCACGCGGCAGGCCGCAACCAGCAGCAGCGCGACACCCAGCAGGCGCCGCACGATCATGCCCGGCGCGCCACGATGAAGAGGCGGCGGAAGGGAAAGAGCGTGATGCCGTCGGGCCGCGTCGGATAGGCTTTGCGCAGCAGCGCGGCATAGGCCTCGTAGAACCCCGTCCGCTCCGGTTCCTGCAGCAGCTCGAGATAGGGCCTGAGCCCGGTCGACGAAGTGAACTGCGCCACCGGATCCTTGCCGGTGAGCGGCTGTTGGTAAATCGTCTCCCAGACCTCCAGGTCCGAACAGAGCGGCTTCAGCACGTCATAGTAGCGCCCGGGCTCCTCGACGCGGGCGATCGGGCGTACCTTGCCGAGCTTTTCGCGCCACGGACCGGCCTGCGCCGCTTCGTGCATCGAGGCATGCGAGGGTGCCTCGTGATTGCGCGGCATCTGGATCGCGAGCTGGCCGCCCGGCGGCAGAAGCTTCAGCAATCCCGGAAACATGTCGATGTGTCCGTCGAGCCAGTGATAGGCGGCGTTGCTGTAGAGGATGCCGGGCGGCAGGGTCGGCGCGAAATGCGCGAGATCGCCCTTGGCGAAGGTGATCCTCGCATCGACCGTCTGGCTGCGTGCCTTGGCAAGCATCTCCTCCGACGAATCGATGCCGATGACGGCAGCCTCGGGAAACCGCTCGGCAAGAATGCGCGAGATGTTGCCCGCGCCGCAGCCGAGATCGTAGACCGCGTGTCCGGGGCGCGCGCCGTTGGCCGGATCGAGACGGCCCATCAGGTCGAGCGCGGGCCGCGTGCGATGATCGGCGAACTTCAGGTAGAGATTGGCATCCCACACGGTGGACTTGGCGTCGCTCACGTCACTTCTCCTCGAAGGCCTCGTCGATCGGCACACGATAGCCGGTCGCGATCTTGTTGCCCTTCTGCGCGGCCAGCACGACCGCCATGAACTCGTCGAACATCTCCTCGGTCATGCCCTTCTGCCGCGCCAGGTAGCCGTGCGAGTTGATGCAGTAGTCGCACTGGTTGGCGACCGAAACGGCGAGGTAGATCAGCTCCTTGGTCAATCCGTCGAGCGCGCCCGGCGCCATCACCGCCTTCATCTCGGCGGCGAAGCGCTCCATCGTGTCGGGATGGCGGGCCAGCGCCTTCCACACATTGTTGATGCCCGCCGGATCGATGCCCCGCGCATGGGCGATGCCCTCGACGACGGCCTTGGCCCGCGGGTTCATGTCCTCGTACTCGGTCAGCTTGGCCATGCGTGATTGCTCCAGGAACGAAAAGGGCCGGCGGTGTGCCGGCCCCATCTTGGCTTTTTCAGGCCAGTTGGTCAGTACATATGCTGGCCGCCGTTGATCGACAGGGTCGAGCCGGTGATGAAGCCGGCATCGTCGGCGATCAGGAACATCACGCCGCGACCGATCTCCTCGGCCTTGCCCAGCCGTCCGACCGGGATCTTGGCCACGATCTTCTCCAGCACGTTGGCCGGCACCGCCGACACCATGTCTGTGTCGGTGTAGCCCGGCGCGATGGCATTCACCGTGATGCCCTTCGGGGCGCCTTCCTGGGCCAGCGCCTTGGTGAAGCCGTGGATGCCCGACTTGGCGGCCGCATAGTTCACCTGGCCGTACTGCCCGCCCTGGCCGTTGATCGAGCCGATGTTGACGATGCGACCGAAGCCGCGCGCGTTCATACCGTCCCACACCGCCTTGCTCATGTTGAAGCAGGAGCCGAGATTGGTGTCGATGACCGCCTCCCACATGTCGCGCGTGAGGCGGCGCATCGTGGAATCGCGGGTGATACCGGCATTGTTGACCAGGACCTCGACGGGCCCGAGATCCGTCTCGATCTCGGCGACGGCCTTCTGGCAGGCATCGAAATTGCCGACGTCGAACTTGTAGACGTTGATGCCATGCTCGGCCTTGAACTTGTTGGCGGCCTCGTCGTTGCCGGCGTAGGTCGCGGCGACCTTGTAGCCCTTGTCCTTCAACATCCGGGAGATGGCGGCACCGATGCCACGTGTTCCACCCGTCACGACTGCTACCCGTCCGGCCATTTTTTCCTCCCCTGGAGATGACGCCTCTTCAGTCTAGCCGGTTCTCCCCCATCGCAGGCAAGCGTCAGATTGATGTCGACTCCCGGATCGAATTGAACGACGCCACCGGATAGAGCCTGCCGCCGTCACGGCTCTAGAAGCGGCGTCATGAAGCCCTTCACCGCCCTGCTCGGCGCCGCCGCCGGGACCCACGCCGCCGACCAGATGGCGCTCGCCACCCTTCCGCTGACTGCGACCCTCGTCCTGGGCGCCGGTCCGGACCTGCTCGGCCTGCTGGTCGCCGCGCAGAGCGCCGCGTGGCTGCTGGTCTCCCTGCCGGCAGGCACCTGGATCGACCGCATGCCGCGCCGCCGCATGCTGATCGTTGCGCTGGCGCTCGGCCTCACCGCCTCGATCGTCGCCGTCGCGGCGGCGGCTACGGGCTATGTCGTCCTGCTGGGCCTCGCCGCCATCGCCGGTGCGTCGGGCACCGTGGTCTACGTTCTGACCTCGGTTTCGCTGCTGCCGAGCCTCGTGGCCCCCGGCGACCTGCCGCGCTCCAATGCGCGCCTCGAACTGGCGCGTGCCGTCGTCAGTCTCGCCGCTCCGTTCGTGGCCGGCCTGCTCGCCCAGCATCTGTCGCCGACCTGGGGCTACGCGCTCGCAGCCCTGGGGGCAGCCCTGGCGCTGGTCTGCGTGCTCGCGCTGCCGGAAGGCACGGCCCCGACGACCGGTGCCGAGCGTCCCACCCTCGCCAGCGCCATCCGCGTCGGCATGGTCTTCGTGGTGCGCAACGAGCTGCTACGCGGCATCAGCCTCTGCGCGATCTTCTGGAACTTCGCCTTCTTCGCGCTGCTCGCCATCTGGGCGCCACTGGCGCTGGGACCGCTCGGGCTCGACCCGGCGCATATGGGCCTCGCGCAATCGACTTATGGCGCCGGGCTGATTCTGGGCGCACTGGCAGCGCCGCTCTGCGCCCGCCGACTGCCGCCGTTCGTGACCCTGATCTTTGGGCCGGCCGTGTCGGTGGTCGCCTCCTTCCTGTTCCTGGCGGCCCCCTCGGGCAACGGCTTCGCCCTCTCCGCAGGCGGCTACTTCCTGGTGGGCTTCGGGCCGATGCTGTGGCTGATCTGCCAGACGACGGTCCGCCAGCTCGTGACGCCCTCAGCCCTGATGGGCCGGGTCAACGCCACGGTCCAGACCGCGATCTACGGCGTCCGTCCGCTGGGCGCCCTGGCCGGGGGTCTGGTGGCGGCACAGGCCGGGCTGCACGCGGCCCTGCTGTTGATTGCCGGGGCGTTCGTGCTGTCGACCCTCGTCATCGTCCTGTCACCGTTGGCGCGCCTGCGTGTCCTGCCGGCCCCAGCGACAGCCTGAGGCTTGACCCGCAGGCCGGTCCGTCGGACTTTGCCGCCGGAGGTCGTTGCATGATGAAGTTTCTAGGCGCCGCGTTGCTGGCGCTTTTCCTGTCCGCTTGCCAGAACTCGCCTTCGCCCTGGTATCAGGCCTATGGCACGGCTTCCTTCCCGGTTGCCAAGGACGGTATGGCGGCGCTCTACATCGTGCGCGACACCGCCCCGCCGGATGCGCCGAGCATTCCCATCTCCATGAGCCGCCATCCCGTGGGCGGGCTGACAGGGTCGACCTGGATGCGTCTCGACCTGCCGCCCAATCCCTACGACCTGCGCGCCTTCGGCAGCAGCGAGAGCACCGAGCTGATCATCACCGTCGTGCCGGGCGAGACGCGCTTCCTGCTGGCGCAGCCCAAGGGAACCAACGATGCCGAGCTCACCTGGCTGTCGCAGGAGGACGGCCGCCGCCTCGTCCGCGCGGCCACACAGGTCGGCGTCTACTACAACCCCTAGGATTCCCGCCGCCTCAGGTTCACTGCACCACCTCATCCTGAGGAGCGCGCAGTGGGCGCGCGTCTCGAAGGATGGGCAACAGGCGTGGCGTGTGTAGCCCATGCTTCGAGACGGCACGGAGTTTACCCCGAGGTATTCGAGGGGGGCCTCCTCAGCATGAGGTTGTCGCAATGAAAACGCCCGAAGGATCACTCCTTCGGGCGTTTGAACTCTGAAGCGTCGAGCGAAGATCAGTCGCGCTGGACGCACATCGCGATGCCCATGCCGCCGCCGATGCACAGGGTGGCGAGGCCCTTCTTGGCGTCGCGCTTCTGCATTTCATAGAGCAGCGTGGTCAGGACGCGCGCGCCCGAGGCGCCGATCGGATGGCCGAGCGCGATCGCGCCGCCGTTGACGTTGAGCTTCGTCTCGTCGAGGCCGAGCTGCTTGCCGACGGCGACCGCCTGGGCGGCGAACGCCTCATTGGCTTCGACGAGATCGAGATCCTTGACCGTCCAGCCGGCCTTCTTCAGCGCAGCCTGCGAGGCCGTCACCGGGCCGATGCCCATGATCGACGGATCGACGCCCGTGGTCGCCCAGGACACGATCTTCGCGAGCGGGGTGATGCCGCGCTTCTTGGCCTCGTCGGCGCTCATCAGCACCAGCGCCGCGGCGCCGTCGTTGATGCCCGAGGCGTTGCCGGCGGTGACCGAGCCGCCTTCCTTGGTGAAGGCCGGACGCAGCTTGCCCAGCGCCTCGATCGTCGTGCCGTGACGCGGGAACTCGTCGGTGTCGACGACGACCTCGCCCTTGCGCGTCTTCACCGTCACCGGGACGATCTCGTCCTTGAAGCGGCCGGACTTCTGCGCCGCCTCGGCCTTGTTCTGCGACGACACGGCGAACGCATCCTGCTCGGCGCGCGTGATCTGGAACTTCTGCGCGACGTTCTCGGCGGTATTGCCCATGTGATAGCCGTGGAAGGCGTCCCACAGCCCATCCTTCAGCATGGTGTCGAGCATCTTGAACTCGCCCATCTTGGTGCCGTCGCGCATATAAGCGGCGTGCGGCGCCTGGCTCATGCTCTCCTGGCCGCCGACCACCATGATGCTGGCGTCGCCGTTGCGGATCGCCTGCCAGCCGAAGGCGACGGCGCGCAGGCCGGAGCCGCAAAGCTGATTGATGCCAAGCGCGGTCTTATCGACCGGGATGCCGGAATTGACGGCCGCCTGGCGCGCCGGGTTCTGGCCCTGACCGCCGGTCAGGATCTGGCCCATGATGACTTCGTCGACTTCCTCGGGCTTCACGTTGGCGCGCTCGAGCGCGCCCTTGATGGCGACCTTGCCGAGATCGTGTGCCGGCACGGCGCCGAACGCACCGTTGAACGAGCCGATTGGCGTGCGCGCTGCGCTCGCGATGACGATGTCCGTGGTCATATGATCCTCCTGGGTGGCCTGCCGCCCTTGGCGGCCATTTTTACGGCCCGCCGCCCACCGGGGCAAGGACCCCGGGCTACCGCCCCGCCGGGGCCTGCTTCGCACGCTCGTCACCGTCCAGGGCGAACCGGATCTTGAGCAGGGCGTGAGGAATCGCGGCGCCGAGGACGCTGTCCTTCAGATCCAGCGTGTGCAGGGCGTGCGACTGCAGAATGCCGGCAAGGCCATGCATCGACGCCCAGACAAAGAGGGCGTCGAGTTCCGAGAGCGTGTCGGCCGGCCGGCCGTGCAGGCGCGCGACACCGTAGAGGAGGATCGCGAAGGCGTGCCTGGCCTGCTTCATCATTTCGGGATGCCGCCCCGGATCGGGAAGCGGCGTGCCGAACATGAGTCGGTAGTGCAGCGGATGGGTGCGGGCAAAGCCGAGATAGGCGAGCCCCAGCTGCGCGAGATCCTCCATCGGGTCCGCGCTGCGCGGTCTGGCGTCGAGATGCCGGGCGAAGCCGGTAAAGGCCCGACCCACGACCTCGGCCAGAATATGGTCGCGGCTCTGGAAATGCTTGTAGGGCGCCTGATGGGAGACGTGCAGCCGGCGGGCGACCTCTCTCAGGCTGAGGGCTTCCAGGCCCGATTCGCCGACGATGGCCAGGGCTTCCTCGACACAGGCCTCACGCAAGTCCGCCGGACGTTTCCGCGGCCTCGCCCTTGCGTCCGTCTTTTTCGCCATCCCGGTGACTCGTCACTCCACGCACGACATGGCCCAATATCCGGGCTCGTCGCAGGCGTGGCAACCCGACAGGCGCCAGCTCGGCGGATGCGCGTGTCACTTGGCCAGCCTGACGTCGATCGTAACGGATTGTCCGCCGACGACCTTGAACGCCGCTTCATCGAAGCGCGGTGCGCGCATCGTCGGCCGTGCGTTGTTCGATACGCCCCAGGCTTCGGTGGGCATGCCCAGGAAGTTGGTGTCGGTGCGGCGATTGCCGTTGAGGTCGTGCGAGACGGAAACGGCGTAGGTGCCGTCGGGCAGGTTGGCATATCGGCAGCTCACGCCCTTCGGATCGGCAGGAAGCCAGAGAGCCGTGGCGCCGGAGTTGTCCATGGGAAAGCCGCGACCGTCGGGAAACAGCGCGCACCCGATCGAGCCGCGGGCTTCGCTGATGCCCGAGACATTGATCACGATATCGGCTGCGCGCGCATCGCCGGGCGTGCCCACGAACAATGCAACGGCGATCAGGGAAAACAGGGAAAGGCTGCGGGAGAGCATGGACCACCTCGTCGCGTGAAAGGAAACGGCCCGACCTTTGAAGACGGTCGGTTGACACCGTCTACAAATCCTAGTCTCACACGGTAGACGCCGTCAACTCCGAGATCCGAAATCTGCACCACAGCGTTGCCCCGCCGGCGGATCATTCATCGTGCCCCCAGGCAGGCCCAGGCGATGAAGCGTCAACCTTTCCTGGACGCCGCTTCGGGTTCAGCCACCCGGGCCGACTTTCCCTCCGCGTCTCTCATGCCGAACAACGGCCGCAGGAACCCGACCGGCCTGACAACGCCGACATAGAGCAGCGCGGTTCCAAGGAAGGTGAGCAGGACTGCCGCAAAGAATCCCGCGACCGGCGGCACGTCGAGTTTCAGCAACCAATAGACGGCGATCACGGTCACGGTCTGGTGCAGCAGGTAGAAGGGATACACGGCCTCCGTCGCCTCGGCCAGGAAGGCGGGCCGCCGGGTCAGGTGGCGGTGCGCGAAGCCGATGATGGCGAACAGCCAGGCCATGACGTTGATCGCCGACAGCAGCGCAAAGACCGGCCGTACCTCCGGCGGAATGGTCGCCCGGACGGTGCCCGCGAAGAAGCCAGCATAGAGGATCGCATAGACGATAAGTCCGACGGCCAGCGAGAAGAAGCGTTGGCGCTGCAACGCCGTCAACAGATCGGACGAACCGAAGATGAAGGCGCCATAGAGCAACAGCGCGCCATAGGAGACGAGGCCGTGCCAGTCCCCCACCAGCCCGTTGACGTTCCACGAGATCGGCGCCAGCCAGAGGGTCGAGGCGGCAAGCGGCACGGCCATCAGCCACTGCAGACCGAAGCGGGATGCGACCCGGCCAGCCCGCGCAACGGCCGCCTGTCCCGACGCCGACCGCGCCCACAGGAAGACCGGCAGCAGCCCCAGCGTCAGCACGAGGACGTAGGCCAGGAACCAGAGGTGATGCCAGCTCAGGTTCCCCTGCGGGTAGACGCCGTCGAAGGCGTGCGGCAGCCATTGCAGGAACGAGCCGGCGAACTGGCCGCGGTAGAGCCGTTCCAGATAGACCTGCGGCGGCACGATCACGACCATGCCGAAGGCCAGCGGCAACGCCAGGCGCTTCAGCCGGTCGCGGACGAAGGCTCCCGGCGTGCGATCGCCCAGCGCCAGCATGATGGCCGCGCCCGAGACCACGAAGATCAGCGGCATGCGCCAGCGGTTCAGGAACCGCATGGCCTCACGCAGCCCTTCGAGGCTGTCGGGGCTGGTGACGTGCCAGCTCCAGCCCGACCAGGCCATGCCGGCGTGGTAGAAGATCAGAAGGCCGAAGGCGAGTACGCGGAGCCAGTCGAGATCGGCGCGGCGGGGGGCAAAGGCTGCAGGGTGCATGGCGAGGTTCCGGGCGGCGGATACCCTCGACCTACTCTGCAAGCCTTTGATTCCGGGCCGTTTTGTGATGACCGGCGCGTCCGGTGGGACGACCGGCAGGCGCCAGGGGACGTCCGGTCAGGCCCGGACGGGCGCCAGGGCCTCGAAACGCTGGCGATAACGCCGGCTCAGGTTCACTTCGGCGCCGCCCTGCAGGCGGATGCGCCAGTCGCCGTTTACCCAGGGCGTCACCTCGACGACCCGGGCGATGTTGACCAGGTGTGATTTGTGCACGCGCACGAACCGTTTCGGATCGAGCTCGCCTTCCAGCCTCGTGAGCGAGGAGCGGATCTCGAAGGTCTCGTCGCCGACATGCAGCACGGCGTAATTGCCCGCAGCCTCGATCCAATCGATGTCGGCCACCTCGACCATGATCTCGCGGCCTTTGCGGCGCACGGCGAAGCGCTCGGGCAAGGGTCCGGCCGGCGGCTCCGACACCACGGCTGGCTCGGCGGCCACCGCTGGAGCCGGCCGCGCCAGGTAATGACGCAGCGCCACGGCGCCGGCGCTCAACAGGGCGTAGGCAATGATGTCCTTGGCAAATTCGTAGACCAGCCGGTCGAGGGTGAGCGGAAAGCTGTGCGGCACGCCGACGATGCCGCCGAACCACAGGAGCCTGAGCGCCGCCATGCCCAGCGTGTGGGCGATGCTGAACGGCACCACCGCCGCGACGTGGATCAGGAGATTGCGCCGATGGTCGGGGATCGGCCAGCGCCGGTGCAGCCAGTAGATCGCGGGCAGCAGGGCCGCGACGACCAGGTGGCTGGAAACCTGAATCGCCAGGGCCGTGCCGTAGGCCATCGGAATGCCGCGCGCGGCCTCGTTCGCCATCTCGACATGGCAGTGGGCGAAGACGGAGACCGTCAGCAACGCCGCCCAGATCGCCGGCACGCGTCCGTCGAAGGACCTAGCCGGTGACGACACGGGACCGCCGGACAGGGAGAGCGGAGATCCACTCGATCAGCGGCCTCCAGCACAGCTCGCGGGCGCGGCCGCTCACCACCATGCCGATATGGCCGAGCGGCAGGTCGATCCGCCTGGCATTCTTCAGACCCTTCTTCGGGTCGGCCAGCGCGGCGGCCGACAGCGGCGGCACGATGCGGTCGCCCGAGGGGATCATGACCAGCGACGGCACCTTGATCTTCGCGGGCACGATGCGACGTCCGCCGACGACCCACTTGTTGCTGCCCGGCGTATTGTCGCCGTACCAGTCGACGAGGCACTCGCGCGCCGTCGGGCCGGCGAGCGGCGCGCCGCCGTTCAGCCAGTCCTCGAGCAGCACGAACTCCTTCGCATGCTCCCCCTGCGGGTCCATGCCGAGGAAGCGGCCGAACTTCTTCACCGAGAGCCAGGGATCGAGCGACCAGAACAGGGTCTGCAGGATGTCGACCGGCAGCTCGCCGACGCGATCGGCGAGCTGCGCCAGCAGCGGCCCCGTCGACAGCAGGAAAGCATGACCGGTGCGGTCGGCATGGAAATCCCACGGCGCCGCCATCAGCGCGAGGCCGGCGACGCGCCGCGGCTTGCGCGCGGCCAGCGCCACGGTGAGCGTGCCACCCATGCAATAGCCCAGGACCGCCGGCGCCCGCCGCGCGCGCTTTGCCACGAAGCCGACCGCCCGCTCCAGGCGCGCCACATAGGCGGTCGTATCGAAGCCGCGTTCCTCGTCGTTGGGCGTTCCCCAGTCGACGAGATAGGGCCGCAGTCCCGCCGCCGCCATGGCGCGCAACAGGCTCTTCTCTTCGGTGAGATCGAGCACTTCCCAGCGATTGATCAGCGAGGGCACGACGAGCACGGCACGCGTTCCGCGCTTGCGTGCGCCGCGATTCGTGGCGCCAAAATCGAGCAGGCGCGTGTTGCCCTCGCGCCAGACGGCCGGCGGATCAGCGAGCGTGCGGTGGACGTCGTTCCGTTGATAGGCGAGCACGCCATCGGCCAGTCGCGCCATGCGCCTGCGTATCTCGCGCTGCAGCGCCTGCTCGAACTGTCCGGCGCCCGACCGTGCTTCGAGAGCGCCGATCTCCGGCAGCAGCGCCGCCAGCGACTCAGGAGGTTCGCGTGCGGGACTCGAGTTCTGCGAGCCGGGCTTCAAGAGCTTCCACGCGCTTTCGGAGCTCGCCCAGGTCATCAGGGCCGTTCCCAGGTGGAGCGGCAGCGGACGGGGACCTAGTCGTGTCTGCATGGGACGCTCCCTGGGCAACCTGCAATGCCGCCGCGACCTGGGCATTCGCCGCCGCGAACAGGCGGGCGATCTGCTCGGTCACCCCCTGATCCGACGCGAGCCCGGACAGCTGGGCCTGCCACAGATCGAGATAGCGACGGGCCAGCCTGTCGAACTCGGCGCCGGACTCGGTTGTACCGGCCGTCTTGTCGTCGTTTCCGGAGACCATGTCGGCAGTATAACGCATGGCCGCGCCAACGCTGCTTTCATCGGCGAAGGTTGCCTTGTCGCACTGCGGCATCGGCGCTAAGGTGGCCGCCCCTGAGTAAACGAGCGTTCACAGCGCGCGGGAGCTAGAGGAGCGAAGCGTAATGGCCGACCAGGCAGTACCCGACGGCGGACCGAAAGCGGCGCCGGTGGTGATCAAGAAGTACGCGAACAGACGGCTCTACAATACCGCGACCTCGGCCTATGTGACGCTGGATCATCTGTCCCAGATGGTGAAGGACAAGACCGACTTCGTCGTCTACGACGCCAAGACCGGCGACGAGATCACGCGCTCGGTGCTGACGCAGATCATCTTCGAGGAAGAGAGCAAGGGCGGCCAGACACTGCTGCCGATCCCGTTCCTGCGGCAGCTCATCTCCTTCTACGGCGACAGCCTCCAGGGCGTGGTGCCGCAGTATCTCGAGATGTCGATGACGCAGTTCGCGCGCAACCAGGACCAGATGCGGCGCTACATGCAGAATGCCTTCGGGTTCAATCCGTTCCAGCAGTTCGAGTCGATGGGCAAGCAGAACATGGCGATGTTCGAGAACGCCATGCGGATGTTCAACCCGTTCGGCACCGGGCCCGGCGGCCAGCCCGATGGACAGGCCTCCCCGCCGGCGGCCAACGGCCATGAACCGCCCAAGGCCGAGACCTCGGCGCCCTCCGGCGACGCCGCGATCGACGACCTCAAGCGCAAGCTCGACGAGTTGCAGAGCCAGCTCGCGGAACTCGGCAAGAAGCCCTGACGGTTCGATGACGTCGTCGCCATCGTCCATGGTCCGTCGCGTGATGTCGCCCTGCATCGGCATCTGCAAGCTCGACCAGAAGAGCGGCTTGTGCCTGGGGTGCAGGCGCACGATCGACGAGATCGGCCGCTGGGCGATGCTCGACGACCCGTCACGCCAGGCCATCGTCGACCAGTTGCCGACGCGGAAGCTCTGAGAGCAGAAGTCGTTGCTGGGAGCGCGCCACTCCAGTGGCGCTCATGCTCATGAAATGATGCGCCACTGGAGTGGCGAGCTCCCAGCGATGATTCTTAGCGCCCCTTGAACACCGGCTTGCGCTTCTCGCGGAACGCCGCGGTGCCTTCCTTGTAATCCTCGGTCAGGCCGGTCAGCACGTTCTGGTCGGCGTCCATGTGGCTGCCGAGATCGTCAAGCGCATGGACGAGGCGGTTGACCGTGGTCTTGGTCATGCGCACCGGGATGGGCGGCTGGCGCGCGATGCGCTCGGCGAAGGCCATCGACGCGGCGAGCGCCTGGCCGTCGTCCACGACGGTCTCGACGAGACCCCAGTCCAGCGCCTGCGCCGCGCCGATTCGGTCGGACGCCAGGATCACCGCCTGCTTGGTGCGCGCCGGGCCCATCAGCGCCAGCATGCGCGGGATCGAGCCCCAGCTCATGTTCATGCCGAGCTCGATCTCGGGAATGCGGAAATGCGCCGAGCGGCCGCAGGTGCGGAAGTCGAGCGACACGACCAGCGCCGCGCCACCGCCGATACAATGGCCCTCGATGGCGGCAATCGTCACCTGCTCCATGTCCTGCCACGCCTTGCACATCTTCGGCCCCAGCCGCTGGCGATGGATGCGCTCGCCGATCGGCAGACCGTCGCGGGCACGACCGTCGCCGTCCTTGAGATCGAAGCCGGCGGAGAACGCTTTCGCCGAACCGGTCAGGATCACGACCGAGGTCTCGAGATCGTCCTCGAACTCGCGCGGCACGTCGCGCAGCTCGCGCATCGCCTGCTGACTCAGCGCATTGATGTTGTCGCCGCGATCGAAGCGCACCACGGCGATACGCCCCTGCGGCCCCAGCCCCTTCTCGATCTTCACGAACTGACGGTCCATCGTGCGCATTCCCTCCGTATTTCGCGCGAGCCTAACGGCTCGCCTTTACAAGGGCGAGCCGCTTCGATTGACTGGCCTGCATGTCGAAAGCCATCGAGTCCACCGTCTTCGAGCGGCGCGTCAACGCGTTGTTTGCCCCTTACACCAAGCCCGATTCGCCGGGCGCCGTCGTCGGCGTGATGCGCAACGGCGAGATCGAGTTCTGCAAGGGCTTCGGCCTGGCCAGCATCGAGCTCGGCGTCCCGATCCGTCCCGACACGCGCTTTCGCATCGCCTCCGTGAGCAAGCACTTCACGGTGACCGCCGCCCTGATGCTGGCGGCCGAGGGCAAACTCAAGCTTTCCGATCCGCCGCACAAGTATCTGCCCGAGCTGCCGCCGCTGCCGGTCACCATCGACCAGATGATGCGCAACTCGAGCGGCCTGCCCGACTTCCTCGAGCTGCTGCGGCTGGGCGGCCATGGACTGGACAAGCCGGCGCGCGCCGAAGACCTGTTCGACGCCTGCACGCGCAACCGCCATCTCAACTTCGCACCGGGCAGCCGCTTCCTCTACAGCAACACCAACTTCCTGCTGCTGGGCCTGATCGTCGAGAAGCTGACCAAGAAGAAGCTCGGCGAGGTGCTGGCCGAACGCATCTTCAAGCCGCTCGGCATGGCGCACACGTCACTCGTGGCCGAGATCGATGCGGTGATCCCGAACCTCGCCACCGGCTATCTGGGCGACCGCGAGCAGGGCTTCCGCCGCGCCGCGCACGCCTATCCTCAGGGTGGCGAAGGCGGCCTCACCTCGACCGTCGAGGACCTGCTGATCTGGAGTCAGCATTTCGACAAGCCCTTCCTGGGCAAGACGATCCCGGCGCAGCTCACCGCCATCGCCGGCCTCACCGGCGGCCACGCCAACAACTACCGCCGCGGCGTCGCCGTCGAGGAGTTGCGCGGCCTGCAGACGGTCGGCCATGGCGGCCTTTGGCCGGGCTTCCGCACGGAATTCCTGCGCGTGCCGAAGGCCGGCCTCACCGTCGTGGTGATCGCGAACCTGGGCAGCATCGATCCGTGGCGACGTGCCCGCACAATCGCTGCGCTCGCCCTCGAGGGCGACAGGCGGATGAAGCCCGCACTGGCCCCGATCACGGCGGCCGAGATCAGGCCGCTCGCCGGGACCTGGTTCAATGCCGGGGAACCGTCGCTGTTCGATCTGGCGTGGCGCAACGGCGAGGCCACCGTGACGCAGAACGGCCTGCCCTTCGCGCTGGGCCGCCGCGCCGGCGGCTGGCTGGCGGCCGAGCGCGGCTCCTACGAGTTCGCCCTGAAGCCTGGTCCCAGGGGCACGCTGAAGGTCGATCTCGGCGCGGGCCGTGTCCTGACGTTCAACAAAGTGGCCAAGCGCGTCGCGGTGCCGGCCGACCTTGCCGGCACCTACGTCTCGTCCGACTGCGCCGCCGTGTGGCGCATCACCCGCGACGGCAAGGACTGGACGATGGAAGTCGGCGGACCGCTGATCTCGGGCGGTGCGCCGTGGATCGTGCGCGGCCTCGATGCCGACACGGTCGAGGTGGAATCGCCGGGCAGCTGGATCAAGGCCACCCAGCTCGCCCATCTGGTCCGCGACCGCGACGGCCGGATCGTCGCACTCGAGGTCTCGACCGGCCGCATCAAGAAGATGCGGTTCGACCGCGAGGATTAGCGATCAGCGGAACGGGATCGCGTACATCAGGCCGCCGTTGGTCCACAGCGCGTTCTGGCCGCGCTCCAGCTTGAGGGGCGTGGCCGGGCCGACGTGGCGGTCGTAGCTCTCGCCGTAGTTACCGACCTGCTTGATGACGTTGTACATCCACTTCTCGTCGACGCCGGTGGCCTTGCCGAAGCCCGGCGTGACGCCGAGGAACCGCTTCACCGCGGGGTCGTCGCTCTTCAGCATCTCGTCGACGTTCTTGGAGGTGATGCCCATCTCCTCGGCCTCGATCATGCCCATCAGCGTCCACTTCACCAGGTCGAACCACTGGTCGTCGCCGTGGCGCACGATCGGGCCGAGCGGCTCCTTGGAAATGCGCTCGGGCAGAATGACATGCTCGCCCTTGCCGGCGAGCTGGCCGGCACGCACCGCGGCGAGGCCCGAGGCGTCGGTCGTGTAGGTGTCGCACCGGCCGGAAGCATAGGCCTGCAGGAGCTCGTCGAGCTTCTCGATCAGCACCGGCTTGAAGGTCATCTTGTTCTTGCGGAAATAGTCCGCGAGGTTGAGTTCGGTGGTGGTGCCTGGCTGCACGCAGACCGTGGCGCCGTTCAGCTCCCGGGTGCTCTTGATGTTGCTCTTGGCAGGCACAATGAAGCCCTGGCCGTCATAGAAATTGACGCCCGCGATGTTGAAGCCGAGCGAGGTGTCGCGCAGCAGCGTCTGCGTCGCATTGCGGGTGATGACGTCGACCTCGCCCGACTGCAGGGCGACGAAGCGCTGCTGGGCGGTGGTCGGCGTGAACTTGACCTTCTCGGCGTCCCCGAACATCGCCGCGGCGATGGCCTTGCAGAGATCGACGTCGAGGCCCGTCCATTTGCCCTGGCTGTCGGCAAAGGAGAAGCCCGCCAGGCCGGTGTTCACGGCGCACTGGACGAAGCCCTTGGCCTTGACTGCGTCGAAGGTCTGGCCGGCCCAAGCCGGTCCTGCGGCAAGCGCCGCCGCGCCGGCGAGCGCGGCCATGGCCGTGATGAATTTGAATGACATTGCTGAAGCCCCCTGGCTGTCCCCGGTGGCTCCAGCATAGCAAAGAACGCGCCGCCTAGATCGTGCGTTCGACCATCAGCTTCTTGATCTCGGCGATCGCCTTCGCCGGATTGAGGCTCTTGGGGCAGGTCTTGGTGCAGTTCATGATCGTGTGGCAGCGATAGAGCCGGAACGGATCCTCGAGATTGTCGAGGCGCTCGCCCTTGGCTTCGTCGCGGCTGTCGGCGATCCAGCGATAGGCCTGCAGCAGGATCGCCGGCCCGAGATAACGGTCGCCGTTCCACCAGTAGCTGGGGCAGGAGGTCGAGCAGCAGAAGCACAGGATGCACTCCCACAGGCCGTCGAGCTTGGCGCGCTCCTCCGGCGACTGCAGGCGCTCGCGCGTCGGCGGCTGGGTGGTCGACTTCAGCCACGGCTCGATCGAGGTCAGCTGGGCGTAGGGCACGTTGAGGTCGGGCACCAGGTCGCGCACCACCGGCATGTGCGGCAGCGGGTAGATCTTGATGTCGCCCTTCACCTCGTCGATGAACTTGGTGCAGGCGAGCGTATTGGTGCCGTCGATGTTCATCGCGCAGGAACCGCACACGCCCTCGCGGCAGGAGCGCCGGAAGGTGAGCGAGCTGTCCATCTCGTTCTTGATCTTGATCAGCGCGTCGAGAACCATCGGCCCGCAGGTGTCCATGTCGACTTCATACGTGTCGACCGACGGGTTCTTCCCGTCTTCCGGGGTCCAGCGATAGACCTTGAACTTGCGGATGTTCTTGGCGCCCGCCGGAGCGGCGTAGGTCTGACCGACGCCGACCTTGGAATTGGCGGGAAGAGTGAACTCGGCCATTTGGTCCTCTCGAACTCAGTACACGCGGGCGATTAGTACACGCGGGCTTTTGGCGGGAACGACTGAACGTCGTTGCTCATCGGCTGCAGGTTGACCGGACGGTAGTCGATGCGGGTCTTGCCGGTCTTCTCGTCGACCCAGACGACCGTGTGCTTCAGCCAGTCCTTGTCGTTGCGGTCCGGGAAGTCCTCGTGCGCATGGGCGCCGCGGCTTTCCTTGCGGTTGGCGGCCGAGCGGATCGTGCCCTGCGCCTGGAGGATCAGGTTCTCGAACTCCAGCGTCTCCATGAGATCGGAGTTCCAGATCATCGAGCGGTCCTTGACGCGGACGTCGTCCTTGCCGGCGAACACCTTGTCCATGTTCACGCAGCCTTCGTCGAGCGTCTTGGTCGTGCGGAACACCGCGCAGTCGTTCTGCATGGTCTTCTGCATCTGGGCGCGCAGCTGGGAAGTCGGCGTGCTGCCGTTCGAGTGCCGGGCCTTGTCGAGGCGGGCGATCGCCTCCTCGCCGGCATTCTTCATGTCCTTGTGCGGCTGGCCCGGCGTCAGCTGTTC
>CANIEC010000079.1 GCA_947466085.1 Rhodospirillales bacterium
CATGCTGCAGGCTGGAGATCATCACCATGCAGAGGATACCGGCGAGAAGCTGCGCCCAGCGATTGTGAAGAACACCCGTCATGTTCGTCCCTGCACTGATCGGTTATCGCGGCACTGGCAGGAACTGGACATTGGCGCGGCTAGTTTTCACGGGAAAGACGGAACGATTTGGGATGCATTAGGGCCTGCTATCTATCCTGCGGACCGTAAATGAGACAGCGCCTCGCGTCGATCCTCGGACTCTCACTGGCAGCCCTTTGCGCCGCAGCGCCACCGGCAAACGCCCAACCGCCGTCCGTAACTGGCACCTGCGTGAATGATCACGGGTCGGTGCTGGTCATCCAGTCGATCGGCGCGAATGGAAGCGTCACCGGCACCTATGCCAACACCGCACCTGGCTACAAGTGCGGAGGCGTCGCGTTCCCAATCGTCGGCTGGATGGACAGCTCGCGCATCTCGTACACCGTCCGCTGGAGGAACGCTTCGGTCGACTGCGCCTCGATCACCTCCTGGACCGGCTACTTCAACGAAGGCCGCCTGGGCACCGAATGGGTGCTGACCTACGAAGAGTATGGCGCCTCCAGGGTACGAACCGGCGCCGATTCCTATACCCGCCGATAACCTTAGCTGCCACCCACCCGGCTCGTACGGAATTCCAGTGATACCGGGACGAGCCACAGGCCGCCATTCTCCGGGTTCACCTTGGTGACCATGCCGGACATGCTCCACATGCGGATCGGCTCACGCGCGCCGGGAATACCCGTCAGTTGTGCGCCCTTGTCGATCAAGGCCTTGGTCTGGGCGTCCGTCTGCGGCGACTTCCTGGCGATCAGCACGTCGATATGGTCGAAGTACTTGCAGTCGACAATCATGCCTTCGCGCAACGACGGATAGTTGGTGACCAGGTCGGCCGCCCGCATCTTGATGCGGCCCATGTCCTCCCAGGTGATGTTGAGGATGCGGCGATCAGGATGAAGCCAATCGATCTTGCCGCCCTTGAAGTTCTGGTAGTTGTTGGTGACCACGAACTCCTGCGCAGAGGCTGCCGTTACCAGCGTGGCAATGCCCGTCCTTGATAAATATCAAACCATCGAGACGGGCCAGTTGTGAAGCCCCTTTGCCCACGGCTCTGCACTCCGCGACCATCGTGCTGAATCGCTCAACCCCGGCCCCATGAAAGGCAATAGCTCCGTGAGCATGGGACATCATCCGGTCCCTTGATTGAGGTCAATGACGCGGTTCAGCGTAAGGGCGACGAAGGTCGGACCTTGCTATCCCCCGCCCAAAGCGCAGTTATCGCCGAGTCATGCAGCCTCTGTTTTACCAGCCTTTTGCAGCGGTTCGGTCTTAGCGCAGACTTCAGGAGAGGAATCGACGTGAGCAATCCGACGGCGCGGCCGCATGACAAATACGACCGGCTGATCGCTGCTGCACGCCAGCATCCGCCGATGATCACCGCAGTCGTGCATCCCTGCGATACGGTTTCCCTCGAGAGTGCGGTGCTGGCGGCGAGCAGCGGTCTCCTGAAACCCATCCTCGTCGGGCCGTCTGCGCGCGTCCGCGACGTCGCGCGCAAGGCCTCCCTCGATATCGGAGCTTTCGAGATCGTGGACTCGCAGCACAGTCACGACTCCGCTGCCAAGGCGGTGGAGCTCGTGCGCTGCGGGCGCGCCGAGGCGCTGATGAAAGGCAGCCTGCATACCGACGAACTGATGGGCGCCGTCGTCTCGCGGACGGACGGGATCCGGACCGCGCGCCGCATCAGTCACTGCTTCGTCATGGATGTGCCTGGCCATGATCAGGCACTCATCATCTCGGACGCCGCCGTGAACATCGCGCCGACGCTCGATGACAAGGTCGACATCGTCCAGAACGCCATCGACCTCGCCCAGGCGCTCGACATCGCCGAACCGCGGGTCGCGATCCTGAGCGCGATGGAGACGGTCAACGCAAAGGTGGCATCGACGATCGATGCCGCGGCGCTGTGCAAGATGGCGGAGCGCGGCCAGATCAAGGGGGGAATCCTCGACGGGCCGCTAGCGCTCGACAATGCAATCAACGCCGAGGCCGCGGCCATCAAGAACATCGTCTCGCCCGTGGCGGGCCGTGCCGATGTGCTGATCGTTCCCGACCTTGAGGCCGGCAACATGCTGGCCAAGAGCCTCACCTTCCTGGCCGGCGCCGACGCGGCCGGCATCGTCCTTGGCGCTCGCGTGCCGATCATCCTGACGAGCCGGGCCGACTCGGTGCCGACGCGCCTGGCCTCCTGCGCCGTGGCCTGCCTGGTCGCGGCGGCGCGGCGAGCGAACGCGGCAACCGCAATCCCCTGAGGACCCATGCACGAACCGATCCGCCTCATCCTCATGACCGGCGGCGCCGTGCATGTCGACGGCGGCGCGAACATCGTCGCCTGAGCGAGAGAGACAGGACATGGACAAGACCGGATGCATTGCCGTGCTCAACGCCGGCTCCTCGAGCATCAAGTTCGCCATCTACGACGCCCACGACGACGGCACGGAACTCTTCCACGGCCATGTCGAAGGCCTCGGCACCGGCCCTCGCCTGCGGATGCACACGGCGGACAGCACCGTCGTCGCCGCGCGGGACTGGCCGGACAGCGCGCTCGATCATCGTGCGGCCACGGCCGAGATCATGTCGATGGGACGCGACCTGCTGGCGGGGCGGCCGGTGCTGGCGTTCGGCCATAGGGTCGTGCATGGCGGCACCGCCTACGCCGCGCCGACCCGCGTCGACACCCCCGTGATGACGGAACTGGCGAAGCTCGTTCCGCTCGCACCGCTGCACCAGCCGCACAATCTCGCGCCCATCGCGGCAATCCTCGAAGCCGCCCCGCACCTGCCGCAGATCGCCTGCTTCGACACGGCCTTCCATCGCAGCCAGCCGGCCCTCGCCCAGCAATTCGCCCTGCCGCGCGCGCTGACCGCCGAGGGTGTGAAGCGCTACGGGTTCCACGGACTGTCCTACGACTATGTCGTGGGCCGCCTGCGGGAGACGGAACCCGCACTGGCCGAATCCCGGCTGATCGTCGCCCATCTCGGCAACGGCGCTAGCCTGTGCGCGATCCGCGACGGACGGAGCGTGGCCAGCACCATGGGCTTCACCGCGGTCGACGGGCTGATGATGGGGACCCGCACCGGCGCCCTCGATCCGGGCGTGCTCCTGTACCTTCTGGAGGAGCGCGGCTTCGACGCCAGGGCCATCGAGGATCTGCTCTACCGGCAGTCCGGCCTGCTGGGCGTCTCGGGCATCTCGTCCGACATGCGCACGCTCCGCGCCTCGGCCGCGCCCGAGGCCCGCGAGGCCATCGACCTGTTCGTCTACCGCATCGTCCGCGAGATCGGATCCCTGGCAGCCGCGATGGGCGGCGTCGACGGCATCGTCTTCACCGCCGGCATCGGCGAGCATGATCCCGCCACACGGGCCGAAATCGCCGCCGGTTGCCGCTGGCTGGGATTGGCGCTCGACCCCGCCCTCAACGCGGGCGGCCTGGGTCGCATCAGCGCGGAAGGATCGGCCGCCTCGGCCTGGGTCGTGCCGACCGACGAACAACGCATGATCGCCCGGTACACGAGAGCCGCTTTGCGCGGCTGAACTTCGGAGTGGCGTTCCCTGCAGCATTTGATCGAGGTCGTGCGATCAACGGCGAAAGCTCCCGCCTCTGCATCGACCGTGTGCTCGTTCCGACCTACGCCCCGGTGGTATCGTCGACGGGCATAAACGAAATAAACGCAATAAACGAAACAATTGAAGTGAAAAGGACCTCCCCGGGCAGCGATCCACGGTTGGCCTGGTTGCCTGATATTTTGCATGCGGCGCGCTTGATGCTCGGCTCGGCCTTAGGGAAGCCGCAACGGGCAGCCGCAACGGGCAGCCAGGACGCCATCGCCCAGCCCCTTCCAACCATAAAAAAAATGGGTGCAGGAACCACTTCGCAACACGCGGCTCATATCGGCCGAAGACCGCTATCTGTGCAATGATTGGGGGCTCTTCGACTGATCCAGCAGGCGCTGGCGTTCCCTACGGGATTCGAACCCGTGTCGCCGCCGTGAAAGGGCAGTGTCCTAGGCCTCTAGACGAAGGGAACGAAGCCGAAGAGCGGCTGAGATAACGGCTTGGACGCCGGAAATCAAGCGAGCACAGAGCCCGCGGTGGTGGCGGCGTCGTCGATCTGCAGGCGAACCGTCTCGCGGCCGCCGAAACGGTCGATTTTGAGCGATCCGGCGACATGCAGCACGGGCCGCGCGGAATCCATCAGGGCCGGTCCCAGGGCGCTCTGGTCTGCCCGGAAGGCGATCGCCTCCACACGCCCGCGCTCAGGCCCCACCAGGGTGCAGCGGATATGGCCCTCGCCCACCGGCTTGGCGTAGCTCACGCGGACGCCGGTGAGGGCGAAGCGCGGCTGGGCATTGCCCGCCCCGAAGGGCCCGGCGCGCTCGATCATCGACACCAGCTCTGCGGTGGCAGCCGCCGGCGCCAGGGCAGCGTCGATCCCCAGTTCGCGGACCGGCGGCGCGACCCCGAGCTGGGGCGCGATTCGCTCGTCGAGGAAGCGCGTCAGCTCGGGGAGCGAATCGCGCGCCACGGTGAGGCCGGCCGCCATGGCGTGGCCGCCGCCATTGACCAGCAACCCGGCCTGGCGCGCCGCGATCACGGCGGCGCCCAGATCGACGCCGCGCACCGACCGTCCCGAGCCCTTGCCCAGCGCGCCATCCATGCCGATGACGAAGACCGGCCGCGCGTAGCGCTCGACCAGGCGGCTGGCCACGATGCCGATCACGCCGACATGCCAGCCCTCGCTCTCGACCAGCAGCGCCGACGGCAGGCTCTTGGTATCGGGCCCGTACAGGCCTTCGATCCGCGTGATCGCCTGGTCGAGGACCTCGCGTTCGATGGCGCGGCGCTCGGCATTGAACTCGTCGAGCCGGACGGCCAGCGCGCCGACCTCGTGCGGATCGTCGCTGGAGAGCAGGCGCGCGCCGAGATCGGCCTGGCCGACGCGGCCACCGGCATTGACCCGCGGTCCCAGCAGGAACCCCAGGTGATAGGCCTCCGGCGCCTCCTTGAGACGCGCCACGTCGGCGAGCGCCGTGAGCCCTGCATTGCGGCGCTGCGCCATCACCTGGAGCCCGGCCTTCACCAGGGCACGATTGACGCCCAGCAACGGGACGACGTCGCATACCGTGCCCAGCGCCACGAGATCGAGCCATTGTCGCAGGTCGGGCTCCGGCCGCGACGCGCCGTACCAGCCGGCCTCGCGCAGCGCGCGGTTGACACCGACGGCGAGGAGAAAGGCGACGCCGACGGCGGCGAGATGCTTGTGCGGGCTCTCGTCGTCCAGCCGGTTGGGGTCGACCACGGCCACCGCCTCGGGCAGCGCGATCTCGGCCATGTGGTGGTCGATCACGATCAAGTCGAGGCCGGCGCGCTTCGCTTCGGCCAGCGGCTCGAAGGCGGTGATGCCGCAATCGACCGTGACGACGACCTGGGCACCCTCCTCCCGGATCTTCAGCAGCGCCGGCGCATTGGGACCGTAGCCTTCCTTGCGACGGTCCGGGATGTAGACGCCGATATCGCCGCCGACGGCACGGAAGAACCGCAGCAGGAGCGCCGACGAGGTGGCACCGTCGACGTCGTAGTCGCCGAACACGACGATGCGCTCGCCCGTCCGTACGGCGTGAACCAGCCGGGCGACCGCGGCGTCCATGTCCTTGAGGTGCGACGGGTCAGGCAGGAATTTGCGGAGCGTCGGCTCGAGGAAATCGCCGACCGCGTCGAGGCCGACGTCACGCGCCGCCAGCAGCCGGCAGATCGCATCCGGCAGCCCGTGGCGCTGCGCAATGGCCAGCGCCTGACGCTCGTCGCCGAGCCGCGTGGCCCAGCGCTTTCCCGTCAGCGAGCGCTCGACGCCCAGAAAGGCCGGGCGCTCGATTCTTGAAACGTCGGACATGCGGCCACCCTAACCCAAGGCGCGGTGGACACGCGCCGGCAGTCGGCCGACGGAGCCGGGCTTACGCCCAGCTCGGCAGGCCGGTCTTGATCGAGAAGTTGTGATGCGCCGAAACCCAGCGCACCGTGCCGGTCTTGGAACGCATGACGATCGAGTGCGTCTCGGCGCCGTTGTGGAAGCGGCGCACGCCCTTCAGCATCGACCCCGAGGTGACGCCCGTGGCCGCGAACATCACGTCGCCCTTGGCCATGTCGGTCATCGAGTACTTGCGGTTGAGGTCGGTGATGCCCCACTTCTTGGCGCGGGCCTTCTCGTCGTCGTTGCGGAACAGCAGCCGGCCCTGGATCTGGCCGCCAATGGCGCGCAGCGCCGCCGCCGCCAGCACGCCTTCCGGCGCGCCGCCCGATCCCATGTAGATGTCGATGCCCGAATCGCCGGTCGACGTCGCGATCACGCCCGACACGTCGCCGTCACCGATCAGCATGATGCGGGCGCCCGCCTCGCGGACCCTGGCGATCAGTTCGGAATGGCGCGGCCGGTCGAGGATGCAGACCACGAGGTCGTTGACGTCGACCTGCTTGGCCTTGGCGAGGTCGTTGAGGTTCTGCGACACGCTCTTGTCGAGATCGACGATGCCCTCGGGGAGGCCGCCGCCGACGGCGATCTTGTCCATGTAGACGTCGGGCGCGTTGAGGAAGCCGCCATGCTCGGCCATCGCCATGACGGCGAGCGAATTGGGCAGGCCCTTGGCGGTGATGGTGGTGCCTTCCAGCGGATCGAGGGCGATGTCGATCTTCGGGCCGCCGCCCATCCCGACCTTCTCGCCGATGTAGAGCATCGGCGCCTCGTCGCGCTCGCCCTCGCCGATCACGACAGTGCCTTCGATATTCAGCGAATTGAGCGAGGTGCGCATGGCGTCGACGGCGGCCTGGTCGGCCATCTTCTCGTCGCCCCTGCCCATCAGCTTCGAGGCCGCGAGCGCCGCCGCCTCAGTTACCCGCACTGCCTCCAGGGCGAGGTTGCGGTCCATCTTACCGGTCTGTTCTCTCGTATCGGCCATCATTTTCTCCGTGGCGCCACCCGGCACCCTCTAGAACGCCTCGATCCTGATTACGCACGGCTCCTCGGCGACGGCGCCGAGCCTGGCGATTCGCGCCAGGGCGCGCCGCATTGCAGCCTCCTCGGTCTCGTGGGTGGTCAGCACCACCGGCACCTCGCCCGACTCCGAGCGTCCGCGCTGCAGCATCGATTCGAGAGAGATACGTTCCTTGGCCAGCGCACCGGACACGGCAGCGATCACGCCCGGCCGGTCCTGCACCATCAGGCGGATGTAGTAGGCGCCGACATGGCGATCCATCGGCGAGGCCTTCTTGGTCGCGAGCTTGTCGGCCGGCACCACGAAGGCCGGCATGTGCCGTCCACGCGCCACGTCAACCAGGTCGGCGACGACAGCCGAGGCGGTCGGCCCCTGCCCCGCGCCACGGCCCTGGAACATCGTCGTGCCAACGAAATCGCCCTCGACAACGACGGCATTGAACACGCCCTCGATGTGGGCGATCGGCGTGTCGAGCGAGACCATGCAGGGATGCACGCGCTGCTCGATGCCATGGCGCGTCTCGCGCGCCAGGCCCAGCAGCTTGATGCGGTAACCGAGTTCCTGGGCGAACTCGATGTCCATCGACGTCACGCGACGGATGCCCTCGACGTGCACGCCGGCGAAATCGACCCGCGTGCCGAACGCCGCACCGGTCAGCACCGCGAGCTTGTGCGCGGCATCGATGCCGTCGACGTCGAAGGTGGGATCGGCCTCGGCGTATCCCGCCGCCTGCGCCTCGGCCAGCACGACGTCGAAGTCGCGGCCAGTCTCGCGCATGGTCGTAAGGATGTAATTGCAGGTGCCGTTGAGGATGCCGTAGAGCCGCTTCACGCGGTTGCCGACGAGGCCCTCGCGCAGCGCCTTGATGATCGGGATGCCACCCGCTACCGCCGCCTCGAAGGCCAGGATCCGCTGCTTCTTCTCGGCCGCTGCGGCGAGCTCCGCGCCGTGCAGTGCCAGCAGCGCCTTGTTGGCGGTCACGACGTGCTTGCCCGAGGCCAGGGCCTTCTGGACCAGCCGGCGCGCCACGCCGCCCGAACCGCCGATCAGCTCCACGACGACGTCGATGTCGGGTGCTGTCGCCAGCGCCATCGGATCCTTCTCCCAGCGCAAGCCGGTGAGGTCGATGTCCCGCTTCTTTGCTTTGCTGCGGGCGCTGACGGCGACGACCTTGAGGGGGCGTCCGCCGCGCAACGCGAGAAGCCGGCCATGTTCGGCCAGCAGCTTCACCACGCCTGCACCCACGGTGCCGAGGCCGGCGATGCCGATCCTGAGAGGAGAATTCATGGGCGCCTGATACGACAGGATGGGGTCAGGCGCGAGCCTTGATCGGTGTGATATTGTCCCCAACGCCGCGCAGATAGAGGTCGATGGAGCGACCGGGGTCGGCCAGCACCTGCCGGATGTTGCGGACGGCCTGGCGGATGCGGTGCTTGTTCTCCACGAGGGCGATGCGGACATGCGCGTCGCCGTGCTCGCCGAAGCCGATGCCCGGCGACAGCGCCACGTTGGCCTGCGTCAGCAGCAGCTTCGAAAAGGCCAGAGAGCCCAGTTCGGCGAAATCCTTGGGCAGCGGTGCCCAGGCGAACATGCTGGCCGAGGGAGACGGCAGGTCCCAGCCCGCGCCCTTCAGCCCCTCGATCAGGACGTCGCGGCGTTCCTTGTAGGTATTGCGCGCCTCGACGATGCAGTCCTGCGGGCCGTTCAGCGCCGCCGTCGCCGCCACCTGGATCGGCGTGAAGGCGCCGTAGTCGAGGTAGGACTTGATGCGGGTCAGGGCCTGGATCAGCGTCTTGTTGCCCGCCGCAAAGCCCATGCGCCAGCCGGCCATCGAGTAGGTCTTGCTCATCGAGGTGAATTCGATGGCGATGTCGCGCGCTCCCGGCACTTGAAGCACCGACGGCGGCGGCACGCCGTCGAAGTAGATCTCGGCATAGGCGAGGTCGGACAGGATCCAGATGCCCTGGCGTTTGCAGAAATCGACGATGGCCGCATAGAAGTCGAGATCGACGACCTGAGCCGTCGGGTTGGACGGATAGTTCAGCACCAGCGCCAGCGGCTTCGGCACGGCATGGCGCACCGCCCGCTCGAGCGCCGGCAGGAATTCCTCGATCGAAGTCGAGCCCGGCACCGGAATGTGCCGCACGGAGCCGCCGGCGATGATGAAGCCGTAGGGATGGATCGGGTAGCTGGGATTGGGAACCAGCACCGTGTCGCCGGGCGAAGTGATGGCCTGCGCGAGGTTGGCCAGCCCCTCCTTGGAACCGAGCGTGACGATGATCTCGCTCTCGGGGTCGAGTTCGACGCCGAAGCGGCGCTCGTAATAGGCGGCCTGCGCCTTGCGCAGACCCGGGATGCCACGCGAGGCCGAGTAGCCGTGGGCGCGTGGGTTGGCTGCCGCCTCGGCGAGCTTGGCCACGATGTGCGGCGCGGTCGGCAGGTCGGGATTGCCCATGCCGAGGTCGATGACGTCTTGGCCAGCGGCGCGGGCGCGGGCCTTCATGGCGTTCACTTCGGCGAACACGTAGGGCGGCAGGCGCTTCAGGCGGTGGAATTCAGAGTCGTCCATGTCGTTCTTCCTTCGGCGCCTAGAAGTCGATGAAGACTTCGACGCGCCGGTTGGCGGCGAGGCCGCGGGCGGTGCTGGCCTGGTAGATCGGCTCCTCGTCGGAAGCCGCTTCCGCGACCATCTGGCTGGTCGGCACGCCGAGCCGGCGCAGTTCCTGGGCGATCGCCAGTGCGCGACGCCGCGAGACATCGAAGTTGTCGCGGTCCTGCGCGGCATGCGCCACGATGCGGACGGTGCCGCCATTCTCGCGCTGGATCTCGGCGACGCGCGCGAGCACGGCAGAGTCCACGCCGTCCAGGCCCGTCGAGGACGGTCCGAACTGGATCACGGCGACCTGCAGCGACCCGTCGAACGGCGGCGACTTCAGGGCGCTGAAGGGCACTTCGCCCGACTGCGCCTTGGCGATGTTGCCCTTGACCGGCGCCGGATCCGCGCACGCATCGTCGGCAGACGGCGTGAACGCGACCGTCAACGGCGCAAGCGGCATGACTGAACCGACATCGATCCCTGGCGGCACCCAGCCCGGCTGCGGCGCGAAGGCCTTGTTGGGATCCGCGGGCGGCGTCGGCGTAGGCAGCGGAGCCACGGCAGGCGGCGCGGACGGAGGGTTTGCCGGCGGCGCCCCGGTCGTCACGGAACCCTCGGGCGCCCCTGGTGGCGTCCAGCCGGACGGCGGGCTGAACGCCCTGTTCGGATCGCCCGAAGGGGTAGGTGTGGCCGGCACCGGGACGGCCGCCGGATCAGGTGCGGCCGACGGCGGCGGCACGGGGGCAGTGGTCACGGGAGTCGGCGGCGGTACCGGGGCGGAGACCGGCGTCTGATCGGAGGTGATCGTTCCGGCGCCCACCGGCGGCGCCCCGACAGGGGCTGCTGCGGGAGTCGTCCCCTCCGGCTTTTCCCTCGCCTTCTCCTCCTTGTCGGCGGCTTCCCGCTCGAGGCGCGCCTCGCGGTCCTTGCGGTCGCGCTCCGCCTGCTCCTTCTCGATGGCCTCGCGCTGCGCCTTCTGGCCACCCTTGGGCGCAATGATGGAGCCGATTGCCGGCGCGGCGCGGTCGTCGCTGCCGACGACGCCGGCATCGTATTGCGGATTGACGGGGCCGGGCGGAAGGCTGGCGGACGGCTGGACGCCTTTCTCCGCGCCGGGGCGCGGTGGCGGGCCGATGGGCGTCGAACCGCCGATCCAGTCGCAGCCAGCCAGGAGGGCGAGCGCAGACACGCCGAGCAGACCGAGCCAGCGGCCGCTGCCATTCGTGTCCTGGTGTCGCTGCATCGTCATCACCCGCTGTATACGCTTGGAACCCGGTTTCCCGCCTGTTTAGCGAAGACCGAGAGGAAAATTGACCCGTCAGTTGTCGCAGCCTACCTATGAAAGGCAAGTGGCGGCCCGGGTCATCACTAGTTATGGTACCGGGGCGTTGAATTTACCGCAAGAAACGCGACAAAGGCAATGATTCGGAAGGGGAAACGCATGTCCGATAGTCCCGCCCCCGCAGCCCTTGGCGGTCTCTCTCCGGAGGAGTCCGAAAAGCTCCAGGAGGCCTTCAAGGACATCGCGACGCGCAGCCAGAAGCTGCTGCAGGACTTTTCCCAGCGCTATCAGGCCGACGGTCAGCAGCCCACCGACCCGCTTCACCTCACCCAGACCTTCATGGACTTCACGGCCAAGATGCTGGCCGATCCGAACCGGCTGGTGCAGGCCCAGGTCGAGCTGTGGCAGCAGTACATGAAGCTGTGGCAGGTCACGGCCCAGCGCATGATGGGCCAGACGGTCGAGCCCGTGGCCGAGCCCGCCCGTGGCGACAAGCGCTTCAACGACCCGGCCTGGAAGGACGAGGTCGTCTTCGACTACCTGAAGCAGTCCTATCTGCTGACGGCGCGCTGGCTGCAGGGCACGATCAAGGAGGTCGAGGGCGTCGACGAAAAGACCGCCCGCAAGGTCGACTTCTACACGCGGCAGTTCATCGACGCGGTGTCGCCGTCCAACTTCGCCATGACCAACCCGCAGGTGGTGAAGGCCACTGTCGAGTCCAAGGGCGAGAACCTGCTGAAGGGCCTTCAGAACCTCCTGGGTGACCTCGAGCGTGGCAAAGGCAACCTGCTCATTCGCCAGACCGACATGGATGCCTTCAAGGTCGGCGGAAACGTCGCCACCACGCCCGGCAAGGTCGTCTACCAGAACGACATCATGCAGCTCATCCAGTACGCGCCGTCGACCGACGAGGTCTACGAGGTTCCGCTGCTGATCGTGCCGCCGTGGATCAACAAGTTCTACATCCTCGACCTCAAGCCCGAGAATTCGTTCATCAAGTGGGCGACCGAGCAGGGCTACACGGTGTTCGTGGTTTCCTGGGTCAATCCCGACGAGCGTCTCTCGAAGATGGTGTTCGAGGACTACATGAACCAGGGTCCGCTCGCAGCGCTCGACGCCATCGAGAAGGCCACGGGACAGCGCAAGGCGTCGGCGATCGGCTATTGTATCGGCGGCACGCTGATGGCTGCGACGCTTGCCTATATGGCTGCCCGCAACGACGACCGCATCGTGGCCTGCACCTTCTTCACCGCGCAGGTCGACTTCAGCGAGCCCGGCGAACTCGGCGTCTTCATCGACGAGGACCAGCTCGCCAGCGTCGAGGAGATGATGAGCAAGAAGGGCTATCTCGAAGGCAGCGAGATGGCCACGACCTTCAACATGCTGCGCGCCAACGATCTCATCTGGTCGTTCGTCGTGAACAACTACCTGATGGGCAAGGACCCCTTCCCCTTCGATCTCCTGTTCTGGAACGCCGACGCCACACGCATGCCGGCGGCCATGCACAGCTATTACCTGCGCAACATGTACCAGAAGAACCTGCTCAGCCAGCCGGGCGGCATCGTGCTCGACAACGTGCCGATCGACCTGCGCAACATCCGGATTCCGGTCTACATCCAGGCCGGCAAGGAAGACCACATCGCGCCGGTTCGTTCGGTCTACAAGGCGACCCAGCTGTTCAGCGGACCGGTGCGCTTCATGCTCGCGGGCTCCGGCCACATTGCCGGCGTCGTCAATCCGCCGCGCAACAAGAAATACCAGCACTGGCTGAACGAGACCGACAAGAACCCGCCGACGCTCGCCGAATGGCAGGCCGGCGCCAAGGAGTTCCCCGGCTCGTGGTGGCACGACTGGGACAAGTGGCTGTCGGCGCTGTCGGGCCCAAAGGTTCCGGCCCGCGTCCCCGGCACCGCCGGGCTCCCCGCGATCGAGGACGCGCCCGGCAGCTACGTGAAGGTGCGGTCGGGGACCTAGCCGCCCTGCTCCGGCGCCGGAACACCCATCCTCTTGCCGGTCAGCAGGGCCTCCATCGTCGCAATCCCGGCCTCATAGTCGCCCTCGTCGAAAACGCCGTGAGGCACGTCGAGTTGCCCGGCGCGCTCGTGCCGGGGCCTACTCCGCGGCTTTCGAACGATCTTCCATGTATCGCTGCCCGAGCCGCACATAGGCGGCGGCCGAGCGACGGAAGGACTCGATATCCTTCTCGTTGATGTCGCGCATCTTGACCGCTGGATTGCCGGCCCACAACTCGCCCTTGCGCACGATCTTCCGCGGCGTCACCACCGCCCCCGCCGCGACCATCGCGCCGGTCTCGACCACCGCCTCGTCGAGCACGGTGGAATGCATGCCGATGAAGGCGTCGTCCTGCACTTCGCAGGCGTGCAGCAGCGCGAGATGACCGACGGTCACGTTGCGGCCGACCACGGTGCCGACGCCGCGCGCGGCGATGTGGATCACCGTCCCGTCCTGGATGTTGGAATTCTCGCCGATCTTGATGCCCGGCCCGTCACCGCGCAGCACGGCGCCGAACCAGATGCTGCAGTTCGCGGCGATTTCGACTTCGCCGATCAGCGTCGCGTTGGGCGCCACGAAGGCCGTGCTGTGAACCTGGGGCACGAAGCCGTTGAAGGGCACGATGAGACCGGACATCGAATCGCTACTCCAGAAAAACGAAGGGCGCCCTGAGGCGCCCTTCGAAGATATCGGAAACGCGGGTTTAGCGCTTCGAGAACTGGAAGCGGCGACGCGCGCCGGCGCGGCCGTACTTCTTGCGCTCGACCACGCGGCTGTCGCGGGTGAGGAAGCCGGCAGCCTTGACGCTGCCGCGCAGGCCGGGCTCGAACTTGGTGAGCGCCTGCGAGATGCCGTGACGTACGGCGCCCGCCTGGCCCGACAGGCCGCCACCGGAAACCGTGGCGACGACGTCGAACTGGCCGTTGCGCTGTGTCACGTCGAACGGCTGCTGGATCATCATGCGCTGCGTGGGACGCGCGAAGTAGATCGTCTGGTCGCGGCCGTTGATGGTGATCTTGCCGGTGCCGGGCTTGACCCAGACGCGGGCAACCGCGTTCTTGCGGCGACCCGTGGCATAGGCGCGACCCTGCGCGTCGATTTCCTTCTCGCGGGGCGCGCCGGCAATCTGCGCGCCGGCGGTCGGGGCCTTCTTCAGTTCGGCAAACGACGAAAGTTCGGTAGCCATGTTAGCCGATCCTCGAGTTCTTGCGGTTCATTGCGGCGATGTCGAGCTTCTCGGGCTGCTGAGCCTCCTGCTCGTGGTTCGGTCCGGCATAGACGCGCAGGTTCTTCATCTGCGCCCGGCCGAGCGGGCCGCGGGTGATCATGCGCTCGACAGCCTTGACCAGGACGCGCTCCGGGAAGCGGCCTTCGAGGCGCTTGCCCAGGGTCTCGCCCTTGATGCCGCCGGGGTGACCGGTGTGCCAGTAGAAGACTTCGCGCTCGGCCTTGCGGCCCGTAAGGCGCACCTTCTCGGCGTTGATGACGACGATGTTGTCACCGCAATCGATGTGCGGCGTGAACATCGGCTTGTGCTTTCCGCGCAAGCGCATGGCGATGATCGAGGCGAGCCGGCCGAGCACGAGGCCGTCGGCGTCGATCAGAAACCACTTCTTCTTGACGTCGGCGGTCTTGATGCTGGGAGTGGAGTGCGTGAGGGCGTGCATGGGTCTTTCTTCCAATGAGCGCGCGCTTATGGAGAGAGACGCGAGGCTTGTCAAATCGTCTAAATAAGCCAAATAAAATCAATGGCTTACATTTGCGGTATTATAATACCTCCCGTTTAAGCCTTACGCGGTATGGCATATGTGACGGTGGCGTGCGCCACAGGTTCCGGCTTGCCGTCGCTCCAGATCGTGAAGTCCCCGACCGCCAGGGTCTTGCCGAGCTTCAGCAATCGCCCCTCCCCGATCAGGTCGGCCGGCTCGGGCTTGCGCATGAAATTGATGTTGAGGTTGGTCGTCACCGCCAGGGCCACCGGTCCGAGCTGGCCCAGGATCAGCAGGTAGAAACCGCAATCGACCAGCCACATGAGGGTCGGGCCCGAGATCGTGCCGCCCGGCCGCAGATGCCGCTCGTGCGTCGGCAGGCGCAGGCGGATGGTCCGGTCGTCGAGATGCTCGATGGCGAGCCCGAGATGGGCGGCCTGCGGGAAATGCTCGCCGAGGAACGTCATCAACTCGGCTGGCGACATCACCGGCATGACGCACCTGCCCTCTTCCCGTAGACTGCCGCCATGACCGCCGCCTCCAACGAACCCGTCCTGCTGCGCCGCGACGAGGGCCGCGTCGCCTTCCTCACGCTCAACCGACCGCACGCCATGAACGCCCTCTCCGGCGACCTTATAGACGCGCTGCAGGCGGAACTCGACAGGCTGGCCGAGGACAAGGACATCCGCTGCGTCGTGATAGAGGCGCAGGGCGACCGCGCCTTTTCGACCGGCCACGATCTGCGCGAGGTTGCCTCGACCCGCGACTATGCCGTCCATCACGACCTGATGACGCGCTGCTCCGCGATGATGATGTCGATCAGCCGCCTGCCCCAGCCGGTGATCGCCAAGGTCAAGGCGGTCGCCACTGCCGCCGGCTGCCAGCTCGTCGCCGCCTGCGACCTCGCGGTAGCTTCGAGCACGGCGACCTTCGCGACCTCCGGCATCATCAACGGCCTGTTCTGCGGCACGCCCTCGGTGGCTGTCGGGCGGACCATAGGCCCCAAGCGCGCGCTCGACATGCTGTTCACCGGTCAGTTCGTCGATGCCGCGACGGCGCTGCGCGACGGTCTGGTGAGCCGCGTCGTCCCGCCCGCCGACCTCGACAGCGAGACCAGGGCGCTGGCCGACCATATCGCCGCCCAGCCGCCGCAGCAGATCGCCTCGGGCAAGGCGATGTTCCG
The DNA here is from genome assembly GCA_947466085.1 of Rhodospirillales bacterium. Taxonomy (GTDB): domain Bacteria; phylum Pseudomonadota; class Alphaproteobacteria; order Reyranellales; family Reyranellaceae; genus Reyranella. The sequence continues at coordinate 15,848 of CANIEC010000079.1, forward strand.
AAAGCACATGGAGATGACCGTCGAGCAGGCCTACGCCTACGCGACCGACTTCATGGCCGGCGCCCTGCAACGCGAGGATGCGCAGGCCGGCATCGACGCGTTCGTGGGCAAGAAGCCGAAGCCGGAGTGGAAGGGCAGATAGCCGGCCGAGTTGACGGCCCGCGACGCTGGACCGTTAAATCCTGCCGATAAGAAGACATCAGTGGGAGGAAACTCAATGCGGCACATGAAACTGTCCCGGCGTGCGGCCGTCGCGTCGGCAATGGCGAGTGTTGCGGCCGCAGCGGCTCCGGCCATCGCGCAGGATCTTCAGCCCGGCAAGCCCATCGTCATCGTCGCGCCATTCGGGCCGGGCACCACCAACGACATTATCGCCCGCCTGCTCGCCCAGGACATGACAGCCACCTTGGGCCAGAGCGTCATCGTCGAAAATCGCCCCGGCGCCACGGGCAACATCGGCGCCGAGTACACGGCGAAGGCGCGGCCCGACGGCCATACGGTCGTGATCTCGTCCCTGAGCAACATCATCAACCAGGCCACCGGCAACAACACGGTCAACCTGCTGAATGACCTGACACCGGTCAGCTTCACGGGCGGCGTCTACTATTCGATGTTCGTGCCCAACGAACTGCCGGCGAAGACCGTCGCCGAACTGGTCGAGCTCGCCCGGCAACAACCGGGCAAGATCAACTTCTCGGGCTTCGCCGGCGGCGTGCCGCAGTTCCTTGGCGAGATGCTCAATCGCGCGGCGAAGATCGACATGGTGATGGTGCCCTACAAGAGCACCACCGATGCGCTGAACGACCTGCTTACCAACCGCATCCAGGTCTGGTTCACGCCCGTCGCGTCGGGCGTACCGGTTCATAACGCCAAGCAGGCCCGTCTGCTCGCCGTCACCGGCGAGAAGCGCGCGGCGGCGCTTCCCGACACCCCGACCTTCAAGGAACTCGGCTATCCCGACATCGTGGCCGACGTGTCGTTCTACATGATGGCGCCGAAGGGAACGCCCCAGCCGATCGTCGATAAGCTCCACCGAGCCGTCGACAAGGCGATGGATAGCCCGAAGGTCAAGGAGTCCTTCCGCGTGCAGGGAATCGAGGACCGACGTGGCGGCCCCGCCGATCTGAGCGCCTACCTCGCCAGCGAGCTTCGCCGCTGGGGCGAGATCGCAAAACTCTCGGCACCGGCGAAGTAGCACCCTCCTCCGAATCAGAAGAGCGCGCCTCGCGGCGCGCTCTTTTCGTGTGCAGACCCGACCGTCGGTCCGGCGGGACTACTGCCGCCAGTCGGTGCCCTTGCCCTCGATCTGGCGCAGGGCGGCCTTCCAGTAGGTCATGCCGTATTCCGGATTGGCGCGCTGCTGCCTGGCGCGCTCGCCATACTGGCGGATCACGTCTTCCTCGATCGGTGCGGCCTCTTCGTCGAGGCTGCGGGCGATGACCTCGACCTCGCAGGCACGCTCAAGCATGTACATGCGCCGCAGGGCGCCCGGGATCGTGGAGCCGACGGTCAGCAGGCCGTGGTTGCGCAGCACCACCGAGTTGCCGCTTTGGCAGGACACACCCAGCGCATCGCACTCTTCCTGCGACGTCGGCATGCCGTACTCGTGATAGACGAGGTCGTCATAGACCGAGAGCGCATCCTGGCTGATCGGGCGAATGCCCTTCTTCAGGACCGAGACGCCGGTGCCGGCGCGGGTGTGCGTATGCATCACGCAGTTTGCATCCGGCCGCGCCTTGTAGACGCCCGAATGGATGGTGAAGCCGGCGGCGTTGAACTTGCCGTCCTTGGCGTAGACGTTGCCGTCGATGTCCATCTTCACGAGGCTCGAGGCGGTAATCTCTTCGAACAGATCACCGTAATTGTTGATCAGGAAGCACTTGGGCTCGCCCGGGATGCGCACCGTCATGTGGGTGTCGATCGTGTCGGTCCAGCCGAAATGATCGGTGATCCGGTAGAGCGCCGCGAGGTCGCAACGGGCCTGCCATTCGGCTTCGGTCATCTCGAGCTTGTCGGATTGCATCACCGTATCCATCTCGCGCTCCTGCTGTGTTCGGCCACGCCGCAGGCCTCATCGTAACGCAACTCGCGTTGCGGTGCGATCAGCTCTTTCCCCCTTGGAACGCAGAGCCGCCCTGCGAACTCCCGGCACAGTATTTGCGTCACGTATGCCGAGCAGGCGGCATCGGAGGGCGTTCGTGGCGACCAACCCATTTCATCTCGCGTGGTTCTTACAGGGCTCCAGTGTGCAGGCCTGGGGGGAGCCCTGGACAGGTCACATCGGGACGACATGGGAGCAGCCGGAGCTGTTCCTCGACATGGCGCGCAGCCTGGAGCGGGCCTGCTTCGACTACATCCTCCTCGAGGATTCCTCTTACGTTGGCGAGAGTTTCGGCGGCTCGACCGAGATCTACCTGAAGAAGGCCATCGCGGTGCCGCGGCAGGATCCGTCGGTGGTGGCCGCGCTGATGACCCAAGTGACCTCGCGCATCGGCATCGTGCCCACCTTCGGCACCTACGCTTACCATCCCTATCTGCTGGCCCGCCTGATGGCGACGCTCGACCAGGTGTCGGCCGGCCGAGCCGGCTGGAATGCCGTGACCGGCAGCTCCGACTTCGCGGCAATGAACTTCGGCATGCCGGGCATGCCCGAGCACGACCTGCGCTACGACATGGCCGACGAATACATGGAGGTGGTGCGCGGCTTGTGGGGCTCGTGGGAGCCGGGCGCGATGATCGCCGACCGCAAGAGCGGCAACCTGATCGACCACACCAGGGTCCACGGCGTGAACTACGAGGGCAAGTACTTCAAGACCCGCGGCCCGCTCAACTCCGGCCCCAGCCCGCAGGGCCGGCCGGTGATCGCCCAGGCCGGCGGCTCGCCGCGCGGCCGGCGCTTCGCGGCCGCCCATGCCGACACGATCGTCGTCAATGCCAAGGGCATCGACGCCATGCGCGCCTACCGCGACGACGTGCACAAGCACATGATCGCGCAGGGCCGCAAACCGAGCGACTGCAAGGTGCTCTACCTGATCAACCCGATCCTCGGCGAGACCATGGAGGAGGCACTGGAGCGCAAGAAGAAGCGCGAGGGCATGGCCCAGGCCAACATCCAGGAGCGCCTCGCTCACTTCGGCAAGGTCACCAACATCGACTTCGGCAAGTTCGACCTCGACAAGCCGCTGCCCGACGACGTGACCACCAACGGTCACCAGCTCAACCTCGAACAGTTCCGGACCCTGGCCGCCGGCCGCTCGATCCGCCAGACCATGGCCTCGTTCAACGCCGTCGACCTGTCGATCGAACTTTGCGGCACCTGCGATTCGGTGGCCGCGCGCATGGGCGAGGTCATGCAGGAGGTCGGCGGCGACGGATTCCTCTTCTCCATGCCCAACGTCAACCGCCGCACCCTGGCCGAGATCGAGGACGGGCTGGTCCCCGCCCTCCAGGATCGCGGCCTGGTGCGCAAGGCCTACGAGCACAAGCAGTTCAGGGAAAATCTCCTCGCTTACTGATCAAGCAACGGAAGGACGGCATCCATGAGCAAGAAGACCATCGGCAGGCGCAGCACTCTGGGACTGCTGGGAGCCGGCCTCGTGGCGGCGCCCTTCATCCGCCCGAGCTACGGCCAGGCCGCCTGGCCCGAGCAGATGACGGTACCCGATATCCTCAAGGGCAGCGGCGAAGTCCGGATCGCCACCTTCGGTGGCTTGATGCAGGAGGTCCAGCTGAAGGCCTATTTCGAGCCGTTCGAGAAGATCACCGGCATCAAGGTGCGTGCCTTCCCGGGCTCCGACGCGACCAAGGTCAAGGCCATGGTCGAGACCGGCAACGTCGAATGGGACATGGCGCAGCTCAGCCGCGGCTCGATCATGAACCTCCAGAAGCGCGGCGACTATTTCGAGAAGATCGACTACGACATCGTCGACTCCGGCGTGGAGGCCCAGTACCGCTTCGAGTACGGCCTGGAGATGCTGGTCTGGGCGCAGGTCCTCGCCTATCGCACCGATGCCTTCAAGGGCGCCGTCCCGTCGAGCTGGGCCGACTTCTGGGACACCAAGAAGTTCCCCGGCGACCGCGCCATGTTCGGCACCAACAGCGGCGGCTGGCCCGAGATGGAATTCGCGCTGATGGCGGCCGGCGTGCCGGCCGACAAGCTCTACCCGATCGACATCGACAAGGCGCTCGCGAGCTACAGCAAGATCAAGAAGGATGTCTTCAAATGGTGGGACACCGGCGCGGTGCCCATCCAGCTCCTGACCGATCGCGAAGTCACGATGACCACGGTGTGGAACGGACGCATGGCCGCGCTGCAGGCCGCCGGCGTGCCCGCGGCGGTCAGCTGGAACCAGGGTCTGCTGAAGCGCGATGCCTGGGGCATTCCCAAGGGGGCCAAGAACAAGGTCAACGCCATGAAATTCGTCGCCTACTCGACCATGGCCATCCCGCAGGCCCGCGTCTGTCTCGGCATTCCCTATGGGTCGGTGAACGCCAAGTCGAACGAGTACATCCCGACGGAACGCCTGGCCGTGCTGCCGAGCGCGCCGGACATCAAGAAGCAGCTCGTCAACTACAACTACGATTGGTGGATCGACAATCGCGAGACGGTCATTCCCAAGTTCAACAAGTGGCTGTTGAGCTGACGCGATGACCGGCGCTGCCATGAACGGAGCCGGCTCCGCCTCAGGCAGCGGCGCATCGGTGACGCTCTCCAACCTGGAGAAGACCTACGATCGCGCCAACGCCGCCGCCAAGGCCGTGGACGGAGTCTCGCTCGACATCCGCTCCGGCGAATTCCTGACGCTGCTGGGCCCCAGCGGCTCGGGCAAGACCACGACCCTGATGATGATCGCCGGCTTCGAGACACCCACCGCCGGCGACATCGCGATCG
>CANIEC010000080.1 GCA_947466085.1 Rhodospirillales bacterium
CCATTTTCAAGCGAGCTTTGGAAAGCCGCGGTTCGCGTTACGAGATGACTGACGTTGCCCATCGGCGTTTGCTCCTTTTGGTAAATGGCCGTTTATTTCTTTGCGGAGCGGAACCTGCCATCGCCTCACTCGTATCGCAATGCGCCAGAGCGGGTTTTGACCTGCGAACGTGCAAGGCGGCCATGTCACTAATGCGTGAATTGAGTATCATCAGTTGCACTCGCGCCGTTCTGCTCTCTGATTCGGGAATTTTCGGTCTATTTACGTGACGCGGGCGGCATTTTTCGACATGTTCGCCGCCGCCAGCTACCATCCAGACCAACCCCTTCAAGAGGCAAGAATTGGCCAAAGAACCCACACTGCCAAAGGACATTGCGGCGCTCTCCTTCGAGGATGCGCTCAAGGAACTGGAAGGCATCGTCCAGCAGCTGGAACGCGGCCAGGTGAAGCTCGACGAGGCCATTTCGGCCTATGAGCGCGGCGCCCTGCTGAAGCGCCACTGCGAGCAGCGGCTCTCCGAGGCGAAGATGAAGGTGGAGAAGATCGTCTTCTCTGCCGACGGTTCGGTCGCGACCCAGCCCGCAGATCTCGGCTGATCCTCACCCCCATGCCGTTGTCGTCGCACACCCGGTTTGGCGCTGCACTTTCGTTTGCGGCCGAGTCGGTCGAACGCACCATGGAGCGCCTGCTCCCGAGCGGCCTCTCGGGCGAGGCGCGCGTCTTCGAGGCGATGCGCTATTCCAGCCTGGGCGGCGGCAAGAGGCTGCGGGGCTTCTTCGTCCTGGCCGGCGCCACCCTGTTCAAGGTCGGGACTTTGTCCGCCCTGCGCACCGCCAGCGCCATCGAATTCGTGCACGCCTATTCGCTGATCCACGACGACCTGCCGGCAATGGACGACGACGACCTGCGGCGCGGCAAGCCTTCCTGCCATCGACAGTTCGACGAGGCGACGGCCATTCTCGCCGGCGATGCGCTGCAGGCGCTGGCGTTCGAGGTGCTCGCGCACGAGGACACGCATGGCGACCCGGCGGTGCGCGTGGCGCTGGTCGCGGAGCTGGCAAAGGCTGCCGGGGCACGGGGAATGGTCGGCGGCCAGATGCTCGACCTGCTGGCCGAGGAGGAGGGTTCCGACCAGTCGATCGGCGCCATCACCCATCTGCAACGATTGAAGACCGGCGCGTTGATCTCGTTCTCGTGCACCGCCGGCGCCATTCTCGGGAAGGCCAGCGACCACGCCCGGTCAGCGCTTTCGATGTATGCTCACGATCTGGGCCTCGCCTTCCAGATTGTCGACGATCTTCTCGACATCGAGGGCGATGCGGCCGAACTCGGCAAGGCGACGGGCAAGGACGAAGCGGCCGGAAAGGCCACGTTCGTCTCCATTCTGGGAGTCGAGCGCGCGCGGGCGCAGGCGGCGATTCTCGCGCGACAGGCGGCGGCGCATCTCGAGCCTTTCGGCGAGGCCGCGGATTTGTTGAGGCAAGCCACAGAATTCGTCGTGGCGCGTCGTAGCTGAAGTTGGGGCACGGTGCGCCGTGCAGGAGTATGATAGTTCAATGACCGGGCAGAGTACGACGCCGCTCCTCGATACCGTCGACGTTCCCGCCGACATCCGGCGCCTGCGCGCCGACCAGCTGCGCCAGCTCGCCGACGAGCTGCGTCAGGAGACGATTTCGGCCGTTTCTGTCACTGGCGGCCATCTCGGCGCGGGACTGGGCGTCGTCGAACTGACCGTAGCCCTGCACTACGTCTTCGACACGCCCAAGGACCGGCTGATCTGGGACGTCGGCCACCAGGCCTATCCGCACAAGATCGTCACGGGGCGCCGCAGCCGGATTCGCACCCTGCGCCAGGAGGGCGGTCTTTCCGGCTTCACGCGGCGGTCCGAAAGCGAATACGACCCGTTCGGCGCGGCCCATTCCTCGACCTCGATCTCGGCCGGTCTCGGCATGGCGGTCGCGCGCGACCTGGCGGGCGGCTCCAACAACGTGATCGCCGTGATCGGCGACGGCGCGCTCAGTGCCGGCATGGCCTACGAGGCGATGAACAATGCAGGCGCCCTGCGCTCACGGCTGATCGTGGTGCTGAACGACAACGACATGTCGATCGCGCCGCCGGTCGGAGCCCTCTCGGGCCATCTCTCGCGCCTGTTGTCGGGCCGGCCCTACGTCACCCTGCGCAATCTCGGCCGCACCTTCGCCGAGAGCCTGCCCAAGCCGCTGGAACTCGCAGCCAAGCGTGCCGAGGAATTTGCCCGCGGCTTCGTTGCCGGCGGTACGCTGTTCGACGAGCTGGGCTTCTACTATGTGGGCCCGGTCGACGGTCACAATCTCGACCATCTGCTGCCTGTCCTGAAGAACGCCCGCGACAGCGATCTCGACAAGCCGATCCTGGTCCATGTCGTCACCAAGAAGGGCAAGGGCTATGCCCCGGCCGAGGCGAGCGCGGACAAGTACCACGGCGTCGTGAAGTTCGACGTCATCACCGGCAAGCAGTCCAAGCCGATCGCCAACGCGCCGCAATACACCTCCGTGTTCGGCAAGGCGCTGATCGCCGAAGCGGAGGCCGACAAGAAGATCGTGGCGATCACCGCGGCGATGCCGTCAGGCACCGGCCTCGACAAGTTCGCCGAGCGATTCCCCGAACGCACCTTCGACGTGGCGATCGCCGAGCAGCATGGCGTCACCTTCGCCGCCGGACTGGCGACCGAGGGATTCAAGCCGTTCACCGCGATCTATTCTACTTTCCTGCAGCGCGCCTTCGACCAGGTCGTGCACGACGTCGCCCTCCAGAAGCTGCCGGTGCGCTTCGCCATCGATCGTGCCGGGCTGGTCGGCGCCGACGGCGCCACCCACGCGGGCTCGTTCGACGTGGCCTTTCTCGGCTGCCTGCCGGACTTCGTGATCATGGCCGCGGGCGATGAACTCGAGCTGATGCACATGGTGGCCACGGCGGCGCAGATCGACGACCGACCCTCGGCCTTCCGCTATCCGCGCGGCGAGGGTGTCGGCGTCGAACTGCCCGCCAAGGGAACACCGCTGGAGATCGGCAAGGGCCGGATCGTGCGCGAGGGCACCAAGATCGCGATCCTGAACTTCGGCGCGCGCCTGCAGGAGTGCCTGGTGGCGGCGGAAGACCTTGGCGCCAAGGGGCTCAGCACAACGGTCGCCGATGCCCGCTTCGCCAAGCCGCTCGACACCGACCTGATCCGGCGTCTCGCGCGCGAGCACGAGGTGCTGATCACGATCGAGGAAGGCTCGGTCGGCGGCTTCGCGAGCTTCGTGCTGCAGTATCTCGCGACCTCGGGTCTGCTGGATGGCGGCCTTAAGGTGCGGCCGATGGTTCTGCCCGACCGTTTCCTCGATCACGCCTCGCCGGTCCGGCAGTACGAATGGGCTGGCCTCAACGCGCCGCAGATCGTGGCGACGGCGCTCGCGGCGCTCGGCCAGCAGACCGAGCGCGCGCGCGGCTAACCGCGCGGGTCGATCGGCGTGAGACGCGGGGCGTGGGCCTCGACGATCTCCGCGGCATTGAGGCAGAGATCCTCGCGGAAGCGGGCCGCGATCACCTGCACGCCGACCGGCGTGCCGGCGGTAAGGCCGGTCGGCACCGAGACCGAGGGATAGCCCAGCACGGGCGTCGCGAGCAGGCAGTGCTGCGCCGCCATCATGCGATCCACCACCGGCTGGTCCTGCAGGTCGAGCCCGTCGGGGAAGGGCAGGACGTGCGACACCGGCACGACCGCGACCGCATAGTCCGCAAAGAACAGTGACCAGGCCCGCATCAGCGCGAGCCGGGAGCCGAAGGCATCGAGCAGCCCACCGGCATCGACCTCCGGCACGTAGCGCAGGTGGCCCTCGACGTTGCGCCGGGCCGCGGCATCGCCCAGCGCCTGCACGGTGGCGACGAAGCCCCGGCGCTCGTCGTTGACGACCATCCGGTGCCAGAGCTCTGCCGCTTCACCCAACTGCGGCGGTGCGATCTCGTCGACTTCGTAGCCCGCAGCTTCGAGGGCCTTGCCGGCGGCGACGATCGCCGCGCGCACCTCCGGCACCACGTCGTCGAACGGGGCGGGCGCGATCGCGGCGCGCAGCGGACGCGATGGGGCGGGCCCGACGAGCGGCGCCGGCACCCAGTTGGGGTCGCGCGCATCGCCCATCGCCATGGCGGCGAAGGCGAGGCGCAGGTCTCCAATGGTGCGCGCCAGCGGGCCCTGAACGGACATGAGCTGCGCCGTGATCGGCCGTTCGGCGGTCGCCGAGGGGTTGAAAGCCGGCACGCGGCCGGGCGTCGGACGAAGGCCCGCCACGCCGCAGGCATAGGCGGGATAGCGGATCGAGCCGCCATAGTCGTTGCCATGCGCGATGGCGCCCATGCCGGCCGCGAGGGCCGCCGCCGCGCCGCCGCTCGATCCGCCGGGCGTCAGTCCCTTGCCCCACGGGTTGCGCGTCGGGCCGTGCAGCTCGTTGTCGGTGAACCAGCGGTGCGAGAAGGCGGGCGTGTTGGTGCGGCCGACGATGACCGCGCCCGCCTTGCGCAGGTTGGAGACGACCGGACTGTCTTCGGTCGCCACCAGGTCGCGAAAGGCCACGACGCCGTTGGTGGTGGCGCGGCCCTTGGTGTCGACGTTGACCTTCACCGTCACCGGCACGCCGTGCAGCGGACCGCAGACGGCGCCGCTGCGGCGCGCGGCGTCGGCCTCACGCGCGCCCAGCAGCGCCTCGTCGGCCATTACGTCGACGACGGCATTGACCTTCGGATTGACGGCCTCGATGCGACCCAGGACGGAGCGAGTCGCGTCCTCGCTCGAAACTGCACCCCGTGCGATCGCCTGCGCCAGGTCGACCGCCGACCAACGCCAGAGTTCGTCCGTCATGTCCGCGTCTCCTGCAGTCGCTCGCTCAGTCCTTGGGCTGCGGCACGATGCGCAGATAGGGCTTCGGCGCCTTCCAGCCGTTCGGATACTTCGCTTTGGCCGCTTCGTCGGAAACCGCCGGCACGATGATCACGTCCTCGCCCTTCTTCCAGTTCACCGGCGTCGCCACCTGGTGCTTCGCGGTGAGCTGGCAGGACTCGAGGAGACGCAGCACCTCGTCGAAGTTGCGGCCGCTGCTCATCGGGTAGGTGAGCATCGCCTTGATCTTCTTGTCGGGGCCGATGATGAACACCGAGCGCACGGTGGCGTTGTCGGCGGCGGTGCGGCCTTCCGAGGTCGAGCCGGCGCCTTCGGGCAGCATGTCATAGGCGGTCGCGACCTTCAGTTCGGGATCGCCGATCATCGGGAAGGTGACGGCGTGGCCTTGCGTCTCCTCGATGTCCTTGGCCCACTTGGAGTGGTTGGTCACGGGATCGACCGAAAGGCCGACGATCTTGGTGTTGAGCTTGTCGAACTGCGGCTTGAGCCCGGCCATGTAGCCGAGCTCGGTGGTGCAGACCGGCGTGAAGTCCTTGGGGTGCGAGAACAGGATCGCCCAGCTGTCGCCGATCCACTTGTGGAACTCGATCGGACCCTGGGTCGTCTCGGCCTTGAAGTCGGGTGCGGTCGAATTGATGCGAAGCGTCATGGTGAACTCCTCCATTTGCGGACCGCACCTCAACCCTTCCGTCGAGCGAGGTCAAGCCTTGGCAGGAATCCAGCTCGCGAGGCCCAATCCACCATCAACTTCTACTGTCGTACCCACCACATAGCGGCCAAATCTTTCCGAGAGAATCGCGACGGCGACCTGGGCGATGTCGTCGGGCGTGCCGGCGCGGCCGAGCGGAATCTGCGCGACCAGCTCGGCGAGATTGTCCGCCACGAAGCCGCCGCCCGGAATCGCGCCCGGCGCGATCGCGTTCACGCGGATGCCGTCCGGCGCAAGCACGCGCGCGAGTTCCTTCATCACCATGGTCATGCCGGCCTTCGAGGCGCTGTAGTGGGCCAAGTTGCGCGGCGTCTCGCGGTGCTGCGAGGTGACCAGGATCATGCGGCCCTTGATCGCGTTGTCACGCATGTGACGACCGACTTCGCGGGCGAGGAAGAATCCCGAACGCAGGTTGATGTCGGTCATCAGGTCCCATGTCTCCTCGCTGACCGACAGCGGCGTGTCGACCTCGAGACGGCGCGGGCTCGCGGCATGGACGAACAGGGAGATCGAACCGAGCTTTTTCACCGCCCCGTCGAGCAGGCCCTTCCAGCCGTCGCGCTTCGACAGGTCGGCGGCAAGGAAATCGATACCGTCCTCTGCGGGCGGGGCGGCGATGTCGCTGCCGAGCACGGTCGCGCCCTCGGCCTTGAGTGCCTTGGCGATGCCGCGGCCGATGCCGCCGGCGCAGCCGGTGATCAGGGCGCGCTCGCCCTCGAGAAGTTTCATGCTCATGCCCGGCATGCTAGCAGGTCATCCGAAGGGAGACAGTATTGGCGAAGACGCGGCTGGACGTGGCGCTGGTCGAGCGGGGGCTCGTGGAAACACGGGCGGCGGCGCAGCGGCTGGTCATGGCCGGGCTCGTCTTTTCGAACGACCGGCGGCTGGAGAAGGCGGGGCAGCCCGTCGCCGACGACATGCCGATCGAGGTGCGCGGCCAGCTCCATCCCTATGTCTCGCGCGGCGGGCTGAAGCTCGAGAAGGCGCTGGACCACTTTGCAATTGCGGTGACGGGCCGCATCGCGCTCGATGTCGGCTCCTCGACCGGTGGCTTCACCGACTGCCTCCTCCAGCGGGGTGCAGCGAAGGTCTATGCCGTGGACGTCGGCACCAACCAGCTCGCCTGGAAGCTGCGCACCGACCCGCGCGTCTTGTCGATGGAGAAGACGAATATCCGCGACGTCACGCGGGCTCAGATTCCGGACCCGATCGACCTCGTCGTGTGCGACGCGTCGTTCGTGGGCCTTCGGCTCGTCCTGCCGGCTGCCCTCGCGCTCGCCGCTCCGGGCGCGCATCTGGCCGCTCTCATCAAGCCGCAGTTCGAGGTCGGCAAGGGCCGCGTCGGCAAGGGCGGTATCGTGCGCGAGCCTGAGCTTCACACCGAAGTCGTCGAGACGATTTCAGCCTGGCTGGCCGAGCAACCTGGCTGGCATGTACTCGGTGTGACGGAGAGTCCGATCACGGGCGCGGAAGGAAACAGGGAGTTCCTGATCGCCGCCGTCCTCAACGGCGCGCCAGCGTCACCCTGAACTTGTTGTTGTCGGCCAGCGTCTCGAAGGATGCGAAGTTCGCCTTCAGAAGCGGCTCGTAGGGCAGTCCTCGATTGGCCACCATGTAGAGGCGGCCGCCTTGTTTGAGGGCGCGGGCGGCAACGGAGATGAACCCCTGGCCCAGCGCAGGCTCCGCGGCGCGGCCGGTATGGAACGGCGGATTGCAGACGATGGCGTCGTAGGTCGCGGGCGCCGCCTCGTTGATCAGGTCGAGCCAATGGAACGTCGCCCGCGCATCGGGGACGTTCGCACGGGCGGCTTCGATGGCGCGGTGCTCGGCGTCGATGCCGTCGACCTTCGTGAGGGCAGGGCAGGTGGCGAGCACATGCCGCGTCAGGAAACCCCAGCCACAACCGAAATCGGCCACATGGCCTGAGAGGTCGTGCGGAAGATGAGTCGCCAGGAGAGCGGACCCGTCGTCGATGTGATCCCAAGAGAAGACGCCGGGCTGGCTCAGCCACGAGCCGTCGCCCACCGGCTGCAGCGTCGCGAGCTTCTGCCAATAGTCCGGCGGCGTGTGCTCGCCCTTGGTGAACCAGAAGACGCGGCTGTGGAACTTCGAGAGCGTGTCGACGCCGCCGAAGGCCTTGCCGACATGCTTCTCGAGGCTCGCGGCCCCGTCGTCGTTGGCGCCGGCACAGACCAGCGTGCCGCCGGCTGCGAGCAGTGCCCAGCCGCGCGCGATGTTGGCGAAGTTCTCTTCCTTGTGCTTGGTCAGCTGCACGAGGCCGAGTTCATGCCCGCCGTGCTCCAGCCGCGGCACGGCCTGCTTCAGGCGCAGATAGGCCGGCCGGAACGACTGCTCCGCGTCGATCTCCACGAAGCGCGGATCCTCGGCGCGCAGGAAGAACGCCCGCCTGGCGGCGAGCGCTCCGGTGTCGAAGGCGTGGGCGAGGGCGCGTGTCGCCTGGCTCACGGAACGAGGACGGCCCGCCCCATGATCAGGCCCTTGCGCAGTTCCTGCAGCGTCGCATCGGCCTCGTCGAGCGTGCGCTTGACGATCGGGACCGGCGTCACCTTGCCGGCGGTGACGAGGTCCATCATCTCCTTCATCTCGCCCGGGCTGCCGGTTACGGAGCCCACGATCTGGCAGCCGGTGAAGGCGAACATCGGCATGGGCAGCGAGAAGGTGCCGCCGAACAGGCCGACGACGACCAGCCGGCCGCCGCGCGCCAGCGCCTTGACGCCGAACTGGGCGGTGCTGTCGGCGCCGACGAAGTCGATGGCCGCGCCCACGCCGGTGCCGCCGGTCAGCTCGAAGACCTTCTTGCGGGCATCCTTGTCGCGCGGATCGATGGCGGCGACCGCGCCGTTGTCGAGCGCGAGCTTGCGCTTGTTCTCGTCGATGTCGGCCACGATCGGCGCATGGCCCAGCACCGACTGCGCGAACTTCACGCCCATCAGGCCGACGCCGCCGGCGCCGATCACCAGGATGGGCTTGCCGGCATCCTCGCCGACCGCTTTCTTGACCGCGCTGAAGGCGGTGATGCCGGAGCAGGCATAGAGGCAGGCCAGCTCGGTCGGGATGTTGCCGTAGGGATAGAGGTACTTCGCGTCGGGGACGAGGACATGGTCGGCATAGCCGCCGTCATTGTTGACGCCGAGCGCGCGCGGCGTCGGGCAGAGATGCTCGCGGCCGTTGGTGCAGTACCAGCAGGTGCCGCAGCCGATCCACGGATAGACCACGGCCTTGTCGCCGACCTTGGCGCCCTTGGCGTCGGGGCCGAGCGCCACGACCTCGCCCACGATCTCGTGGCCCATGGTGCGCGGCGGGTTCATCGTCTTCTGCGTCGACACCTTGTTGCCGCCGCCCATGTCGAAGAAGCCTTCCCACAGGTGCACGTCGCTGTGGCAGACGCCGGCGGCCGTGACCTTGACCAGCACTTCTGCGCCCTGGGGCGCGGGATTGCTCTCTTCGACCTTCTGCAGGGGCTGGCCGAACTCGACGACCTTGTAGCTCTTCATTGGGACTTCTCCGTTGCGAACCCGGCGGAGAATAAGCCGAAAGAAACGCTGCGTCTGCGGTTTCGGAGGCGGGTCGAATCCCGCAGAACGCAACAGTTCAATATTTTCGAAAGTTTCGAAAATCCGATTTACTTACGAGGATCGATCCGCCACGATCCCACTCAACGACGTTCAAATCAAATACACGTCGACGGAGGAAGCAGATGCGCGAGCGGGTGGGCTCATGGCGTCGTCGCCATGTCTTGGCTGGACTGTTGGGTTCGACGGCAATGCTGGCGGCGCCGGCAATCGGACGCGCGGCGCCTTCGGGAAAGCCGGTGCGCGTTGGCGGCACGCTCTCGCTGACGGGTTTCCTCGCGCAGACCGCGGTCATCCACAAGATCGCCTCGGAGATCATGGTCGAGGAGATCAACAGCCGCGACGGCTTCCTCGGCCGGCCCGTCGAGTATGTTCTGCTCGACGACCAGTCCAAGCCGGATGTGGCGCGCAGCCTCTACGAGAAGCTGATCACCGTGGACAAGGTCGACCTGATCCAGGGTCCCTATGCGACGGCACCGATCCTGGCGGCGATGGGCGTCGCCCAGCGCTACGGCAAGGTGATCATCCAGAGCAGCATGGGCATCCCCAAGCTGCAGACTTACGACATGGCCTTTCCGGCGACGCCGTTCGGGCCGGAGCCCGACAAGACCTATCCCAACGTGATCCTGGACGCGATGGCCAGCCTGCCGACACCGCCCAAGAGCATGGTTGTGCTGACCAGCAAGTTCCCGTCGGCGCAGTTCATGGCGCAGGGCATGAAGGTCGAGGCTGAGAAGCGCGGCGTGAAGGTGCCGCTCTATCTCGAATACGAGTCCGGGAACCGCGACTTTGGCGCCATCGCCGCGAGGGTGAAGGAAGCCAACGCCGATTTTCTGTGGGTCGGATCGCTGGGACTGGAGAGCAACCAGATCCTCGAAGCGCTGCGCAAGCTCGACTACGCGCCCAAGAGCAGCTTCCACCTCTATCCCGCGCCGGGGCCTCTGGCGCTGTCGCCTGACGGCAATCTCGCCTGGTCGTCGACGTTCCTCGAGCCGGACGAGCCGTTCATGAGCCGGCCCGGCGTCCGAAAGATCGCCGAGGCCTACAAGGAGCGCGCCACCAAGGCCAACCTGCCTTATCCGCTGATCGATGCGCAGGCGGCGGGTATGGTCTCGGAGTGGCAGATCCTCGAGCAGGGCGTGAACGGCGCCAAGAGCCTCGAGGACAAGCAGATCGCGGCTTTCCTGAAGAAGAACGTGGTGAATACGATCTATGGGCCGCTCAAGTTCGACGGCCTCTACAATCACGGTGCTCCGGCGCAGCTCATCCGCCAGGTGCAGAACAAGGAATGGAAGGTCGTCTGGCCCAAGGAGTTTGCGGCGCCGGGCGTGAAGCTGATCGGGCCGTAACGTCGAATGCCAAGTGCAACGCTTCTCGGCCAGGCGCTGATCTCGGGCGTCCTGGCCGGTGGGATGTATGGATTGCTGGCGCTGGGTCTCAGCCTGAGCTGGGGTCTGCTGCGACTGGTCAACCTCAGCCATTTCGCGCTGGCCTTCCTCGCGGCCTACCTGACCTACGAGCTCGGGACGACCTATCACGTCGCCCCGTGGTGGTCGGTGATGGTCATCGTGCCGGCGATGTTCGCCATCGGCCTGGCGCAGCACTGGGTGTTCGTGCGCTTCAAGGTGAACGAACTGGGCTCGCTGCTGATCACCTTCAGCTTCGCCGTCATGCTCGAAGTCGGCATCCAGCTCTACTGGACCGCGGACTATCGCCGCTTCGAGACGCACTATGCGACCTGGTCGATCAAGGCCGGGCCGTTCTACATCCCGGTGCTGGAGTTGATCCTGTGCCTGGTGGCCGGCGTGCTGGCCTGGGGCACGTGGCTTTGGCTGCGCAAGACCTATGTCGGCAAGGCGTTGCGGGCGAGCGCGGAGGATGCCGACATCGCCGCAGCTTACGGCGTCGACCACCGGAAGCTCGCCTATCTTCTTTCAGGTGTCGGGGCCGCGTACGCCGGTGTCGCCGGCACCTTCATCGCCCTGATCGCGACCCTGGCGCCAGCGCAGATCTGGGCCTGGCTGGGTGTCGTCTTCGCGGTGGTCATCATCGGCCGTCTCGGCAATCCGCTGGGCGCTCTGGCGGCGGGCATGCTGATCGGCGCCAGCGAGTCGATCGCCATGGCGATCATAAGTCCGGCCTGGGCGCCAGTCGTCTCTTTCTCCGTGCTCATCGCCATCCTGCTCTGGGATCCGGAGTGGTCATGACGGCCGGACAAACCCTTCCCAAGGCTGCCGCGGCGCTCGGCATCGCCATCTTCGCGATTCTGCCGACGGCAGGCCTGCCGGCCTTCTACGATTCGTTCTTCTACCTTGTATTCTTCTGGATCTCGCTGTCGACGAGCTGGGCGCTGCTCTCGGGGTTCGCGGGCTATTTCAGCCTGGGGCATGCCGCGTTCTTCGGTGTCGGCATGTACACGACCGCGACGCTGACGACCAAGGCGGACGTGCCGTTCCTCCTGACGGTGCCGATCGCCGCGGCGATGGCGGCCCTGCTGGGCGTCGGCATCGGCGCGGTGGTGTTCCGCATGAAGCGGCTGCGTGGCGAGCTGTTCGCGCTGCTGACCCTCGCGGTCACCTTCGTGGTCGCCACGATCATCCTCAACACGCCGATCGACGGCGGCGCCGGCGTGTTCATGAGCGCCGTGCCGATGCCGAATTTGATGCCGACCCAGACCGGCACGATCTACGTGCTGGGCTTTGCGATGTGCGTACTCACGCTCGGCGTCGCCTGGTGGGTAGCTCACTCACGTCTCGGCCTCGGCCTGTTCGCCATCCATGACGACGAGGACGTGGCCGAAGCCAAGGGCGTGCCGACCTTCCGCTACAAGCTGATCGCTTTTGCCCTGTCGTCCGGCATCGCCGGCGCGGTGGGCGGCATCCATGCAATGTATGTCGGCTTCCTCACGGTCGCCGGTACCTTCGAACTCACCGTACCGCTTTACGTGGTGCTGATGAGCGTGCTGGGCGGCTCGCGCAACTGGTTCGGCCCCGCCGTCGGGGCGACGATCATCACGACCCTGCTCTACGCCTTCATCAGCGGTGGCGAGGCAATGGTTGGTCGCGCAGTGGTCGGCCTGATCCTGATCCTCGCGATCCTGTGGCTGCCGGACGGCATCGTGCCGGCGATCAAGGCGTGGGTGAAGCGGCGCCGGCCGGTCGAGGCGAAACCACATGCTGCCGTCGTGCCGGTCGTGTCGTCGACGCCGCCCCAGATCGGCACGCGCAACATCCTCGAGGCGAGGGGAGCGGCCAAGCGGTTCGGCGGCCTGCAGGCGCTGGCGGGCGTCGATCTCGACGTGCGCGAGGGGGAAATCCTCGGGCTGGTCGGGCCGAACGGTTCCGGCAAGACGACATTGATCAACGTCATCTCGGGTTTCTATCCGCTCAGCGGCGGCACGATCATGGTGGACGGCGCGGAGATCGGCCACCTGCCGGCGCACGAGATCGCCCGCCGCGGCGTGGCGCGGACCTACCAGATCCCGCGACCGTTCGCGAACATGAGCGTGTTCGACAACGTGGCGATGGCCGCGACCTTCGGCGGACCGCCGCGCACCGCTGCCGAGATCCGGGACGAAGCACTGCACTGGATCGGCTTCACCGGGCTCGCCGGCAAGGAAGAGGCGCTGCCGGCCGAGCTGAACCTGCACGAGCGCAAGTTCCTGGAACTGGCCCGCGCGCTGGCGGCCAAGCCCAAGCTGCTGCTTCTCGACGAGGTGCTGTCGGGCCTCAATCCGGCCGAGGTCGACAATGCCATCCGGCTGGTGCGGGCCATTCGCGCACAGGGCGCCACCATCGTTTTCGTCGAGCATCTCATGCGGGCCGTGGTCGAACTGTCCGACCGGGTCGCCGTCCTGAACGAAGGCAAGCTTTTCGCGCTGGGTGCCCCGCGCGAGGTCATGCGCGATCCGCGCGTCGTCAGCATCTATCTCGGCAAGGCCTATGCTGCTTGAAGTCCGCAACCTGCATGTCGGCTACGGCGACGCACCGGCGGTGTGGGACGTCTCGCTCGACGTCGATGCCGGCGAGATCGTCTCGGTGATCGGGCCCAATGGCGCCGGGAAGACGACGCTGATCAACGCCATCGCCGGCATGCTGCGTTGCCGGCAGGGCGAGCTGCGCTTCGACGGCGCCGACATGAAACGCGTGCGCCCGCATGGCTATTGCAGCCACGGCATCGCCCTGGTGCCTGAGGGGCGGCGGTTGTTCACCAAGATGACGGTCGAGGAAAACCTGGAGCTTGGCTGCTATTTGCCTGGGCCACGGGCGGCGCGGGCGCAGTCGCTGGAACGTGTCTACGACCTGTTCCCGATCCTGCGCCAGAAGCGGTCGCAGCTGGCCGGCGAACTGTCCGGCGGCCAGCAGCAGATGGTGGCGATCGGCCGGGCCCTCATGGCGCAGCCCCGTATCGTCCTGTTCGACGAGCCGTCGCTCGGCCTGGCGCCGACAATCGTCGACGACATGTTCGACATCATCGTCCGCGTGCGCGACGAGGGCGCCGCCGTGCTGCTGGTCGAGCAGAACGTGCTGAAGGCGCTGGGCGTCGCCGACCGCGCCTATGTGCTGGAACAGGGGCGCATCGTGGCCACCGGCCTGCCGGACGAGCTATTGAAGCAGCCGCACATCCGTGAAGCCTATCTGGGAGTTTGAGGAGCCTTCATGGCCAAAGTTCTGCCCGCTGCTCCGTTCGAGGGCGCCAACGAGAACCTGGCGGCCACCACCGCGCCGCAGGATGTCAGCCGCGAGGATGCTGCCACCTTCGACGTCCTGCGCAAGATGCGCGAGGACATCCTGTGCTGCGTCCTGAAGCCTGATCAGAAGCTGAAATTCGGCGAGCTGCGCCAGCGCTATGACACCAGCGTCGGCACCCTGCGCGAGGCCCTGTCGCATCTCGTGTCGGAAGGCCTCGCCCGCACCGAATCGGGACGCGGGTTCCAGGTTTCGCCGATCTCGCTGGCCGACTTCCTCGATCTGTCCGAGTTGCGGGTCTATCTTGAGACAAAGACGCTGGCCGACGCGATCCGGCACGGCACGGATGCCTGGGAAGCCGAGATCGTCAGCTCTTACTTCCTGCTGAGCAAGCTCGCGGCGCCCAGGCAGGACGATCCGCTGTCGGTGAAGCAGGAGTGGGGAAAGCGCCACAAGCGCTATCACGATGCACTGGTGGCAACCTGCCGTTCGCCCTGGTCGCTGCACTACCGCAGCGAGCTGTTCGATCAGGCCCGCCGCTACCACTGGCTGACCATGATCCACAGCCGGCTGCACCGCCGCAACGAACATATCGAGATTCGCGACGCCGTGCTGGCGCGCGACTCCGATCGCGCCTGCTCCCTGCTGGAGCAGCACATCCGTACCACCGTCGAGCAGGCGGTAACCGATGTTCCGGGACTGATGCGCGGCAATGCCCGCGTGCTGAAGCCCGGGACGCGCCGCAAGAGCTAGAGAGGGAACCATGGACACGATTCAGAAGCCAACAACCTACGAAGTCGGCGGCGTGCGCTATCCGCGGCCGTTCAAGATCCGCCGGCTCGGCCATTTCGGTTTCAACGTCGCCGACATGGACAAGGGGCTCGATTTCTATGCCCGCCTGCTGGGCTTCCGTGTCACCGACACGCGCGACTTCTCCAAGGTGCCGGGGCGCGAGGAGATGGCGAAGCGGCTGCAGGATCCGCGCATCGTCTTCATGAGCCACAATTCGGATCATCATGCCTTCCTGCTGGCGCACAAGTCGCTGGGGGCGATCTTCGGCGACGACGCCGTCTCGCGAGATGTCACGGTCAACCAGATCACCTGGCAGGTCGGCACGATGGACGAGGTCTTCGCCGCCGCCGACTATTTCCGCGATCGGGACGTTGAGATCCGCCGGGTCGGCCGCGACATGCCGGGCAGCAACTGGCACACCTACATTCGCGATCCCGACGGGCACACGGTCGAGCTCTACTACGGTATGGAGCAGATTGGCTGGGACGGTCGCTCGAAGCCGGAGTCGATGTACTACCGCGCCTTCCGCGAAACGCCGGAACTGCCGCAGATCTCCGAGGAGCAGGAGGTGCGTGACGCCATTGCGAAGGGTGTCGACATCAATGCCGGCAACGTCATCCAGGACCGCACCGGCGAGGAATATGTCGTCGCCGGCACACGCCTGCCACGGCCGTTCAAGGTCACGAACATCGGGCCGATGAGCCTGTTCGTGACGGACGTCGGCGCGTCGGAAGCCTTCTACACGCAGACGATGGGCTTCATCCGCACCGAGACCGTGACCTGGAAGGGGCATCGCTGCGTCTTCCTGCGCAACGGCAGCGAGCACCATTCCCTGTCGCTGTTCCCCAAGGCTCTGCGCGGCGAGCTGGGGCTGAACCCCGACACGAGCTGCGCCTCGATGGGCGTCGAGGTCGGCAGCTACCAGCAGCTTCGCGACGCGGTGAGCTTCCTGAAGAAGCAGGGCGTGCCCTTCACCGACGCCATTCCACCGGAACTCTATCCCGGCGTCGACTACGCCGCGCACATCCTCGATCCGGCGGGCCACTGCATCATGCTGCACTACTACATGGAGCGCATCGGCTGGGACGGAAAGCCACGGCCGGCCGAGATGCGCCGCAAGGTCGGAAAGGAGTGGCCCGAGGCGATCGAGCCGATGTCCGACACCTACGCGGATCAGACGTTCATGGGACCGCTGGGATAACAGCGGCCCGAACAAAGAGAAACAGGAGGAGGAAACATGAGACGCAGGACCTTGCTGATGTCTGCCGCGGTGGCGGCGGTCGGCGCACCCGCGATTGCGCGTGCGCAGGCCTATCCGTCGCAGACGATTCGCGTGATGCACGGCTACGAAGCGGGCTCCAACCCCGACACGATCGCCCGTCATCTCAGCGTGCCGCTGACCGAGATCCTCGGGCAGCAGATCGTCATCGAGCCGCGCCCCGGTGCGGCCGAGCGGCTGGCGGCCAGCCAGATCGCGCGCATGAAGCCCGACGGCTACACGCTCTACCTGATGACGGGCGGGCAAGCCGTGGTGTCGGCGACCGATCGGAGCCTGAGCTACGATCTCCTGAAGGATTTCGACTTCATCTCGATCGTGACACGTTTTCCCTTCGTGCTCACCGTGGCGCCGGACTCCCGCTTCAAGACGGTGCAGGCCTATTTCGATGAAGCGAAGAAGGAGCCGGGGAAGATCACCTACGGGACATCTGGGGTCGGCTCGACGCTGCACATGGCGATGGAGCTCATCCTCGAGAAGACTGGAACCAAGATGGTCCATGTTCCCTACAAGGGCGGCATTGGTGCGCCGTACAACGACCTCGTGGGCGGCCGGCTCGACATGCATGTCGCGACCTTCTCGAGTGCGCAGCCACTGATGAAGACCGACAAGCTGCGCGCGCTCGCGGTCACTTCCAAGGAGCGGCATCCGCGTTTCACGGATGTCCCGACGATCGCGGAGACTTTGGTGCCGGACTACGATGTCGTGTCCTGGCTGGGCTTCACCTCGCCAGCCGGCCTGCCACCCGCCATCCGGGATCGCCTCTACGAGGCGTTCAAGCAGGCGATGGCGCGGCCCGAGGTGAAGGGCAAGCTGGAGGAGCTGGGCAACGACACGCGTGTCACCAGTCCGGCCGAGTTCCGGGCACGGGTGGAAGCCGACATGGCGCGGTGGCGCCCACTCGCCCACGTCGTGAACCAGTCCTAGAGTCAGATCGAGCGTTTGCAGGGGAGTGAGGGCGTCATGAGCAAGTACGGAATCGGCCAGCCAGTGTTGCGTTTCGAGGATCCACGCCTGTTGCGCGGGCAAGGCCGCTTCGTCAACGACATCAATCTGCACGGGCAGACCTACGCGGTGTTCGTTCGTTCGCCGCACGCCCATGCACATATCCGCTCGATTGACACCAAAGCGGCGGCGGCGGCGCCCGGCGTCCTGGCCGTCTATACTGGCCACGACGTGGTGGCGGACGGGCTCGGCATGCCCAAGGCCAACATGCCGAGGAAGCGGCCTGACGGTAAGCCGATGTTCGCGCCGCAACGGCCTGCGCTGGTCGTGGACCGCGTACGCTATGTCGGCGATCCGGTCGCGATGGTCGTCGCGGAGACGCTGGCGCAGGCCAAGGACGCGGCCGAGCTGGTCGAGATCGACTATGAGCCGATCCCCTCCGTGACGCTCACCGAGGATACCGTGAAGCCCGGCGCGCCCGCCGTTTGGGACGATTGCCCCGACAACATCTCCAACTTCATCGAGCGCGGAAACAAGGCCGCGACCGAGGAGGCGATCAAGGGCGCCGCGAAGGTCATCAAGCGCCGCTACGTCATCACGCGCGTGCATGCCCAGTACATGGAGCCGCGCGGCACCCTGGGCGTCTACGACCAGGGCGAGGACCGCATGACGCTCTATGCCGACGTGCAGTATCCCCACCGGGTACGCAACATGCTGGCGCAGAACGTCTTCAAGGTGCCCGAGAGCAAGCTGCGGGTGATCACGGGCGATGTCGGTGGCGGCTTCGGCACCAAGGGATGGCAGTATGTCGAGCATCGGCTGACCCTGTGGGCGGCGCGCAAACTCCTGCGGCCGGTCAAGTGGTGCTGCGAACGCTCCGAGGCGGTGATGGCCGACGAGCATGGCCGCGACAATGTCGGCGAGATCGAACTGGCGCTCGACGCCGATAACAGGTTCGTGGCTTTGCGCCTCAACATGCTGGCAAACATCGGCGCCTATGTCGGCTCCGACCGCAACCTGCTGGCGCCCTTCGGCATGATCGGCACGGTGCTGGGCGTCTACCTGATTCCCAAGGCCTACATCAACGTGGTGGGCGTGCTGTCCAACACCAATCCGACGGCGCCCTATCGCGGCGCCGGGCGGCCGGAGGCGATCTACCTGATCGAGCGGCTGATCGACGATGCGGCGCGCGAGCTGGGTGTCGATCGGCTCGAGCTGCGGCGCAAGAACATGCTGTCCGAAGCGGCCCTGCCGTACCAGAGCCCGGTCGGGCCGTACTACGACTGCGGCGAGTTCGAGAAGAACATGGACATGGCGCTGAAGCTTGCCGACGTGGCGGGCTACGCGGTGCGCGCCGAGGAGTCGAAGAAGCGCGGCAAGCTGCGCGGGCTGGGGATCATCAACGCCATCGAGCAGGCGGCCGGCACGGCCCAGCCCGAATATGCCGAGATCCGCTTCAATCCGGCGGGCACGGCGGCGCTGCTGATGGGCACCAAGGCGCAGGGCCAGGGCCACGAGACCATGTTCAAGCAGATCCTGAACGAACGGCTGGGTATCGATCCCCACGACGTGCAGTTCATCGACGGCGACACCGATCGCGTGGCCTTCGGCATGGGCACCAACGGTTCGCGCTCGACGGTGCTGGGCGGATCGGCGCTGTTCATGGCGGCCGAGAAGGTGATCGCCAAGGGCAAGCGGCTGGCCGGCCATCTTCTCGAGGCGGGCGAGCAGGACATCGAATTCGCCGACGGCGTCTTCAAGGTGGCGGGCACCGACAGGACGGTGACGCTGAAGGCGGTCGCGATGGCGGCGTTCAACCCGACCAAGTGGCCCAAGACCGGCTTCGAGGGCGGTCTCTACGAGAACGCCACCTATCTCGGCGAGAAGGATACCTATCCCAACGGCTGCCACATCTGCGAGGTCGAGGTCGATCCGGAAACCGGCGAAGTGAAGCTCGACCGCTATGCCGTGGTCGACGACGTCGGCACGGTGATGAACCCGATCGGCCTCAAGGGGCAGATCCATGGCGGCGTGGCGCAGGGCGTGGGCCAGATCCTGGGCGAGCAGGTGATCTGGGACCGCGAGAGCGGCCAGCTCCTGACCGCGAGCTTCCTCGACTACACGATGCCGCGCGCCGACATGATGTGCAGCATGGAGGTGAAGTCGAACCCCGTGCCGACCAAGTACAATCCGCTGGGCGCCAAGGGGGCGGGTGAGGCGGGGACCGTGGGCGCCATGCCCGTGGTCATGAACGCGGTAATCGACGCGCTGGCGCCGCTTGGCGTGCGGGACATGGTCATGCCGGCCACGGCGGAGAATGTCTGGCGCGCCATCCAGGCGGCGAAGGGGGTCTAGCATCATGGGCCAGATCGTCGGCGCGGCCATCGTCTCGCACCATCCGGGCCTGGTGCAGCCGAAGGAGATTCGGGTCCAGCGCGGCAATGGCCGCGATTCCGACCTTGTCGAGGGGTTCGAGCGCGTGCGGGCCAAAATCGACGAGGTCAAGCCCGACACCTTCGTGTTGTTCGACACGCACTGGCTCACCACGTCGCTGCATCTCGTGGCGGGCGCGGCGCACTACAAGGGCCTGTTCACGTCGGACGAACTACCCTTCTCGATGACCCGTTTTCCCTACGATCATGCCGGCGCTCCCGCGCTGGCGGCGGAAGTCGAGAAGGTGGCGCAGGAGAAGAAGGTCGCGGCGCGCAACGTCGTCGAGGAGACGTTGCCGCTGCATTACCCAACGCTCAACGTGATCCACTATCTCGGCCGTGGCGAGAAGGTGCTGAGCGTCGGCACCTGCCAGACCGCGAGGCTCAAGCATTTCCTGCAGATGGGCGAGGTCGTCGGCGAAGCGATCCGGCGTTCCGACGCTCGCGTCGTCCTGCTGGCCTCCGGGGCGATGAGCCACAAGTTCTACGACCTCGACCATGTGCCACCGGATCCGCGCGTCTGGCATCCCGACAATGTCTCGGAGCCCGAGAACCGGGCGCTCGACATGGAGATCCTGGAACTCTGGAAGCAGGGGCGGCACGACACGGTGCTCGACCGTTTCCCGGAGCTGGAAGCAGCCAAGTACGAGGGCCGGGGGGCGCACTATGCGCAGATGATGGGGGCGCTGGGCGGCAGGGATTGCCGTGCCCGCGGCACGCAGCTCTCGGAATACGAGAACGCGGCCGGCACCGGCAACGTGCATGTCTGGTTCGATCTTCAGTAAGGGGAGTTGTTGAGATGAGCGTACTCGAGGGACCGCGCAAGGAAATCCGCCACGTGATGAAGGATGGCAGTGCCTATTGGGTGGAATTCAAGGACGGCAAGATCGTCTTCGCCGACGGCCGTACTGCCGAGGAGAAGGACGTTGTCCATCTGCCGCCCTGCAACCCGACCAAGATCCTGTGCGTCCATGTGAACTACATCTCGCGCTACTACGAGTTCAACAACACGCACGTGCCGCCCAAGACCCCCACCTATTTCCAGAAGCCGCTGACCGCGCTCAACGCCCACAAGGGCGAGCTGGTGAAGCCCAAGGGCTACAAGTACGTGAACTACGAAGGCGAGATGGCTGTGGTCTTCTCGAAAGTCACCAAGAACGTCAGCCGCGAGGAG
>CANIEC010000081.1 GCA_947466085.1 Rhodospirillales bacterium
GGGCGTCGCTTCGCCCAGCAGCGAGACATGCGCGGCGACGATGCGCCAGCCGTCGGGCGTCCGCATCCAGGTATGGCTCTGCCGGCCGGGCTTGGCCGCGCCGTGCCGCTGGAACTCGCAGTTGGCCGTGCCGAAGTCGCGGCCGTAGGTGACGATCCAGAGCTTCAGCAGGTCGCGGTTCGGGACGAACTGCGGATTGCGGCCCGAGCGGAAGGCGGCGATCTGGTCGTAGCCGTAGAGCTGCTCGCCGACGCCGTAACGCAGCGTGTGCGGGCTCTTCCAGAAGAGCTCGTCCAGCACCTCGACATCGTTGCTGTTGAGCGCCGCCTCGTAGCGATTGAACGCCGCCGTCACCTCGGCGACGATCTCGGGAATGTTGATTTCCATGCGGTCTCCTCAGAGTCTGACTCGAAATGAAAGCAGCTAAAACAACAGGCTATGAACGGGCCCGATAACCTCACCCTGAGGAGCATCGCGCAGCGATGCGTCTCGAAGGGTGGGAACGAGCACCTTGCCTGTTGCCCATCCTTCGAGACGCGCCGCGGGGCGGCGCTCCTCAGGATGAGGTAAGGGCTTGAATCGATTCAATTGATTTCCGGTCAGACCCTCAGGCGGGCGGCGCGGCGGCCACGCCGAGCTTCTGCAGATGGGCGGCCACGCGCAGCGCAGCCTGTTCGTTGTAGGGCTTGGCGATGAGCTGCACGCCGATCGGCAGGCCGCCCGGCCGTTGCAGCGGCGCCACCGCGACCGGCAGGCCGATGAAGGAGATCGGCTGGGTGTAGACGCCGAGGTTGGCGCGCACCGCCAGCTCGACGCCGTCCAGCGTCATCATGGTCTGGCCGAGCCTGGGCGCGGTGCAGGGCGTGGCGGGCGCCAGGATCACGTCGACCTCCTCGAACAGCTTCAGCACGTGGGCGCGATACTGGCGACGGAAGCGCTGCGCCTTCACGTACCAGGCGCCCGGCAGCAGGGCGCCGGCCATGAAGCGCTCGCGCGTGTCGGGATCGAAATCCTGCGGCCGCGTGCGCAGCCGCGGCAGATGGAGCTGCGCGCCTTCGATCGCGGTGATGACATAGGCCGCTGCGCGCGCCGCGGCCGCCTGCGGCAGCACGACGGTCTTCGTGGCGCCCAGCACCCTGGCCACGGTCGCCACGGCCTCGAACGCCTCGGGCTCACCGCCCCTGGCGAAATAGTCGCCGGCAATGGCGATGCGCAGCCCGTCGACGCCTTCGACCAGCCGCGGCAGTGTCGGATCGGCCGGCCGGTCGGTGCAGATGGGGTCGTCCGAATCCCAGCCCTGCATGGCATCGAAGGAGAGCGCCAGGTCTTCCGCCGAACGGGCGATCGGACCGAGATGGTCGAAGGAATCGACGAAGGGGAACGACCCGGCGCGGCTCAGACGTCCATAGGTCGGCTTCAGCCCGAACAGGCCACAGAGCGAGGACGGAACCCGGATCGAGCCGTTGGTGTCGGAGCCCAGTGCCAGGGGGACCTCGCCCGCTGCCACCGCCGCGCCCGAGCCGCCGGAAGATCCTCCTGACATGCGCGTAGGATCGTGCGGATTGCGCGACGGCCCGTAGTGGGCGTTCTCGCCGGTGAAGTCATAGGCGTATTCGCCCATGTTGAGGCCGCCGACCAGGATCGCGCCGGCCGCTTCGAGCTTGCGCACCAGCGCGCCGTCGCGTTCCGCCTTGGGGCCGTCGACGTTGATCTTCGAGCCGGCACGCGTCGGCAGGCCCGCGATGTCGAACAGGTTCTTCACCGCAAAGGGCACGCCGATCAACGGCCCGCGATGCAGGCCGGCGTCGATCTCCGCCGCCCGCTTGCGCGCGCGCGCAGCCACGACATCGGTGAAGGCGTTCACCGTGGGCTCGGCCGCCTCGATGCGCTTCAGGGTGGCATCGATCACGGCAGCGGCCTTGACCCTGCCGCTCATCACGGCGCCCGCAATCTCCGTCGCGGTCGCGGCCTTGGAAAGAGGATCGCTCATGGCCGGAATACCGGAGCCGACATCAGCTCGTCCTCGAGGTCCAGCTCGAGCAGCGGCCGCGCGATCATCAGGGAGCGCTCGACGTTCAGGATCACGTTGGGCAGATACTCGGGCGCGATCGTGAGGCCTGCGGTTTTCGCGCCCTCCTCGACCATGCGCGCCACGTCACGCTTCTCTTCGGCCATGCGCTTCCTTCTTTCATTCAAACGGGATGACGGTGTTCAGACGCCATGGAGATCGCGGCGCATGAGCCGGTAGCTCGCGCCCAGTTCGCGTCCAAGCTGCCGAAGAATCTGCAGGATTGCCAGCCCGGCCGCCGTGTCATGCGCGCGACGCTTCATGGCACACCCTCGTTCTCCCGTTTCCCGCTTGGCCGGAAAAGCAAGGACCGTGCCAATGCCTGCGCGAATCTGGAGGCTGCAAATGGTGTGGCGCTTGTCTACAACCGGCGCATGACAGGCTTTCTCGACCTCGGGGTTCACGCGCTGCTCGGTGCCTATCGCGCCGGCACGCTCGACGTTCGGCAGACCATCGACGAGGTGCTGAAGCGCATCGCAAACGCCGGTGACGACAAGGTCTGGATCTCGCGGGCATCCGACGCCGATCTCCGGGCGCAGGCCGCCGCGCTCGATGCAAGGCGCGACGAGATCGACCGGTTGCCGCTCTATGGCGTGCCCTTCGCGGTGAAGGACAATCTCGACGTCGCCGGCATGGTGACGACCGCGGCCTGTCCGGGCTTTGCCTACGATGCGAAGGCTTCCGCCGAGGTCGTGCGGCGCCTCGTTGACGCCGGCGCGATCGTGATCGGCAAGACGAACCTCGATCAGTTCGCCACCGGCCTCGTCGGCGTGCGCTCACCCTATGGCGTGCCGCGCAATCCATTCGACGCCTCGTATGTACCCGGCGGATCGAGTTCGGGATCGGCTGTCGCGGTCTCGTCCAGCCTCGTGAGCTTCTCGCTGGGCACCGACACCGCAGGATCGGGCCGCGTGCCGGCCGGCTTCAACAACATCGTGGGCCTGAAGCCGACGCCAGGCCTGCTCAGCAACGAAGGCATGGTGCCGGCCTGCCGCTCGCTCGACTGCACCTCGGTGTTCGCCCTCTCCTGCGCCGATGCCGATGCGGTGCTCGCCGTCGTGACTGAGCCGCAGGCGACACCTTCCATCGGCCGGACGTTCCGCTTCGGCATCCTCGCCACCAAGGACGCCGAGTTCTTCGGCGACGCCGCCTATGCCGCGCTCTATGCACAATCGATCGAACGGCTGAAGGGACTGGGCGGCACGCCGGTCGAGATCGACTACGCGCCGTTCCGTGATGCCGCACAGCTTCTCTACAACGGCCCCTGGGTCGCCGAGCGCACCGCGGCGGTCGGCGCCTTCATGGAGGCTGCCGACGACACGGCGGGCGTCTGGCCGACGACACTGAAGATCGTGCTGAGCGGCCTCGAGTACAGCGCCGTCGATGCCTTCGAGGGCCAGTATCGCCTTGCCGACCTCAAGGCGCGCGCCTTCGCCCAGATGAAGGGGCTCGATTTCCTGGCGGTGCCGACCGCCGGCACGATCTACAAGTTGGCCGATCTCGAACGCGAGCCGGTGCTCTACAACTCGCATCTCGGCCACTACACCAACTTCGTGAACTTCTTCGGCCTCTCGGCACTCGCCGTGCCGGCCGGCTTCCGGCCCGACGGCATGCCGTTCGGCATCACCCTGATCTCGCGCGCCAACGCCGAACGCGCCCTGCTGGCGTTCGGCGCGCGCTGGCAGCGCGCGGTGCCCCTGCCGCTCGGCAAGACGATGAGCCGGCTGCCGCAGCCGGAATGCGATCCCATCGTCATGGAGGATCGCGTGCCCATCGCCGTGGTCGGCGCGCACATGAGCGGTCTCCCCCTGAACGGCCAGCTCCTGGAGCTGGGCGGCCAGCTGCAGAGCGCCGGCAAGAGCGCACCCGCCTATCGCTTCTACGCCCTGCCCGGAGGCCCCCCACAGCGGCCGGGGCTGGTGCGCGTGGCCGAGGGTGGCGGCGCGATCGAGCTGGAAGTCTGGAGCCTGCCGGCCGAGCGGATCGGCGACCTGCTGCGCCGCATCCCGGCTCCGCTGGGTCTCGGCACGGTGAGCCTGGCCGACGGAACCGAGGTTCCGGGATTTCTCTGCGAGGCATACGCGGCGCAGGGCGCGAAGGACATCACCTCGCTGGGCGGCTGGCGGGCCTACCTCGACACGCTGCGGTAGCGCGTTGCCCTTCAACTGCGGGGCAGCGGTCTGCTAGGGTCCGCTCCTTCGAGGAGAGGAAACGAACCCATGAGTGGAAAGATCGCCGTCGTCACCGGCGCGGGCAGCGGCATTGGCCGCGCCTCGGCGCTGGCCCTGCTGAACAACGGCTACAAGGTTGCGCTGGCGGGACGCCGCAAGGACGCGCTGGACGAGACGGCGTCGATGGCCGGCAACAACGCACCGAATGCGCTCGCCGTACCGACCGACGTGACCAAACGCGACGACATCGTGGCCCTGTTCGCCAGGGTGAAGGCGACCTGGGGCCGGCTCGACCTGGTGTTCAACAATGCCGGCGGTGGCGCCCCGCCCGTGCCGCTGGAGGATCTGCCCTACGAGACGTGGCTGAACGTCCTGGCGGCAAACCTGACCGGTCCGTTCCTGTGCACTCAGGAAGCCATCAAGATCATGAAGGATCAGACGCCGCGCGGCGGTCGCATCATCAACAACGGCTCGATCTCGGCACACGCGCCGCGGCCCTTCTCGGTCGCCTACACCTCGACCAAGCACGCCATCACCGGCCTCACCAAGTCGACGTCGCTCGACGGGCGCGCCTACGACATCGCCTGCGGCCAGATCGACATCGGCAACGCCGTGTCGCCGATGACCGAACGCATGACCAAGGGCGTCCTGCAGCCCAACGGCACGACCATCGCCGAGCCGCGCATGGACGTCTCCGCGGTGGCCAACGCCATCGTCTACATGGACAGCCTGCCGCTCGACGCCAACGTGCAGTTCATGACCGTGATGGCCACGAAGATGCCGTTCGTGGGCCGCGGCTGAAGATCAGCCTCTTCCCCTTTGCGGGCTCCGCAAAGGGGAAGTGCCCTCGTCTTACGAGGGCGATGGGGTCATGACCCCTCCGCCCCTTCGGGGCACCTCCCCATTTGAATGGGGAGGAAAATGAGGACTCAGTAACCCTCGTCCTGCAGATTGAGCAGCGGGAACGCGCTGTGCACGCCGGTCAGGTTGGTCGGCATGCTCTTCGCGATGTAGCTCCTGTCGAGCTGCGCCAGCGAGGTGACGCCCAGCAGGCCCATCACCTCCCTCATCTCCTCCTCGAGAAGCTCGATCACGCGCTCGATGCCGGGGGCGCCGGCAGCGGCGAGGCCGTAACAGTAGAGACGGCCGAGGCCGACCCAGTCGGCACCCATGCAGATCGCCTTCACGATGTCGCTGCCGCGGCTGAAGCTGCCGTCGACGGCTACCTTGGCGCGACCCGCCACTGCCTCGACGATCTCCGGCAGCACCTCGGCCGAGCCGCGTCCATGGTCGAGCTGGCGGCCGCCATGGTTGGAACAGTAGACCGCCCAGACACCGTTCTGGCAGGCGAGCTCGGCATCCTCGCCGGTGCCGATCCCCTTCAGCATGAACTTCACGTCGGGGAACTTCTCGCGGACGGCGATGAAGTTCTTCCAGGAGAAGGCCGCCTGATGGTCCTGGCCGGTGGCCGCGGTGCGCCACGACTTCACGAAGCGCTTGGCGATGTCGCGCTCACGCCGGCTGTAGACCTGCGTGTCGACGGTGATGCAGAAGGCGTCGTAGCCGGCGTCCATCGCCTGCTTCACCCGGTCCGCGACCCAGGCGTCGTCACCGCGCACATAGAGCTGGTAGATCTTGGGGCCCGCGCCGCCCTTCACGATATCCTCGAGCTTGAGGGTCGTCACCGAGCTGATCAACATCGCCACGTTGCCCGCGCCTGCCCCCTGCGCGACGGTGATTCCGCCGCCGGGCTCGAACGATTCCAGAGATCCGACGGGCGCCAGCATCACCGGCAGGCGGATCTTCTTTCCGAGGATTTCGGAGGACGGATCGATTTTCGACACGTCGCGCAGCACGCGCGGCTTGAAGGCGATCGTGTCGAGGGCCAGCCTGTTGCGGCGCAGCGTGGTCTCGGTCTCGGTGCCGCCGATCAAATAATCCCAGATGTTCGGATTGAGCCTGATTTTCGCCGCTTTTACGATCTCGTGTAGCGTTGCGAATTCGCTCTCAAGGCCGCTCGTCATCGTTCCCTCGAATCTTTCAATTTCGATGGTTTTCTTGCGCGTCTCCTGCGTCACGTCAACGTGCCGTCACAGGCGGCGCCCAGCATTGACGGTGGCACTTCGGGACGATTTTATCGTCCCCGGGCAATCGCCCGGCGGAACATGATGGGACGGCCTGCTTTCCCGCAGGCAATCGGTGAAGGACTTGAGATGAAGAGACGCGTTCTGACGGCTGCACTGGTCTTCGGATGGATGGCCGGGCCTGCCTTCGCTGCCGATCCCGTGCCCGCCCTCAAGGAAACACCGATGTTCGCCGACCAGGTGAAGTCCGGCGCCCTGCCTCCGGTCGGCAAGCGCGTTCCCGAGCAGCCCTGGGTGGTGAAGTATTTTGCCGGCGGCGAGGGTCCCGGCCAGCAGGGCGGCCAGCTCAACATGCTGGTGGCCAGTGCGCGCGATACGCGCCTGATGACCGTCTTCAGCTACACCCGCCTGATCGTCTACGATGACAAGTTCAAGCTGAAGCCCGACATCCTCGAGAGCTACGAGGAGAAGGACGGCCGCGAGTTCACGTTCAAGCTGCGTGCCGGCCACAAATGGTCCGACGGCCATCCCTTCACGACCGAGGATTTCCGCTTCTTCTGGGAAGACGTCGCCAACAACAAGGACCTCTCGTCGGGAGGCCCGAATGTCGAGCTTCTGGTCGACGGACAACCGCCCAAGGTCGAGATCATCGACCCGCTCACCATCAAGTACACGTGGGACAAGCCAAACCCCTACTTCATCGAAAGCCAGGCGCGCGCCGCGCCGCTCTTCCTCTTCAGGCCGGCCCATTACCTGAAGAAGTTCCACGCCAGGTACACGCCCGAAGCCGAAATCCTGAAGTCCGCCAGGGGCGGCCAGCAGAGCTGGGTGTCGATCTACCGCCGCCTGGACGTGATGTACGCCGCCGACAACGTCGATCTGCCCACGCTGAACCCCTGGGTCGGCACGACCGCATCGCCGGCGCAGCGCTTCGTCTACCTGCGCAATCCCTACTATCACCGCATCGACGAGAAGGGGCAGCAACTCCCCTATGTCGACCGGGTGATCTTCACGGTGGTGGCCGCCAACCTGGTGCCGGCCAAGGCGGGCCTCGGCGAGGCCGACCTGCAGCCGCGCTACCTCAACATGCGCGACTACACCTTCCTGCAGAAGAGCGCCCAGTCCTCGGGCATGAACGTGCGCCTGTGGGAGGCGGGCTCCGGTTCGCAGCTCGCGCTGTATCCCAACCTCAACGCCAACGACGCGGAATGGCGGAAGCTGATGCGCGACGTGCGCTTCCGCCGGGCGCTCTCGCTGGCGATCGACCGCGAGGAACTCAACCAGGTCGTCTATATCGGCCTCGCCAAGCCGTCGAACAACACGATCATGCCGCGCTCGGAGCTGTTCAAGCCGGAGTACGCGACCAAGTGGGCGAACTACGATCCCAAGCTCGCCAACAAGCTTCTGGACGAAATCGGCCTCACGAAGAAGGACAGCCAGGGCATCCGCCTGCTGCCCGACGGCCGCCCGGCGACGATCGTCGTCGAGCATGCCAGCGAGGAAACCGAAGACAATGACGCGCTCGCGCTGATCGCGGACGGCTGGAAGAAGATCGGCATCAAGATGCTGACCAAGCCGCAGACGCGCGACAACTTCCGGCTCCGCACCTCCTCGGGTGAAGCCGTCATGACGGCTTTCGCCGGCGCGGTGACGGCGGTTCCGACGCCCAGTACCAGTCCCAAGGAGTTCGCGCCGACCATGCTGGGGGGCCTGCAATGGGCCCGCTGGGGCATGTTCGTGGAGACCAAGGGCAAGCAGGGCGAAAAGTGCGACCTCGAATCGGCCTGCAAGCTCCTCGACTATGTGAAGGAATGGGAAACGGGGACAACGCAGGAAGACCGCCGCAAGGCCTGGGACAAGATCCTCGCCACCAATGCCGACGAGGTCTTCTCGATCGGCACCGTCAACGGCATCCGCCAGCCGATCGTGGTCGGCCCGAAGGTGCGCAACGTGCCGAAGGAAGGCTACTACGCCTGGGATCCGGGCGGGTACATCGGCCTCTACCAGCCGGACACGTTCTGGATCGCCCAGTAGGATCATCTTCCTCCCCATTCAAATGGGGAGGTGGCGGCGTCTTACGCCGACGGAGGGGTCATGACCTTGTTGGGACGCCCATGACCCCATCGCCCCGTGTGACGGGGCACTTCCCCATTTGAATGGGGAAGCAATTGATCTCTGATGGCCGTCACCAGGTATCGATGTTCGGCCGCTTCTTGTGGCTGTGCGGCGGCCGCGGCTTGGCCTCGAGCAAGGCCGTCGCGATCCAGCGTCGCGAGTCGGCAGGATCGATCACCTCGTCGACCTCGAAATAGGTCGCGGTGCTGAGCGCCTTGCCGCGCGCATAGGCGGCCGCGACCATCTTCTCGAACAGGGCGCGGCGCTCGGCCGGATCGCTCACCGCCTCGAGTTCCTTGCGGAAGCCGAGCTTCACGGCGCCTTCCAGGCCCATGCCGCCGAACTCGCCGGTCGGCCAGGACAGCGCGAAGACCGGCGCGTGGAAGGAACCGCCCGCCATCGCCTGAGCGCCCAGCCCGTAGGCCTTGCGCAGCACGATGGTGCCGAACGGCACGGTGAGGTTCGCACCGGTCACGAACAGCCGTGAGCAGTGGCGGACCAGGGCGGTCTTCTCGATCTCGGGTCCGACCATCATGCCCGGCGTGTCGCACAGGAACAGGATCGGAATGTCGTAGGCGTCGCAGAGCTGCAGGAAGCGCGCGGCCTTGTCGGAACCGTCGCTGTCGATGGCGCCCGCCAGATGCACCGGGTTGTTCGCCACGATGCCGAGCGGCTTGCCCTCGATGCGGCCGAACGCCGTCACCATGCCGGGCCCGAAGGCGCGGCGGATCTCGAGCACCGAGTCCTCGTCGCAGAGCGTGGCGATGACGTCGCGCACGTCGTAGACGCGCAGCCGGTTCTCCGGGATGGCCCGCCGCAGCAGGCGCTGGTCGGCCGCCCGCCACTCCGGCAGCGCGCCCTGGAAGTAGGAGAGATACTTCTTGGCGACGGCAACCGCCTCGGCTTCATCCTCCACCGCGATGTCGACCACGCCGTTGGGGACCTGCACGTTCATCGGCCCGACTTCCTCGGGCGAGAAGACGCCGAGATTGCCGCCCTCGATCATCGCGGGCCCGCCCATGCCGATCGTGGAGTTCTTCGTGGCGATGACGACATCGCAGCAGCCCAGGATCGCGGCGTTGCCGGCGAAGCAGCGGCCGGAGTTGATGCCGACCAGCGGGGCCACGCCGCTCAGGCGTCCGAAGATGTGGAAGGCCATGGTGTTGAGACCGGCCACCGACTGCACGTCGATGTCGCCCGGCCGGCCGCCGCCGCCCTCGGTGAAGAACACGAGCGGGATGCGCTGCTTCTCGACGATCTCGAACAGCCGGTCCTTCTTGTGGTGGTTGTTCTTGCCCTGGGTGCCGGCCAGTACCGTGTAGTCGTAATGGGCGACCGCGACGCGGCTGCGGTCCGGTCCGAACAGCGAACCGTTGACCCGGCCGATGCCGGTGATCAGCCCGTCGGCCGGCGTCTTCTCGATCAGGTCTTCGACCGTGCGGCGCGTGCGCTGGCTGGCGATCGCGAAGGCGCCGTACTCGACGAAGCTGTTGGGATCGACCAGATCGTCGAGATTCTCGCGGGCCGTCCGCTGGTTGGTCTTGCGCCGTCGGGCGACCGACTCCGGCCGCTTCTCGTCGAGCGTCAGGGCCCTGCGCTCGAAATACTCCGCAAGATCGGGCCGGACATGATCGAGGTCGATCGTCTCCTCGGTTGCCGTGCCCTTCACCTCGACATCCGCTTCCTCGACGAACAGCAGCGAATGACCTTCATAGACCGTCTCGCCCGCCTCGACCGCGATGCGCCGGACATAGCCACGCGCCGGGCTGCGGATCTCGTGCTGCATCTTCATGGCATCCATGACCAGCAGTGCCTGGCCCGCCGCCACCGCGTCACCCTCCTTCACCGACAGGCTCACGATGGTGCCCTGCATCGGTGCGGGCACGGCGACCGTACCGTCCGGCGCGTCGCTCTCGAGCGCGCGCGACGTCGTCTCCGCCTTGGCCTTGCCGAAGGCCAGGACCGCCAGCGGATCGACACTGTCGACCCGCGCACCGGCCTGGCGTGCGGACGACGCGACCGGGGCCGCGCCTTCGAAATAGAGCCCGCCGCTCAGCTTGCCCGCTGCGGCGATCAGAGCCGGGGCCTGCTCGTCGACGAAGCGCGTATAGACCTTGTCGGCGCGGAAATCGGGATGGGCGATCAGGGCGCGCAGGAAAGCGATGTTCGAGGGCGCGCCTTCGAGCCGGAACGCCGCCAGCGCCCGCTCGGCCCGCTGCAGCGCGCCGCCGAAATCGGCCGCGTGCACGATCACCTTGGCGAGCAGCGAATCGAAGTTGGGATTGGTGCGATAACCCGCATAGCCATAGGTGTCGACGCGGATGCCGGGTCCCGTCGGGGGCTCGAAGGACGTGAGCATGCCGCCGCCGGGCTTGGCCGAGCCGTCGGCCGTCATCGTCTCCATGTTCACCCGCAGCTGGATGGCATGGCCACGCGGCGACGCCTGCCGAACGCCGGTCTCGTCGAGCGAAGCGCCCCCGGCCAGATGCAACTGCGTCTTCACCAGGTCGACGCCCCACACTTCCTCGGTGACGGTGTGTTCGACCTGAAGGCGCGGATTGGCCTCGATGAAGCAGAAGAAATCCGGCGCCGCATCGTCGACCAGGAACTCGAACGTGCCGAGGCTGCGATAGTTCACTGCCTTCGCCATCCTCACGGCCGACTCGACGATCTGGCCGCGCATCGCCTCGGCGAGGTTCGGACTGGGCGCCAGCTCGACGATCTTCTGGCTGCGACGCTGGATCGTGCACTCGCGTTCGCCGAGGGCAACAATGCCACCCTGACCATCGCCCACGATCTGCACCTCGATGTGGCGCGCCCGCGCGATCAACCGCTCGGCATAGAGGGCGCCGTTGCCGAAGGCCGCCTGCGCTTCGGCCGAGGCGCGCGTGAAGGCCTCGTCGATCTCGCCTTCCTGCGTGACGATCCGCATGCCGCGCCCGCCGCCGCCCGCGATCGCCTTGATGACGATGCCGGCCTTGCGATGCTTGGCGAAGAAGGCCTTCACGCCCGCCACGTCGACCGCGCTGTCGGTACCCGACAGGACAGGCGCCCCGTTCTTGCCGGCATGCGCCCGGGCGCGTGCCTTGTCGCCGAACAGGTCGAGCTGCTCCGGTGTGGGACCGACAAACACGAGCCCCGCCTCGGCGCAGGCCGTCGCGAAGGCCGCATTCTCCGACAGGAACCCGTAGCCCGGATGCACCGCGTCGCAGCCCGCGTCTCTCGCGGCCGCAATGACACCGGCGATGTCGAGATAGGCCGCTGCACCGCGCCCCTTGAGCGGCCGGACTTCATCGACCCGCCGCACGTGCAGCGAGGTCGCGTCGTCCTCCGAATGAATGCCCACGGTCGCGATGCCGAGTTCGGCGGCGGCCTGTGCGATGCGGATGGCGATCTCGCCGCGGTTGGCGATCAGGAGTTTCTTGAGCATGTCAGCGTGGGGTAGAACCCCCTCCATGTCGAAAAGGCTGCTCATTGTGGCGCACGCCCC
This sequence comes from Rhodospirillales bacterium, assembly GCA_947466085.1. Classification (GTDB taxonomy): domain Bacteria; phylum Pseudomonadota; class Alphaproteobacteria; order Reyranellales; family Reyranellaceae; genus Reyranella. Next base: position 11,929 of record CANIEC010000081.1, read on the forward strand.
GTCGGAGAACACCCTTTCCCTGCGCGAGGCCGTGGAACGCGGCGCGCGCAGCGAAACGGGAATCGACGTCCGGGTGATCCCACCGTTGCAGGCCGGCCCCGACGACGTGCTGGCCGCACAGGCGGTGATTCTCGGCACGCCGGAGAACCTCGGCTACATGAGCGGCGCCCTGAAGGATTTCTTCGACCGCAGCTACAATGCCTGCCTGGAGAAGACGCAGGGCATGCCCTGCGCGCTCTACATACGGGCCGGCAGCGACGGCACCGGCACGCGCCGTGGCGTCGAGACGATCCTGACCGGCCTGCGCTGGCGTGCCGTGCAGGAGCCCCTGCTGTTCAAGGGCCCCTGGCAACCGGCCTTCGTCGACCAGTGCGAGGAGCTGGGCGCCGCCATGGCGGCCGGTCTCGCCGCCGGCATCTTCTGAGCTACTGGCCCTGAATCACTGCGCCGTGTAACCGCCGTCGACGACGAGGCCCGAGCCGGTCATGAAACCGGCATCGTCCGACGCCAGGAACACGATGCCCTTGGCGATGTCCTCGGCGACGCCCAGCCGGCCGATCGGATGCATGGTGAGCGACGTCTTGCGCGTGGCCTCGGTGTCGTTGGTGCCCAGGGCGCGCGCCCGCATCGCGAAGGTCTGCTGGCCCATGTCGGTGTCGATGACACCGGGATGGATCGAGTTGACGCGGATGCGATAGCCCTTGCGGCCGAACTCCAGCGCCGTCGACTTGGTGAACAGCGTGACGCCGCCCTTGGTCAGCGAATAGAGCGGATCGAGCTGCGAGCCGACCAGCCCCGCCACCGAGGCAAGGTTGACGATCGCCGAGCCGTGCGCACTCGTGGCGCCCCGCGCCTTGAGATGCGGCAGCGCGATGCGCGTGCCCAGCACGACTCCCGTGAGATTGACCGCGACGAGCTTGTGCCACTCGTCCATCGAGGCCTCCTCGACGCCCTTGCCGACGAAGATGCCGGCATTGTTCACCAGGATGTCGAGCCCGCCGAACTTCTTCACCGTCGCGTCCATGGCGGCGGACCAGCTCGCCTCCTGCGTCACGTCGAGCGGGACGAAGAGCGCCTGGCCGCCCGAAGCCTCGATCTCCTTCGCTGTCTGCCGGCCGCGTTCTTCGAGCACGTCGCCGATCGCCACCCTCGCACCGACGCTCGCCATCAGTTTCGCCGCCTCGCCGCCGATGCCACGTGCGGCGCCGGAGAGAAATGCCACTTTGCCGTCAAGCCTGTTCATTCGTTTCCTCCTGGCGGGTCGCGTGTTGCACCCGGGCTGTTTGGGGCTATGCTGCCTGCGAGAACAAGAAAAGAAAACAGGGAGGGCCGCCAGGCATGCGCCAGGGACGGCTTGTCGCGACGGGTGCGATGCTGGCGTTCTGCCTTTTCGCACTCTGGCAATCATTGTTGCTGTCGCTGACCGATCGCCTGGGCCCCGGCCCGGGCTTCTTTCCGTTCTGGCTCGCGCTGATCGGCATCGTCCTCTCGCTTGCCCTGCTCGTGTCGATCTGGCGCGAGCCGCGGCCGGCCACCGACGCTTCGATCGAAGAGGTTCGCATCCTGCCGCATGGCTGGGGCGCCTTGCGCTGCCTAGCCATCGTGGGACTGCTGGCGGCGGTCACCATCGCGATGGAGTTCGTGGGCTTCCGCCTCGCCATGCTGGTCTTCAATGCCGCCCTCGTGATCGCGCTGGGCGAGCGTCGCTGGTGGATCATCGCCGTCTTCGCCGTGCTCGGCAGCTTCGGCGTCTACTACCTCTTCACCACGTGGCTGGACGTTCTCCTGCCGACCGGCCAGTTCGGGATATAGACGCATGGAAGCCCTCGGCCATCTGCTCCAGGGCTTCGCGGCGGCGCTGACGCCCGGCTATCTCCTCTACGCCTTCGTGGGCTGCATGCTGGGGACGCTGATCGGTGTGCTGCCCGGCCTCGGGCCGGCGGCGGGCACGGCCATCCTGATCCCGCTCACCTTCAGCCTCGACGCCACCGGCGCCATCATCATGCTCTGCGCCATCTACTACGGCGCGATGTACGGCGGCACCATCACCTCGGTGCTGATCAACGTGCCGGGCGAAGCGGCCTCGGTCGTGACCTGCATCGACGGGCATCAGATGGCCAAGCAGGGCCGCGCCGGCTCCGCGCTCGGCATCGCGGCCATCGGCTCCTTCGTGGGCGGCACCCTGGCGACCGTGGCGCTGGTCGCCGTCGCCATGCCGCTCGCCTCGCTGGCGCTGAAGTTCGGCCCGGCGGAGTTCTTCGCCCTCATGGTCGCCGGCCTCTGCCTCGTCGTCGGCCTCGCCGGCAACAACATGATGGCCGCCCTGCTCATGACGGTGATCGGGCTCCTCTTCGCGATGATCGGCGTCGATCCGGTGCGGGGCGCCCCACGCTTCACCTTCGGCGTCGAGGAACTCTACGACGGCATCGGCTTCGTGCCCGTCGTCATGGGCCTGTTCGGCGTCGCCGAGCTGCTGCTCGCCGCCGAAAAGCGCCAGACCCACATGGTCGAGGCCGAGCTCAAGAGCTGGATGCCGACCCGCCAGGAGTGCCGCCAGTCGGTGGGCGCGATTGGCCGCGGCACCGTCGTGGGCTTCGTGCTGGGCCTCATCCCCGGCGTCGGCGCCATCGTGCCGACCTTCATGGCCTATGTGCTGGAGAAGCGCGTTTCCAAGACGCCGGAGCGCTTCGGCAAGGGCGCGATCGAGGGCGTGGCCTCGGCCGAGACCGCCAACAACGCCTATGCCAACGCCTCGATGGTACCGCTGCTGGCGCTCGGCATTCCCAGCTCGCCGACCATCGCGGTGCTGATGGGCGCCTTCATCGTGAACGGCATCACGCCGGGCCCCTTCCTGTTCAAGGAACAGCCGGCGCTGGTGTGGACGGTGATCGCCAGCTTCTTCGTCGGCAATGCGCTGCTGCTGATCCTCAACCTGCCGCTGGTCGGCCTGTGGGCCAAGCTGCTCAAGATTCCGTTCAGCTACATGTGCGCGGGCGTGCTGATCTTCTGCGTGATCGGCGCTTATGGCCTTAAGCAGAGCCTGTTCGACGTCTGGGTCATGCTGGGCTTCGGCATCCTGGGCTACCTGCTGCGCAAGCTCGACTTCCCGATCGCGCCGGCGATCCTGGCGCTGATCCTGGGCCCGATGATGGAAAGATCGCTGCGAACGACGCTCGAGATCTCGGGCGGCAGCTTCGCCATCTTCCTCGACCGTCCGGTCGCCCTCGCCCTGCTCGCGATTCCGGTGATCGTGATCGGCTTCCTGCTGTTCAAGCCGCGCTCGCTGGCGCCGCTCAGGGAGAGCGACATCGAGTAACGCGTTCCAGTCGTCAACAAAGGGAGGATAAAATGATCATTCGTCGCCGCACCCTGCTCGCCGCCACGGCCGCTGCGGCCGTGGCCAGCCCCGCCCTCGCGCAGAACTATCCGCGCCGCGCGGTTCAGCTGGTCGTCGCCTTTCCCGCCGGCGGCAGCACCGATGTCGGCGCCCGCATCCTCGCGGCGGCCGCCGAGAAGGACCTCGGCCAGACGATCACCGTCGTCAACAAGGCCGGCGCCGGCGGCCAGATCGGCTTCACGGAAGTCGCCCGCGCCCGCCCCGACGGCTACACGCTGGGCTTCCTCAACCTGCCGGCGGTCAACACCATCATCCTCGATCCCGAGCGCAAGGCCGCGTTCAACGTCGACAGCTTCATTCCGATCATCAACCAGGTGCTCGATCCCGGCCTGATCTGGGTGAAGGGCGACAGCCCCTACAAGACGCTGGCGGACCTGACGGAGGCGGCGCGCAAGAACCCGGGCAAGATCAGCGCCTGCACCACCGGCATCCTGAGCGACGACCATCTCGCCATCCTGATGGTCCAGGAGGTCGCCAAGTGCGAGTTCCGCATCGTCCATTTCGACGGCGGCGCGCAGCAGATCACCGGCGTACTCGGCGGCCATGTCGACTGCGCCTTCGACAATGTCGGCGGCGTCTTCAAGCGCGTCCAGTCCGGCGAGGTGCGCGGCCTCGCGGTCACCGACAGCGAGCGCTCGAAGTTCCTGCCCCAGGTGCCCTGCACCAAGGAGCTGGGCATGCCCACGATCATCTCGTCCTCGACACGCGGCGTCGGCGCGCCCAAGGGCACGCCGGCCGACGTCGTGAAGGTGATCGAGACCGCCTTCCTGAAGGCGATCAACTCGCCGGAGATGCTGCAGAAGATGGACGCGGTCGGGCTCGCGTTGAAGCCGATGGTCGGCGCGGAGTACGCCAAGTACTACGCCGACACGCAGGCACAGGCGAAGAAGTATACGGAATGGGCGCTGAAAATGCGCTGAGCATTTTCAGCGCCGGCGGGCGGCAGCGCTTGTAATCAAGCGCGAGAGCCCGCACCGAGCAGAATAGATAAGGATATTCTTGCTGCGGCTTTTACCCCTCCGCCCTCGTATGACGAGGGCACCTCCCCTTCGCGGGCTCCGCGAAGGGGAGGTGGTTTCTGATGCCTACTTCTTCCCGAGCTGGTTAAAGGCCACGTCTTTGTCGACCCGGATGTCGGCGGGCAGTCCCAGCACGCGTTCGGCCACGATGTTGCGCAGGATTTCGTCGGTGCCGCCGGCGATACGGAAGCCGGCGCCGCCGATCCATTGCGCCTGGAAGCCGGCCGCGAAGGGTACGTCCTCCTTCATGATGCCGGCATGGCCCATCAGCTCCATCGCGAAGGCGCCCATGTCCTGCATCTTGGGCGCGGCCACGATCTTGATGATCGAGGATTCCGGACCCGGCGTCTGGCCCTTGGAGAGCGCGGTCAGCGTGCGGTAGCGCGTGAGCTTGAGGCCCTGCTGCTGCACGTACCATTCGGCGATCTTCGAGCGGACCTGCTGGTTGCGGATCGCCGCGCCGTCTTCCAGCTCGGTCTCGCGCGCCAGCTCCATCAGCTCGTCGATGTCGAGGCCGCCCGACGGCAGGCCGACGGCGAGACGCTCGTTCATCAGCGTGGTGAGCGCGGCCTTCCAGCCCTCGCCCACCTTGCCCAGGCGCTGGCTGTCGGGAATGCGGACGTTGGTGAAGAACACCTCGTTGAAGTTGGCGCCGCCCGACATCTGCTTGATCGGACGGACCTCGACGCCCGGCGTCTTCATGTCGAGGAAGAACATGGTGAGGCCGGCGTGCTTGGGGACATTCGGATCCGTGCGCGTGATCACGATGCCGAAGTCGCAATAGTGCGCGCCCGACGTCCAGACCTTCTGGCCGTTGATGATCCAGTCGTCGCCGTCACGCTCGGCCTTGGTGCGGATGCCCGCCACGTCGGAGCCAGCGGCCGGCTCGGAGAAGAGCTGGCACCAGATTTCCTGGCCGTGCAGCGCGGGCTTCACATAACGCTGCAGCTGCTCGGGCTTGGCATAGGCCATCATGGTCGGGATGCACATGCCCAGCCCGATGTCGAAGAAGCCCAGCGGCACCAGGTAGTTCGCTTCTTCCTGCTGGTAGATCACCTGCAGGATCGGCGAGGCACCACGGCCGCCGAACTCCTTGGGCCAGGTCATGCGCGCGTAGCCGGCCTTGGCTTTCTTGTCCTGCCACGCCTTGGCCTTCTGCAGCAGCCCGGGATCGTCGTTGCGCGCGCGGTTGCTCTGCGTGTCGTCGCTCTTGCGCGTGGCGTTGGCGTCGAGCCAGCTGCGCACTTCCTGGCGGAAGGCGGCTTCTTCCTGGGTGTCGTTGAAATCCATCGTTCCCTCCTAGGCCGCGTTCTTCTGTTCCAGACGGGTCACCAGCTTGTCCTTCCACGCCATCGGACCGCCGATCGACAGGGCCAGCAGGCGCGAACGGCGATAGTGGAACTGCGTGTCGGCCTCCCAGGTGAAGCCGATGCCGCCATGGGTCTGGATGTTCTCCTTGGCCGCGAAGTCGTAGGCGTCGGTCGCAGCAATGCGCGCCGCGGCCGCCGCGAGCGGCAGGTCGGCGCCATCCTCGGTCAGCATCATCGCGCCGTAATAGGCGTTGGAGCGCGCCAGCTCGAGCTTCACGTAGCAGTCCGCCAGCTTGTGCTTGATCGCCTGGTAGGAGCCGATCGGCCGGCCGAAGGCCTGGCGCTGCAGAGCATAGTCGCGCGCCATCCACATCGCCGCCTCGGCGCCGCCCACCTGGGCAAACGCGAAGTAGACCGCCGCCGCATCGTAGAGACGCTCGAGCAGGCGCCAGCCCTCGCCCTCGCCGCCCAGCAGCTCGGCCGTGGCGTCGTTGAACGTGAGTTCGGCATGCTTGCGCGCCGGATCGATCGTCTCGATGCGCTTCTTCGTGACGCCCGCTTGGCGGAGATCGACGAAGACCAGCGACACGGCGCGATCGCCCGACCCGCCCGTATTCGCGAGCGCGATGGCGAAGGTCGCGGCCTCGCCGTCGGTCACCGGCAGCTTCTTGCCGTTGAGACGGCCGCCGCCGAACGTCGTGCGGATGTTCCGCGGCTTCGGCGGCTGCGCGCCCTCGGCGATGGCCAGCGTGCCGATCGCCTTGCCCGACGCGAGCTCGGGCAGCCATTTCTTCTTCTGCGCGTCGGAGCCCGCGAGCTTCAGCGCTTCGGTCGCCAGCACGACCGAGCTGTCGAACGGCACCGGCGCCGCGGCGCGGCCGATCTCCTCGGCGGCGACGCAGACTTCGAGCGGCGACAGGCCCATCCCGCCATACTCCTCGGGAATGCCGAGGGCCGGCACGCCGAGATCGACGAGGCCTTTCCAGACATCGTCCGCATGGGTTTCGTTGCCGTCGAGCACGCGCCGCACCACTTTGGTGGGGCACTTGTCGGCGAGGAATTTGCGAACCTGCTCCTTGAGCAGCTTCTGGTCGTCGGAGAAATCGAAGTTCATGATGTCCGACCCTAGCAAGCCTGCTCGGTTCGGGGAACGGCTCTGGGTTCCGACAGGCGGGTTGACCTGCGCATTATGGTGAACGTCATGAACACGGATCAAATCAAGGACTGGCACGCACACGTCTATTTCGACGCCGCCTCGCGAGACGCGGCGTGGGCGTTGCGCGAGCGTATCGAGAAGACCTTCCCGATCGAGATGGGCCGCTTCCACGAGAAGCCGGTCGGGCCGCATCCACATTTCAGCTACCAGGTCGCCCTGACGAACGAACAGTTCCTGCCGGTCATGTCATGGCTGACCCTGAACCGCGGCGAACTTACGGTGTTCATTCATCCCAACACCGGGCACGATCTGGAGGATCATCGCGACCGCGCGATCTGGATGGGCCGGCAGGTGCCGCTGGTCCTCGACATCTTCACGAAGAAGGACTGAACCGATGGACTCCCTGCTCCCGCTCGCCCAGCGCGTCGGCGAAAAACTCAAGGCCCGCAAAGAGACCGTCGGCATTTCCGAATCGTCGGCCGGCGGCTTGATCTCCGCCGCGCTGCTCGCCGTGCCGGGCGCGTCGGCCTATTTCATGGGCGGCGCCGTCGTCTACACGCGGCCGGCCGGCGACGCGTTCCTCGCCGTGCCGCGCGAGAAGCGCGCCGGCGTCCGCTCCTCCTCCGAGCCCTGGGCGCTGCTCGCCGCCGAGCATGTCCGCGGACGTCTCAAGACGACCTGGGGCCTGGCCGAGACCGGCGCCTCGGGTCCGACCGGCAATTCCTACGGCGATCCGGCGGGACACACCTGCGTCGCGGTCGTCGGTCCCCACGGGAATGTGGCGCGCACCCTGCGCACCGGCTCCGACGATCGCGTCGCCAACATGCGCGCCTTCGCCGCCGAAGCGCTCAAGCTGTTGGACGAACAGCTTTCCTGAATAGGGAGACTGAAAAAGTCCGTCGTCCTGAGCGCAGTGCAGCGTAGTCGAAGGACGACGGAGTTTTTATCGGGTCATTCCGATCAAGTGCCGGGATTCTTAAGAGCAGCGATCGCCAGAAGGACCCAGCCCGCGATGAAGGCGAGACCGCCGATCGGCGCCACGGCGCCGAACCATCGCGGGCCGCCGAACGACAGGGAATAGAGCGCGCCGGGGAACAGGGCGCTGCCCACGAGGAACAGCCACAGGGCGACAACCGACAGGCGCGCATTCAGCAGATCAGCGCCCACGAGGGCGCACACGCCCAACATCGCCAGGGCATGGACCATCTGGTAGTGGCTGCCGGTTTGCAGCCAGTCGCGGGCCTTCAGACCGGCTTCCGTGCGCAGGTCCAGACCATGCGCCGCGAAAGCGCCGACGATGACCGAGATCGCGCCGCTCAGCGCGGCGACGACGATCCAGAGCCGCGCGGCGTCGCCCACGGGCCTATTGCATCGGCCGGGTCGGCCGGCCGCCGGCGGTCATACCGCCGTCGATCACAAGCTCCTGGCCGGTGATGTAGTTGCCGGCGTCGGTGCACAGGAAGAGCACGCCGTTGGCGATGTCCTGGGCCTCGCCGAC
>CANIEC010000082.1 GCA_947466085.1 Rhodospirillales bacterium
GCCAGCCCGCGCGCCATCTCGCGATCCCCCGAAGGCACGGGACTGTCGGGTGCCTTCAACGGCGTGTGCAGCAGCACGCGCATGACTACTCCGCGGCGCGCGCCGTGACGGTGCTCTCGCGGTGCCGGTCCTGCAACGCCGCCGCGATCCATTCAACGCCGGCCTCGTAGGAGAAGCGCGTGCGCACGACCTCGCCGGCACGCTGCGCCAGCCTTTGCCGCAGCACCGGATCGGCGATCATGCGGGCGAGCGCAACACCGAGCTCGCGCGGCGCGGCTGGCGGCACGAGCAGGCCGGTCTCGCCATCCTCGACGAATTCGCCGATCGCCGCGGCCTGCGTCGATACGAGAGGCAGGCCCTGATGCGCCGCCTCCATCAACACGTTGGGCAGGCCGTCCTGGTCTCCGTCGGCGGCCGTCTTGCTCGCCAGCACGAACAGATCAGCACGGGCCAACGCCGCGAACACCGCCTTCTGCGGCTGGCCGCCGTGCCAGGTGCAGCGATCGGCAATCCCGAGGGCGGCAGCCTGGGCCTTCAGGGCGTCGGAGAGTTCGCCCGCGCCGACATGCTCGAAGCGCCAGTGCAGACCGTGCGGCAGCAATGCCAGCGCGTTCAGAAGATCGTCGTAGCCCTTCTTCTCGACCTTGCGGCCGACCGAGAGGATCACGACGGGATCGGCGGGATCCGAGCCATCGCGCGGCGGCCGCGCCGGCGGCGGCGGCGGCAGATGGGCGAAATCGAGCCCGTGATAGACGAGCCGCAGCTTTTCGGGCGTCGGCGCCAGCGCCTTCAGCCGCTGCAGGCCGACATTGGTGCAGGTCACCAGCCAGGCGCAATCCGCCAGCTTTTCCCGGGCGTCCCAGGGCTCGCTCGTCCAGATGTCCTTGGCATGCGCCGATACGCTCCACGGCAGGCCGCGCAAGGTGGCGGCGTAGCGCGTCACGGAGGCCGGCGTGTGCAGGAAATGCGCATAGAGCCGCTCGATCGTGTCCGGGAGCTCGGCCGCCAGCACCAGAGCCTGGCCCCAGCGTCGCACGCGATTGGAGGTGCGGTCCCGCCGGAGGTCGGCGAGGAACTTGGCGCGTGCCGCACCGTATCCGGGCAAACGGCGCACCTTGAGCCAGGCCGAGAACACGCGCCTGGGCTCGTCCTTCAGATATTCCGGGAGATAGACGACACGGGCCGCGACGCGATCGTGGACCGGATGACGCGCCTTGTCGGTCGGACGACGCATCGACCAGAGTTCCAGCACCACGCCCTGCGCCTCGAGGCCTGCGATTTCCTGGGCGATGAATGTCTCGGAGAGGCGCGGCCAGCCCTTCAGGATGACCGCGACTTTGGGCCCGTTCTGTTCGTTCGACATTCGCCTTCCGGAAATCAGCTGCGGTGGCGTTCCGGCAAGGGGGCCACGTCCGCCGACGCAAGCTCGCCGGCCGCGCTCGCGCCGGGCGACTCGGCGAAGCCGAGCGACGCCGGGCCGCGATGCGGATGGGAAAGCTGCTTGGAGACGAGCCGCCAGACGCTGCCCAGCCCGTCGAGCAGACCCGGCACCACGACGTCGCTCGGCAGGCCCTGCTGCGGCAGGTGACGCAGGGCCGTGGCCATCGCCTGCGGCTCGCGGCCGCGATCGGGATCCAGCATCTCGATCAGGCCGATGTTGCGCGCCGCGCGGGCGCGGATGAACTGCTCCAGGCGCGGATGCGTGCGCGGCACGATGATCGCCCGCTTGTCGAACGACAGGATCTCGCAGAACGTGTTGTAGCCGCCCATGGCGACAACGCCGGCGGCGCGCTGCATCAGGGCGCCGAGGTTGTTCGTGAAGGTCAGCGTCCGGATGTTCGGGAACTTCGCGGCGCGTTCCTTGAAGGCTTCGCGCGCCGTGGCCGGCATGAACGGGCCGAAAACGATGACCGCCCCATACGGAATGTTCGGGTCGGCCTCGTAGGCGGCGAGCACCCAATCCACCAGCTCGACGCCGTCGCCACCGCCGCCTGGCGTCACCAGGATGAAGGAACCGTCGATCTCCTCCACTTCGTGCGGCACCTCGCCATGCAGCGGCAATTCGCGCCGCAGATAGCCGGTATAGACCATCTTGTGACGGACCGACGGCGGCACATCGATGCCGGTCAGAGGCTTGTTGATCTGCGGCAGGCCGTAGACCCAGATCTCGTCGTAGAGATCGCGCAGCGCCGGCACGACGTTCTTGCGTTCCCACTCCTTGGCCAGCTGGGCGGGATCGTCCATCACGTCGCGCAGGCCGAGGACCAGCGGCGTGCCGCGCTCCTTGAGCAGCCGCAGGGCGGGACCGACCTCGCCGCGCAGGCCGAGCGGCTCCTTGTCGACGATGAACAGGTCGGGGCGGAAAATGTCGGCGGTGTCGCGGATGATGCGGGTGCGCATCTCGAGCGTGTGCTCGACGTTCATGCGCAGATTGGCCGAGTCGTATTCGCCGGTCTCGATCTTCACGACGCCGGGGATGCGCACGAAGTCGACGCCCGAGCGGAATTCATAGGAGCCGACGACGGGCGATCCGGACAGGATGAGCACCGACACGGACTGGTCGGCCTCGACGATGGCATTGGCGATCGTGCGGCAGCGACTCACATGGCCGAGGCCGAAGGAATCGTGGCTGTAGAGCAGTACGCGCTTGGACCGGGTGCTGGTGGGCATGGGCCTCTCCCTCGCCGAAGCGGCTACTGCCCCGACCGGTGAACGACGGAGCAGACTATGCCACAAGCCGGGGGTGCCGCGAACCCGGGTGCGGCAACCCGGCAAATATATAATGTAATCAAGGCACTGATCGCCTATAGGGGGAGGTGCGACCGCGCCGACGCAGGATTCATGGAACGCAGTCTCTTCTCCTACATCTGGCGGCACAGCCGGCCTGAACAGGTCGTGATCCTGCTGCTGGTGGTCCTGGCCCAGGTTTTCTACTTCATGTCGCTGACGGTGCCGAAATCGGTCATCAACAACGGCATCCAGGGCAACGCGTTCAAGGACAGCAAGACCATCCCCTTCCTGGTCTGGGAACTGGACCTCTCCGCGATCTTCCCGGGAAGGGTCATCCGCTTCTTCGACGGCTTCCAGGTCGACCAGCTCCAGTATCTCGTGGTGATGAGCTTCGTCTTCCTGGGGGCCGTCGTCGTGAACGGCCTGTTCAAGAAGACGATCAACACCCAGAAGGGCCGCATGGGCGAGCGCATGCTGCGCCGCCTGCGCTACGAACTCTACGACCGTATCCTGCGCTTCCCGCCGGCCCACTTCCGCAAGGTCAAGCAGGCCGAGCTCGCCACCATGGTGAAGGACGAAGTCGAACCGCTGGGCGGCTTCATCGGCGACGCCTTCGTGCAGCCGATGTTCCTGGGCGGCCAGGCGCTGACGGCCATCATCTTCATCATGATGCAGAACTGGCTGCTCGGGATCATCGTGGTGGTCCTGCTGGCCGTGCAGATGGCAATCATCCCGCGGCTGCGGAAGCCAGTGCTGATCCTGGGCCGCCAGCGGCAGATTTCGGCCCGCCAGCTGGCCGGCCGCATCGCCGAGACCGCCGACGGCGTGCATGAGATCCACATCCACGGCGCCGCCAACTACGAACGCGCCGATATTTCCGAGCGGCTGGGTCTGATCTTCAAGATCCGCTTCGACCTCTACCAGAAGAAGTTCGTCGCCAAGTTCTGGAACAACATCCTGTCGCAGGCGACGCCCTTCGCCATCTACCTGGTCGGCGGCTACTTCGCGATCACCGGCCAGATGGACGTCGGCGCCGTGGTCGGCGTGCTGCTCGCCTACAAGGACCTGCCATCGCCGATCAAGGAGCTGATCGACTGGGACCAGCAACGCCAGGACGTGCAGATCAAGTACGAGCAGGTGATCGACCAGTTCCAGCCCGAGGGCATGATGTCGCCGGAGCTGCAGGCGATCCCCGACGGGCCACCGCCGCCGCTCGGCAAGGAGCTGGCGTTGGCCGGGGTGGTCGTGACCGAGGACGGCCGCGTGAAGCAGCTCGACAGCCTGTCCCTCACCCTGCCGACCAGCAGTCGGGTGGCGGTGATCGGCGGCTCGGGCTCGGGCAAGGAAGTGCTCGGCCAGGTACTGGCCCGCCAGACCCTGCCGGCGAGCGGCACGATCCGCATCGACGGAAAGGACTTTTTCCAGGTACCGGAGTATGTCATCGGCGCACGGCTCGCCTATGTGGGGCAGGACACCTACCTCTTCCCGCTCTCCGTCCGCGACAATCTCCTGTTTGGCCTGAAGCTGCGGCCCGTGGCGCCGGCAAGCTATGACGAGGCCACGAAGGCGATACGCGAGGCGTTCTGGAAGGAATCCGTGCGTGCCGGCAATCCGGCCTTCGACCCCAACGCCGACTGGGTCGACTACGAGCTGGCCGGCGCCACCGGTCCGGGCGATCTGCTGCCGTGCATGGTGCGGGTGCTGAAGCAGGTCGACCTGGACGAAGACATCTATTCATTGGGGCTGCGCGGGACTGTCGACGCGGCCCGGCGGCCCGACCTGGCCGAGAAGATCCTGAAGGCGCGGCATACGCTGCACGAGCATCTCCAGGACGGCACCTATGCCGGCCTTGTCGAGCCGTTCAACGACGACCACTACAACAAGAACCTGTCGGTGGCCGAAAACCTGCTGTTCGGCACGGCACTGGGCAAGCAGTTCGATGGCGACAATCTCGCGACCGATCCCTACGTGATGTCGGTCCTGCAGAAGACCGGACTCGACGTTGAACTGCAGCGCATGGGTCTCAGCATCGCCGAGACCATGGTCGAGCTGTTCTCCGGACTGTCGCCCGACAATCCGTTGTTCGAGCAGTACAGCTTCATCTCGGCCGACGAGCTGCCGAACGTCCGCCTGCTGCTGCAACGTCTCGGCGGCAAGGGCATCGAGGCGGTGCCCGAGGCCGACCGCATCCGCCTGATGACGCTGCCGTTCCGCTACATCGAAGCACGCCATCGCCTCGGCCTGATCGACGCGGCCATGGAGGAGCGGATCCTGGGCGCCCGCCGCGCCTTCGCCGAGGGCCTGCCGGCCAATCTGCGCGACGCCGTCGAGTTCTACGATTTCGAACGCTACAACAGCGCAGCCACCCTGCAGGACAACATCCTGTTCGGCCGCCTGGTCTACGGCCAGGCGCAGGCCGGCGAACGCATCGGCACCCTGATCGCCCAGGTGTTCGACGAACTCGGCCTGCGCGATTCGGTGATCGAGGTCGGCCTGGAGTACAATGTCGGCGTCGGCGGCAAGAGGTTGCCGGCGAGCCAGCGCCAGAAGCTCGGAATCGCCCGCGCCCTGATCAAGAGGCCGCAGCTCGTGGTCGTCAACGAAGCGGTGGCCATGTTCGACGGTCGCACCCAGGACCGCATTCGCGACAACATCCTGGCCGATGCTTCCGAGCGGCACAGCGGTGTGTTCTGGATCGCCAACCGGCCCAACCAGGCCGAGCCGTTCGATCAGATCGTCGTTATGCAGGGTGGCCGCGTGGTCGCCCAGGGATCGCCGTCGGAGCTGGCGGCAAGAGGCGGGCTCTATACCGAGCTGATGGCGTCGGCGTAGGGCGCATCGAGGAGGACGCGATGAACCTCAACGAAGAGGTGGAGCTGCTGAAGGGTGTGCCGATCTTCTCGAAGGTCGAGCAGGCGAGGCTGAAGCTGCTGGCGTTCACCAGCGAGCGGGTGAACTTCGGCGTCGGCCAGGAAGTCTGTCGCCAGGGCGATCCCGGCGACACGATGTACGTCATCCTGGGCGGCACGGCCGACGTGCTGATCGACACGCCGAGCGGCCAGATCTCGGTGGCCGAGATGAAGCGCAACAGCTTCTTCGGCGAGATCGCCATCCTGTGCGACGTGCCGCGCACCGCGACCATCAAGGCCAAGGAGCCGCTCGCCACGCTCAAGATCACCAAGGACATGTTCTATCGCCTGGTCGCTGAGTTCCCGGAGATGGCGATCGAGATCATGCGCGAGCTGGCGCACCGGCTCGAGGACACCAACCAGAAACTTCGCGCCGCCACCAAGGCCGGCTGATCACCCGTGAGAGTCATCGCATCATTATGAGTCGTCTCGACAGCTTCATCGCGCGCATGCAGGCGCAGCGCGACTGCCTGAATTTCCTGAAGCCCGCCCTCGACGCCGTGCCGGGTCCGATCCTTGAAGTCGGCCTGGGCAACGGCCGCACCTACGACCATCTGCGCGAACTCTTTCCCGGTCGGGACATCTATGTCTTCGAGCGCAAGGTGGCGGCCCATCCCGACTGCGTCCCGCCCGACGACCGGCTGTTCCTCGGCGATGCAGACCGGACGATCGACGAAGCCGCCCGAAAGCTCGGCGCAACGGCCGCGCTGATCCACACCGATCTCGGCACCGGCGACCACGCCGCCAACGTCGAGATGGGCAAATGGCTCGGACCGGCGCTCGACCGGCTCGCCATCTCGGGCGGCTATGTGCTCGCCAACCAGTCGCTCGACGTCGCGCGCTGGCAGCGCCTGCCCGATCCTCCGGGCGTGCCGAAGGACCGGTACTTTCTCTATCGCGTCAGTTAGCGGCTCATCTGCCGAAGAGCTGGACAAGAGCCAGCAGGACGATCGCGCCGATCACTGAACCGATGAAGCCAGCCGGGCGGCCGGCACGGTAGAGGCCGAGCGCCTGACCGCCGTAGGTCGCGATCACCGAGCCCACGACACCGATCAGGACAGTGATCCAGAAGCCCTGGATCTGGACGCCGGGACCGATCCAGCGGGCCAGGAGACCCACGACGAAGCCGATCAGGATGGTGACGATGATTTGCAGCATGGCGGGCTCCCCCTAGACTTCAAACGTTGCCGACACCGGCACATGGTCCGATGCCTTTTCCCAATCGCGTAGATCGACGTCGATGTGATGACTGTGGATGGTGCCGGCAAGGGCGGGGCTCGCCAGGATGTGGTCGAGCCGCCGGCCGCGGTTGGAAACGCGCCAGTCGTTGTTGCGATAGCTCCACCACGAGTAGAGCTTCTGATCGGGGGCCACGAACTTGCGCGGCACGTCGATCCAGTCGAGCGAGGCCTGGAGCTTGCCGAACAATTCCACTTCGACCGGTGTGTGCGAGACGATCTTGAGGAGCTGCTTGTGGTTCCAGACATCGTGTTCCAGAGGTGCCACGTTGAGGTCGCCCACGGTGATCCGGCGCAGGCCCTTGCGGGCGCGCGGTCCGGGCTTGCGCTCGGCATACCAGGCCGCCAACTCGCGGTAGAAGTCGAGTTTGTGCGCGAACTTCACGTTGAGGTCGGGGTCGGGAATGTCGCCGCCGGCGGGGATGTAGAGATTGTCGAGCAGGATCGGATCGCCACCGACGTCGAGGGCGACCTCGATGTGCCGGCAGTCCTCCTTGCCGCAGCGATGATGGATGGTGCCGGCGGCGAACGGCACCTTCGACAGGATTGCCACTCCGTTATAGGCCTTCATGCCCTGCACGAAGCGATGGATGTAGCCCATGCGCTCGAAGGCCTCGTGCGGGAAGAACTCGTCCGGGCACTTGGTCTCCTGGAGGCACAGCACATCGGGCTGGCGCAACTTCAGGTACCGTTCGACGTTTCCGATCCGCAGCCGGACCGAGTTTATGTTCCAGGTCGCAATGGTGAGACTCATTGCCGGGCATTATAGACGATCCGGAGACGATCTCGCCGGGAACATCTCGGCCAAGGAGACCTAGCCATGCAGATGGATGGCGACCAGAGCAGCAATATCGAGGACCGCCGCAGCGACGGCGGGATCGGCGGTGGGGGATTGGGCGGCGGCGGCTTTCCCATTCCGATGGGCGGAGGCGGCGGCGGCCTGTTCAAGGGCGGCTTCGGCCTGGTGGCCTTCGTCGTCATCGCCCTGATCATGGGCGCCGATCCCGGCGCCATCCTGAGCGACATCGCGGGCGGCGGCGGAGGCACATCGAGCTACACGCCGGCGCCCTCCTCGGCCAGCCGTACGCCGGGCACGCAGGCGCCGGCCGGCGATGCAGACACCCAGTTCGTGTCGCGCGTGCTGAAGAGTACGGAGGATGTCTGGCAGGACATCTTCCGCGACATGGGTCGTCAGTATCGCGATCCCAAGCTGGTGTTGTTCCGCGATGCCACGCGGACCGAGTGCGGGGTCGGCCAGGCGGCGATGGGGCCGTTCTACTGTCCGGCCGACCAGCGGGTCTATCTCGACCTCGGCTTCTTCGACGAGCTGGCGCGTCGCTTCAAGGCACCCGGCCAGTTCCCGCAGGCCTATGTGATCGCCCACGAGATCGGCCATCACGTCCAGAATCTGCTCGGGATCTCGGCCAAGGTCCAGCAGATGCGCCAGAGCATGAGCAAGCGCGACGGCAACGCGCTGTCGGTGCGCACCGAACTCCAGGCCGACTGCTTCGCCGGCGTCTGGGCCAACCGCGCCGACAAGCAGCGCGGCGGCCGGATGATCGACGACAAGGACGTGGACCAGGCGCTGGCGGCCGCAAGCGCGATCGGCGACGACGCGCTGCAGAAGCAGAGCCAGGGCCGCATCGTGCCCGACAGTTTTACGCACGGCACCAGTGCGCAACGGGCGCGCTGGTTCCGCAAGGGCCTCGACACCGGCGATCCCCGCCAGTGCGATACGTTCAGGGCTCAACAGTTGTGAGAGCTAGAGTCTTCCAACAATGTTGAACCGTCAGAATTCACAATCAGTCTCTTCCCCATTCCGATGGGGAAGTGCCCCGTCATACGGGGCGATGGGGTCAGGGGCGCCGCAAAGCTTATGACCCCTCCGTCGGCGTAAGACGCCGCCACCTCCCCATTTGAATGGGGAGGAATGTGATTCTACTTCGCCCGGAATGCCTCTAGACCAACGTGCAGGTGACCGTGCCGCAGCCGTCGACGAAGCCGGACAGCGTGTCGCCCTTCACCACCGCGGCGACGCCATCGGGCGTGCCGGTGTAGATCAGGTCGCCGGCGGCCAGTTCGACGAGGCCCGACAGATAGGAAATCGTCTCGGGCACGCTCCAGATCAGCGCGTTCAAGTCCGACTTCTGGCGGGTCTTGCCGTTCACGTCGAGCTGGATGGTGCCCTTCGCGGGATGGCCGATCTTCGCGGCCGGATAGATCTCGCCGATCGGGGCAGACTGGTCGAAGCCCTTGCCCATGTCCCACGGGCGGCCCATGTCCTTGGCCTGGTTCTGGAGGTCGCGGCGCGTCATGTCGAGGCCGACGCCGTAGCCGTACACATGCTCCAGCGCCTTCTCGACCGGGATGTTCGCACCACCCGACTTCATCGCCACGACCAGCTCCATCTCGTGGTGCAGGTTCTTGGTGGCGGGCGGATAGGCGACCCTGGTCGGGTTCTTCGGGTCGGCGCAGATCACGATCGCGTCGGCCGGCTTGGTGAAGAAGAAGGGCGGCTCGCGGTCGGGATCGTGGCCCATCTCACGGGCATGGGCGGCGTAGTTGCGGCCGACGCAGAAGATCCGGCGCACCGGGAACAGGTCGCCGGTTCCGTGGACCGGCACGCCGACGGTCGCCGGCGGCGTTACGACATAAGCCATCGCTTTCTCCCTCAAGAGCGTGCCTTTATGAAGGGCACCGGAGTACTGGGCAATGACCGACGAGAATGTCCTGATCGTACAGGCCGATTCGGCCGATACCTCGCTGGGCTGGGCCACCCTGGGCGGGCGGCGCTGGCGTTGCACCGTGGGTGCAGGCGGCATCCGCGAAGACAAGGTCGAGGGCGATTCGGCGACGCCGGTCGGCGAATTCCCGCTGCGCCGGATTTATTACCGCAACGACCTGGTGGTCCTGCCCAAGGTCGCCCTGCCGGCGCGGCCGATCAGCAAGCATGACGGCTGGTGCGACGACCCGCGCTCGCCCAGCTACAACAAGCTGGTCCATATCCCCAACGAGTGGGGCGCCGAGAAGATGTGGCGCGAGGACGGGCTGTACGATCTCGTCGTGGTGGTCGGCTACAATGACGATCCGCCCGAAGGCGAATGGGGCAGCGCCATCTTCCTCCACATCGCGCGCGACGATTACGCCGGCACGCAGGGCTGCGTGGCCTTTGCGCGGAACGATCTCCTGGAGCTGCTGCCATTGCTCACCCGCGACACCCGCCTGCGCGTGCTCTCACACGCCGCCAATGAAGAAGCGCAGGCCCCCTCGGAAGAGGACGAGCGCGCCAAGCAGTTCGAGGATTTCGACGAGAAGGATTGGTAGGAGTACCTCCTACTCGCAAATACGGTGCGGACTTCCGCGGCACAGCGTTTTCGCCGAAGTCGGCGAAAACGCGAGAAGGCGCTGCCGCCCGCCGGGCGCGTCTCGACGCGCCCTTAACTCACCATCCGCCCGATGGCGCGGGCGGTGTAGTCGACCAGGGGAATGATGCGCGCGTAGTTGAGGCGGGTCGGGCCGATCACGCCGATGGCGCCCAGGATGCGCTCCTGCGAATCGCGGAACGGCGCGACCACCATCGAACAGCCGGTGTTGGCGAACAGCGGGTTGTCGGCGCCGATGAAGATCTGCACGCCCGACGCGGTGTTGGCGAGTTCGAGCAGACGCACGAAGCTCTCGCCGCGCTCCAGAGCGTCGAACAGGATGCGCACCCGCTCCAGATCCTCGATCGCCGTGATGTCCTCCAGCAGGCGCGCCTGGCCACGCACGATCAGCGACCCGCCGCCGCTCGGTTCGCCGGACCAGGTCGCGAGACCCGATTCGATCACGCGCGCGGTGAGGTCGTTCAGCTCGGCGCGCTTCAGCTTGATGTCTTCCAGGATCAGCCGGCGCGCCTCGTCGAAGGTACGTCCGCTCAGCCGCGCATTGAGATAGTTGCTGGCTTCGGTCAGTGCCGAGGGCGGCATGCCGATGGGCGTGTCGATGACGCGGTTCTCGACATGGCCCGATTGCGTCACCGTGACGACCAGCGCGCGGCCGGGACCGAGATTGACGAACTCGATGTGCTTCAGCGGCTGCTCGGTCTTGGGCGCCATCACGAGGCCGGCGCAGCGCGACAGGCCGGACAGCATCGCCGTCGCCTGCTCCAGCGCCTCGGTCACGGTGCGGCCCGACGTGGCGCAGCGCGCCTCGATCGACTCGCGCTCCTCCTCGGAGACGTTGCCGACCTCGAGCAGGCCGTTCACGAACAGTTTTAGCCCGGCGTCGGTCGGCAGCCGCCCGGCCGAGGTATGCGGGGCATAGAGCAGCCCGGCATCCTGCAGGTCCGCCATGATGTTGCGAATGGTGGCCGGCGACAGCGTCTCGGTGAGCTTGCGGGTCAGCGCGCGCGAGCCGACGGGCTCGCCGGTCTCGACATAGCCTTCCACCACGTGGCGCAGCACCTCGCGCGCGCGATCGTTGAGTTCCGCCACGGAGGCGGCACGCTGTCCTGTAGGGGGCTCGGCAAGGGCGCCCCCGGAGATGCCAATGCGGTGGATCGCCATGGAAAAAATGTAGGTAGTGTGGGCAGGGTGGTCAATGAACGGCCGGTCCGAACGCCGGCCTCGAAACAAGGGATCGCGGCTGGATTCGCCAACGTTCGGGCGCTACACCGGCCGCCCGCCCCTCAGGAGAAATAAATGCGCCCATCAGGCCGCGCCCCCGACCAGCTTCGCCCGGTTTCCCTGGAACCCGGCTTTTCCCGTCACGCCGAGGGGTCGTGCCTGGTCAAGTTCGGCGACACCCATGTCCTCTGCACCGCCTCGGTCGACGAGAAGGTGCCGCCCTGGATGCGCAACAGCGGCAAGGGCTGGGTGACGGCCGAATACGGCATGCTGCCGCGCTCGACCCATACCCGCACGGACCGTGAGGCCGCACGCGGCAAGCAATCGGGCCGCACGCAGGAGATCCAGCGCCTGATCGGCCGCTCGCTGCGCGCCGTCGTGAACCTGCAGGCCATGGGCGAGCGCCAGATCAACATCGACTGCGACGTGCTGCAGGCCGATGGCGGCACGCGCACCGCCAGCATCACCGGCGCCTGGGTGGCGCTGCATTTCGCCTACGAGCGCCTGATCAAGGACGGCAAGCTGACGGCCAATCCGCTGACGGGCACGGTCGCGGCGGTTTCGTGCGGCCTGTGGGAGGGCACCGCCGTGCTCGACCTCGACTATCCCGAGGATTCCAAGGCCGACGCCGACGCCAACTTCGTGCTGACCGGCGCCGGCGGCATCGTCGAGGTGCAGGGCACCGCCGAGACGGACCCGTTCAGCGAGGCGCAGTTCCTCGAGCTGCTGGCACTCGCCAAGAAGGGCGTCGGCGAACTCGTGGCCTTGCAGAAGCTGGCCGTCGGGAAGAGCTGATGGCGCGGCGCTTCGCCCTGCCCAGGCTCGTTGTGGCGACCCACAATCGCGGCAAGGCGGGCGAAATCCGCTCCATGCTGGCCCCGTTCGGCGTCGAGATCGTCTCGGCCGCCGATCTCGGCCTAGCGGCGCCCGACGAGACCGGAACGACCTTCGAGGACAATGCGACCCTGAAGGCGCTGGCGGCGGTGCGAGGGAGCGGCCTGCCCTCGCTCGCCGACGATTCCGGCCTCAGCGTGCATGCGCTCGATCACCAGCCCGGCGTCTATACGGCCGACTGGGAAGGGCCGACGCGCGACGCCATGGTCGGCATGCGCCGCATCCAGGACGAGCTTGCAGCGCGTCACGTGCCCCCGGCGGACGAGGCGCGCCTCGCGACCTTCCATTGCGTGCTGGCGCTGGCCTGGCCCGACGAACATGTCGAGCTGTTCCATGGCACGCTCGACGGCGCCATCGTCTGGCCGCCGCGCGGCACCGGCGGCCATGGCTACGATCCCTGCTTCCAGCCCGTCGGCAGCACGCGCACGACCGCGGAGATGTCGGACGCCGAGAAGAACGCCATCAGCCATCGTGGCCGCGCCTTCCGGATGATGGTCGAGGCCTGCTTCGGATGAGCCGGGCGCCCCTGGGCGTCTATGTCCACTGGCCCTTCTGCAAATCGAAGTGCCCCTACTGCGATTTCAACAGCCACGTGCGTGACGGCGTCGAGCAGGTGCGCTGGCGGGCGGCGCTGTTGCGCGAGCTCGAACATGCCGCCCGCGAGGCGCCGGACCGCCGGGTCGAGACGATGTTCTTCGGCGGCGGCACACCCTCGCTGATGGAGCCCGAGACCGTCGCGGCGCTGATCGCGCGCACGCGCGCGCTCTGGGATAGTGCGCCCGAGATCGAGATCACGCTGGAAGCCAACCCAACCTCGGTCGAGGCCAGCCGCTTCGCCGCCCTGGCCGAGGCCGGCGTCAACCGCGTGTCGCTGGGCGTGCAGGCGCTCGATCCTGCGGCGCTGAAATTCCTCGGCCGCGAGCATTCGACGGACGAGGCGCTGGAAGCGCTCGCCACAGCGCGGCGTCATTTCGCGCGCCATTCCTTCGACCTGATCTATGCACGTCCGGGCCAGACGCCGGAGGCGTGGGCAGAAGAGCTGGAACGGGCGCTCACCCTGGCCGGCGAGCATCTGTCGCTCTACCAGCTCACCATCGAGCGCGGGACGCGCTTCTTCACCGACCACGCACGCGGCACCTTCGTCTTGCCCGATGAAGAAGCTTCCGCCGCCATGTTCGAGCACACCCAGGCGCGGCTCGAACAAGCTGGGCTCCCGGCTTACGAGATTTCCAATCACGCGCGGCCGGGGGCTGCCTGCCGCCATAATTTGATCTATTGGCGGTATCAGGATTACGTCGGCATCGGGCCGGGCGCCCATGGCCGCTTTGCCCTCGGGGCAACCAAGAAGGCGACCCGCCGGTCGAGCGGACCGGAAGCCTGGCTGGAGTCCGTCGAGCGCACGGGCCACGGCACGGCTGAGACGTCGACGGTCGAGGGGCAGGATCTGGTGGAGGAGGCACTGATGATGGGACTGAGGCTGGCCGACGGCATCGACCGCGCCACCTTTGCGTCCGTCACCGGCGTCGACCCGGTCGAAGCCCTCGACGCGGCGCGGCTCGAACCGCTGGTGCGGGCAGGCTTCCTAGAAGTCGATCCCACCCATCTGCGCGCGACATCCGAGGGCCGGCAGCGGCTCAACGCGCTGCTGGAGCGGCTGGTCGCATGAGGCTGCTGCTCAGTCTCCTGGCGATGGTCGCGATGACGGGCGTCGCGTCGGCACAGCAGCAACAGCCGCCGGCCCAGCCCCAGCAGAAACCGCCGGCAAAGCCCGCACCGGCAGCCAAGCCCGCGGCACCGGCCGCCAAGCCGGGGCCGAAGTCGCCGTTCACGCCGCCCGCCTTCAAGATCACCATCGCCACCGAGGGCGCCTTCCCGCCCTTCAACTATCTCGACCGCAAGGGCCTGCCGGCCGGCTTCGAGATGGAGCTGGCGCAGGAAGCCTGCCAGCGCATCAAGGCGGAGTGCGAGTTCGTCGCGCTCAAGTGGGACCAACTCATCCCCGGTCTGCTGGACAAGAAGTTCGACATCATCATGTCGTCGATGGAAGTGACGCGCGAACGGCGTCAGCGCATGGGCCTGTCGCGCCGCTACTACCTGTCGCCCGGCGCCTTCATCGCGCCCAAGGGCGCGCCCTATGACGGGCCACCGTCGCTTCTGCGCAACAAGCGCATCGGCATCGTGCGGGATTCCATGCACGCCGACTGGGCCGACAAGAGCTTCCGCCGCTCCGCGCAGCTCAAGCGTTACGCCTCGATCCAGGAAGCACTCGCCGGCCTGGCCAATGACGAGGTCGATGCGGTGTTCGGCGACAAGGCGCAGCTGTGGCTGTGGAGCCAGAAGCCGGAAGGCAAGTGCTGCGAGCTGGTCGGCCAGGACATCAAGGACACGCAGACCCTGGGCGTCGGCGTCGCGGCAGGCCTCCGCAAGGAAGACGCCAAGCTGCGCGAGGCCCTGAACAAGGCCTTCGGCGAGATGGTGGCCGACGGCACCTACAAGAAGATCAACGAGAAGTACTTCCCGTTCGCGCTGAATTGAGATCGCCCGTCGTCTCGACCGGAGCGCCGAAGGCGCGAAGCGGAGAGACCTTGCCGAAGCAAAAGGCCTTCGCAGAATAGACCCGCATGGCGCGCCAACCCGTCGTCTACATTCTCGCCAGCCCGAACCATCGCGCACTCTATGTCGGGATCACGACCGATATGGGTCGTCGGCTGGACGAGCATCGCCAGGGACTATCGGAGCATACGTCTCGGTACAACATCACCAAACTTGTCTATCTCGAATCGCATGAGACAGCGCCACAGGCGATCGAACGCGAGAAGCAGATCAAGAAGTGGCGTCGCGAGAAGAAAATCGCGCTGATCGAGAGCGCCAATCCAGAATGGTTGGACCTGTCGAACGAGATACATTAGCTCGCAACATCCGTCGTCTCGACCGAAGCCCCGAAGGTGCGGAGTGGCGAGACCTTCGCTCAACCAAAGGCCGGCAAATCGCAGAGAGAAGATCTCTCCGCTACGCCTCGCTGCGCGAGGCTCCGGTCGAGATGACGGATTTCTTTCGTCTCAGGCAGCGTTGATCGCGGCGAAGGCTTCGAAGGCGTCTTCGACCAGGCTGACGTGGTGGATCATCGCGGCGTGGGCGCCGGCGGCGTCGCCGGAGACGATCGCGCGGACGACGGCATCGTGTTCCTGGTTGGAGCGCAGCAGGCGGCCGTCCACGCGGAACTGGGCGCGGCGGTAGGGGCCGACGCGGCGGCGCAGGTTCATCGCGTATTCGGCCAGCGGCGCATTATGTGATCCCGCATAGATCGCCGAGTGGAAGGCGACGTTGGCATCCGAATAGGCTTCGGTCTCGCCCGCTGCCGCCAGCGCCATCATCGCTTCGTGCCGCGCCTGCAGACGCCGCCGCTCGATCGGCGTCATGCTCATGGCCGCGAGCCGGGCGCAGGTCGCTTCCATCTCGGCCATGGCCACGAACAGGCTCTCGATCTCCTCGGGAGTCGCCTTCGAGACGATCGCACCCTTGCGCGGGCGCATGTCGATGAGGCCGCTCATCGCCAGCTGGCGCAACGCCTCGCGGACCGGGGTGCGCGACACGCCATGCTGCTCGGCGAGGCCCACCTCATCGAGGCGTTCGCCGGGCGGCAACTTCCCGTTGAGGATGCCGTCGGCGATTGCCGCGGCGAGCTTGTCGGCCAGGGTCGGGTTGGTGTCGCTACGCATGCCGGTTTGCATACAAGATGGATGCCAAGGCTGATCGTGCACTCAATCATGCCCAAAAAGAATGCAATGGGGTGAAAGTGCATACAGTTTTGGCCGGCGAACTGCCGCTTCTTTGCGGATTCAGCCGCTTTTGACGCCTCCGAGGCGTGGCACACCGCTTGCTGTCCTCCTTAAGGGCCACGACGGCCGCATACGCGATCGAGGGGGACGTTCGATGATCGACAGGTTCAATATCGGCCGGCGGGCACTTCTGGGCGGCGCGGCCAGCGCGGCCGCTCTCGGTCTGGCGGGCGGCGCCCAGGCGCAGAAGCCGCTGGTGGTGGGCTTCATCTATGTCGGCCCGCGCGACGACTACGGCTACAACCAGGCCCATGCCGAGGCCGCCGCCGTCCTGAAGAAGATGGCCGGCGTGAAGGTCGTCGAGGAAGAGAAGGTGCCCGAGACCGTCGCCGTCGAGAAATCGATGGAGAGCATGATCAACATGGACGGCGCCACCCTGCTGTTCCCGACTTCGTTCGGCTACTTCGACCCGCACATGCTGCGCATGGCGGCCAAGTACCCGAAGGTCCAGTTCCGCCACTGCGGCGGCCTGTGGAACCAGGCCAAGAACCCGATGAACACCGGCAGCTACTACGGCTACATCGACGAGGCGCAGTATCTCGCCGGCATCGTCGCCGGCATGACCACCAAGAGCGGCAAGCTGGGCTTCGTCGCCGCCAAGCCGATCCCCCAGGTCCTGCGCAACATCAACGCCTTCACCCTGGGCGCGCGCTCGGTGAACCCGAAGGCCACCACCCAGGTGATCTTCACCGGCGACTGGTCGCTGCCGGTCAAGGAGGCCGAGGCCACCAACTCGATGATCGCGCAGGGCGTCGATGTCGTGACCTGCCATGTCGACAGCCCGAAGGTCGTGATCGAGACCGCGGAGCGCGCCGGCATCTTCACCAGCGGCTACCACACCAACCAGGCCAAGCTCGCGCCCAAGGGATACCTCACCGGTGCCGAGTGGCAGTGGGAGAAGATCTATGTCGACTTCGTCGAGGCGATGAAGAAGGGCGGCGTGCCGGGCAACTTCGTGCGCGGCGGCCTGAAGGAAGGCTACGTCAAGACGTCGCCCTTCGGTCCCGCCGTGTCGGATGCGGCCAAGGCGAAGGTCGAGGAGACGCGGAAGGGCATCGTCGACGGCAGCTTCGCGATCTTCAAGGGTCCGCTGAAGGACAACAAGGGCAACACCATCATCGCCGGCGGCACGACCTACACCCAGACCGAGCCCGTGCTCGAAGGCATGAACTACCTGGTCGAAGGCGTTCTGGGCGCGACGTCCTAACGGCTGAGTGAGGCGCAGGAGCCCCGCGTGGGCACGGGCATGGGCACAGCGCTCGAACGCATCGCCGTCTCGGCGCTGGCTCTGCTCGCGTCGGCGGTGATCTTCGGCCTGCTGCTGATCCTCTATGCGGGCGTCGATCCGTTCGAGGCCTACGCGCTCATGTACCAGGGCGCGTTCGGCAGCTGGTTCTCCTTCCAGAACACGCTCACGCGCGCGGCGCCGCTGATCCTGACGGCGCTGTGCACGGCGCTGCCGGCGCGGCTCGGACTGATCATCATCGGCAACGAGGGCGCGCTGGTGCTGGGTGGCGTCGCAGCCGCGGCGGCCGGC
Source organism: Rhodospirillales bacterium (assembly GCA_947466085.1). Taxonomy (GTDB): domain Bacteria; phylum Pseudomonadota; class Alphaproteobacteria; order Reyranellales; family Reyranellaceae; genus Reyranella. The sequence continues at coordinate 17,752 of CANIEC010000082.1, forward strand.
GTCGCCGTCGCGGCCTCCGGGCCGCTGGTGACCAATCTCGCCATGGCGGCGGCGGCGATGATTGCGGGTGGCGCCTGGATCGCGCTGGCGGGCGGCCTGCGCCAGTATCGCGGCGTCAACGAGACGATCTCCAGCCTGCTGCTCACCTATATCGCCATCGCCCTGATGAACCATTTCGTCGAGGGCCCGCTGCGCGATCCGTCGAGCCTCAACAAGCCGTCGACCCCACCGATCGGCGACGCCAACATGCTGGGCACGATCGGCGGCTCCGATGTCCACTGGGGCCTGGCCTTCGGCATCGTGGCCTGCCTGCTCTGCTACGGCGTGCAGCGCTTCACGACCTTCGGCTTCGCCATGCAGGTGATCGGCGGCAACCCGAAGACCGCGCGCATGATGGGTCTGAACGTCGGGCGCTACGTGCTGGTCGCCTGCGCCGCCGGCGGCGCGGCGGCGGGGCTCGCCGGCATGGTCGAGGTGGCGGCGGTGCACGGCAAGGCCAATGCCTCGCTGGCCGTCGGCTACGGCTTTACCGGCATCCTGGTTTCCTTCCTCGCCCGCCATCATCCGCTGGCGATCATTCCCGTCGCCATCCTGATGGGCGGCATCGGCGCCAGCGGTGGCCTGCTGCAGCGCCGGCTCGACCTGCCGGACGCGGCGGTGGTGGTCCTGCAGGGCATCATCTTCGTCTGCATCCTGGCGAGCGAAACCTTGTACGGCCGCTCATGGGCCTGGCTGTGGCGCTTCCGCGCGGTGGAGGGACGCTGAGCATGGACGGCAGCGACATCGGTCTGTGGGGCGTGCCTCTCGCCATGCTGGCGGGCGCCATCCGCGTCAGCACGCCCTTCATCTTCGTCAGCCTCGGCGAATGCCTGACCGAGCGCAGCGGTCGCATCAACCTCGGGCTCGAGGGCACCCTGATGATGGGCGCGATGACCGCCTACGGCACGGCCCTGCTGAGCGGCTCGCCGTGGCTCGGGGTGCTGGTGGCGGCCAGCGTCGGCCTGATGCTGGGCGCGCTGCACGCCGCCCTCTGCCAGTTGCCCAGGGTCAACGACATCGCGACCGGCATCGGCCTGATGCTGTTCGGTACCGGCCTCGCCTTCTTCCTGGGCAAGCCCTACATCCAGCCCAAGGCCCCGAACCTCGGCGCGCTCGATCTCGGCGGCTGGAGCAGCATCCCGCAGGTGCAGCAGGCGCTGCAGGTCAATCCGCTCTTCCTCGTCGGCATCGTGCTCGCCTTCGCGCTGGCCTGGGCGCTGAAGAACACGCGCTGGGGCCTGATCGTCCGCCTCGCGGGCGAGAGCGTCGACGCGGCGCTGGCGATCGGCGCCTCGGTCGGCCGGGTGCGGATGCTGGCAACGGCGGTCGGCGGGGCCTTCGCCGGCATCGGCGGCGCCTTCCTGTCGCTCTATTACCCCGGCAGCTGGAACGAAGGCCTGTCCAGCGGCCAGGGCCTGATGGCCGTGGCGCTGGTGATCTTCGCGCGCTGGGACCCGATCCGCTGCCTGTGGGCCTCGCTGCTGTTCGGCGCCGCCGGCGCGATCAGCCCGGCGCTGCAGTCGGTCGGCGTGACCCAGGGCTATTACCTGTTCAGCGCCGCGCCCTATGTCCTCACCCTCGCCCTGATGATCGCCACCTGTTCGCCCGCCCGCAGCCTGCGCGGTGCGCCGGCCGAACTGGGCGCGGTCAAGTAGGAGCCGTCATGACCAAGACCCGCATCGACTCCCGTCCCTATGCCTGGCCGTGGAACGGCGCGCTGCGCGCCGACAACACCGCTCTGGTCATCATCGACATGCAGACCGACTTCTGCGGTGTCGGCGGCTATGTCGACAAGATGGGCTACGACCTCTCGCTGACGCGTGCGCCCATCGAGCCAATCAAGGCGCTGCTCGCGGCCGCGCGCAAGGCCGGCTGGACGGTGATCCATACCCGCGAAGGGCATCGGCCCGATCTCTCCGATCTGCCGCCCAACAAGCGCTGGCGCTCGCAGCA
>CANIEC010000083.1 GCA_947466085.1 Rhodospirillales bacterium
ACTGGTGGCGGCGATCGACAGCGAGGCATCGTCGTTGCGGATGACACCGTTCGCCGAGGCGGTGCCGAGGATGGTGCCGGCGCCGGGATTGGACAGCGTGACGGAGAAGGCCTCGTTCGACTCGACGGTGCTGTCGCCCACGACACCGATGCTGATGACCTTCGAACTCTCACCGGCGGCGAAGCTCACCGTGCCGGTCGGCAACACGCCGCCCGTGAAGTCGGTGCCGTTGACCGCCGGGCCGGTGACGGCCCACTGGGCGCTGGCGGCGCCGCTCAGGTCGCCGGTGCGGGTGACGGTGAAGGTGAACGCGGTGTTGCCCGACTGGCCTTCCGCCTTGTCGGCACTGGTGGCGGCGATCGACAGCGACGCCGGCGTGGAATCGTCGTTGCGGATGACGCCCGTGGCCGAGGCCGTGCCAAGGCTGGTGCCGGGGCCGGGGTCCGACAGGGTCACGGTGAAGCTCTCGTCGCCTTCGAGCTGGGTGTCGCCGGCGACGTGGAGGGTGATCGTCTTGGAAGTCTCGCCGATCCCCAGCGTGACCGTGCCGGAGGGCAGCGTGTCGCCGGCGAAATCGACGCCGTTCACCGCGGGTCCGCTCACCGCCCAGGTCGCGGTGGCCGGCCGGCTGGTATCGCCGGTGCGTGTGACGGTGAAGGTGAAAGCCGTGGTGCCCGACTGGCCTTCCGCCGCGTCTGCGCTGGCCGCCGCGATCGACAGAGATGCATCGTCGTCGACGATCGTGCCCGTCGCGCCGCCGTCGAGGATCGACGCGCCTTCCGACGGATCGGACAGGTTCACGGTGAAGGTCTCGCTGCCCTCGACGACCGCATCGCCGGTGACGGCGACGAGGATGTTCTGCTGCGTCACCCCGGGCGCGAAGGTGAGGGTCCCGCTTTGGGCAACATAGTCCTGCCCGGCGAGCGCGCTGCCGTTCGCGGTCGTGTATTGGACGGTGACGGTCGAGGTCGAAGCCTCGGTCAGGAAGACCGGAATGCTGAGGTAGAGGAGATCGCCGCCGTCGCCCTCGTCGATCGTGCCGTCACCGACCGTGACGCCTACCGTCGGCACGCCGTTGCGCACCGAGAACACGAAGGTACCCGGAGCGCCGACGTTGCTGGCGCTCTCCAGCGCGAGCAGATCGGCCTCGTTGCCGGATTGCGGAAGTTCATAGTACTCGGCGCCATTTCCCGCGCTGTAGCCGGCCCTGGCCGGCGTGCCGCCCAGACCGTTGCTGCCGCCGGACGCGCCGCCCGTGGTCCAGTCGACGTTCTCGTAACGGAAGGTGATGTCGAAGTCGCCTTCCGCGTTGATCTGCCGGATGCTGAGCTGGAAGGCGTTCAGCTTGTTGGTCTGGCCGCTGTAGTAGCCGACATCGTCCCATGTGGCGGTGAAGGTTTTGGTGACGGAGTCGAGATCGTACCAGAGCAGGTTCGTGCCGGCCGACGTACCACCCGGTGTCGGCGCGACCGCGCCGCCGCGCGTGTCGATGTCTGTCCAGTAGGCGGCGATGATGGGATTGCTGGTCGAGCCCGTGATCGAACTTGGCGTGAAGCTGCTGGAGGCGTTGTTGAAGGTGACGCTACCGTTGTTGTTGAGATAGAAGCCCGTGTAGTAGCGGCCGAAGAAGTTGATACCTTGCGTGCCGAAGATCGGCGTGAGGTCGATGAGACCCGTCGAGCCATCGTCGTTCGCGGGGAGCGAAAACTCACCGAACCCGGCGGTACCACCCAGATTGTTCACCAGCGACGTCATGACGGCCTCCCCAACGCCCTGGCTAAGCCCTTCTGAGAGGGATCGAAGACTTTACCATCGTCTGGCTTTTCCCGCCCGTCCAGTAGGCAAGAAAACCGCTCGTCCGCAGGTATGCTACGCATGTCGATGCCCTTAATGACGTCATCATACTGGGTTCGTGCATCTTGTGCATGAGAATATTGCAACGCCGCCGCAAATAGTGCAGCTTCACCCCAGTATCCACTTGGCCAGTTGGCCAGTTGGCCAGTTGGCCAATGGGATGAATTGGGAGCATTGGGCATGCCCGTGCATTGGACTATCGATTCGGAAGCGAAGATTTTCGAGGTTGTCTGCACAGGGATGGTCGAGGCGGACGAATTTCACCGAATGCTGGATGTCCTGATCGGCTCGAATGCGCTCGGCTATCGGAAGCTGTTCGACGGCAGTCAGGCCGACACAAGGTTGGGGGCGCTGGACGTCCTGAACATCGGTGTCCGGTTGCGCGCCCTCCATGGCGACGGTACGTCCCTCGGCCCTCTCGCCGTCGTCATCCCTGCCGACAAGTACCCGCTGCTTTCCCGGGTCCTCGGGATCCTCGCCTCGCCCCGCCGTCCGATGCGGATCTTCAGCGAAGTCGATCGGGCGCGAAAGTGGCTGGAAACGCCCGCGGTCCGCAGGAAAGTGCCGGCCTCTCAAGGTGACGTTGCTGATCGAGCCAACCAGCAATCGGTGAGTTGCTGATCGAGACGTGTCGGCCTGCCTTGCGTTAGGGCCACGATGCCCGGAGAATTGCAGCCGGTTCACGGAGCAAGCGGGGGAACTCGAGGCAAATGAAGTTCGATGACGTCATCCTGGGTCGCCGGAGTATCCGCGGTTACAAGCCCGATCCGGTCCCCCGGGCGCTGATCGAGGAAATCATCGGGCTGGCGATACGCGCGCCGTCGTCGATGAACACCCAGCCGTGGAATTTCTACGTCATTACCGGCGAACCGCTGGACCGGATCCGCGCCGGCAACACCGAGCGGATGCTGGCGGGCATCCCGCAGTCGCGGGAGTTCCGGACGGGACAACCGTTCGCGGGTCCGCACCGGGACCGGCAGGTCGGCGTTGCCAAGCAGTTGTTCTCCGCGATGGGGATCGCGCGCGACGACAAGGAGATGCGCCAGGACTGGGTGTTGCGCGGCTTCCGCCAGTTCGATGCGCCGGTCTGCGTGATCGTGACCTATGATCGCGTGCTCGACGGCAGCGACGACACGCCGTTCGATTGCGGCGCGGTGACGACGGCGCTGGTCAATGCCGCCTGGTCGCGCGGGCTCGGCGCGGTGATCAACAGCCAGGGCATCATGCAGTCGCCGGTGGTTCGCGAGCATGCGGGAATTGCCGAAGATCAGGTCATCATGAAGAGCATCGCGCTGGGCTGGCCGGACGAGAGCTTCCCGGCCAATGCGGTCGTGTCCGAACGGAAGTCCGTCGGTGAAGCCACGGTGTTCGTCGGCTTCGGCGAATAGGCGCGTCGCCAAATACCTTTATCTCGCGCTGCTGCGCCGCAAGCGCGTCACGGCCAACGGCGTATTCGACATCAAGGTCGACGTCAGCCAACGCTCGGCGCTGCTCACAGCGATGCGGCATTCGGTCCATGGCCAAGCCGCCTCGACCACCGCCAGGTATCCTGATGCCTTGAACACGAGGAGCCGTTTCGAGCGCCGACGGGGATAGTTGCCGTCTCGTCCCTCAATGGAATCGGACGGCAGCTCTCACGACCGGACCAGCCTCCGCCACGCGTGCGGAGGCCGCTGCTGATGTACTGGCCTATTCGAAGGACTCAGGGGCGATGCAGGGCGCAGATCTTGTTGCCATAAGGATCGCGCAGATAGGCCAGGTAGAGTCTGGTCGCGCCGCCCTCACGCCAGCCGGGCGGGTCCTCGATGCTCTTGCCGCCGGCCGCGACGCCCGCATCGTGGAAGGCTTTCACTTTCTCCGGACTGTCGCAGGCGAATCCCAGGGTGCCACCATTGGCATGGGTGGCCGCGTTCCCGTCAATCGGCTTGCTGATGCCGAGGATGCCTGTGGGCGTGCGATAGAAGACGCGACCCTTTGGATCGATCTTGCCTTCCGCCACTCCGATGGCGCCCAAAACGGCATCGTAGAATTTCTTCGAGACAGTAACGTCGTCCGCGCCGACAAAAATATGCGAAAACACTTCCACCCTCCCTGGTGCGGTCGGCAGCGCCGCCGACCGGGCCAGCCCCGGCATCGCGGCTTCGAGGCGACCCATGAGCCGCATAACATCTGCTGCGGTCTCGTGAAAGGACGAGCCTAGGCCGGGCGCGCGTGCCGCTGACCCCGCGCGGTGACCTGCTTCCCGACGCTGTCGGCCGATGACACCGCCAGGGCAACGCCGGCAGCTCTTTCGCTCTCCGCCATCGCACTGTTTCCGCAATTCGAGGATGTCGACGAGACCGCCTCTTGGTGGCCTCGGCACCGCTCCCGCCCGCTGGGCTCGCAAGTCTCTCGTCAGACGTGCGTCATCCGGTCATTTCAGTTCGGCGAGGCGCATTTCCTCTGCACGTTCGCAGGCCTCTGCGGCGTCCATGCATTTCTTGAGGTCGAGGTAGGCGCGCGCCAGGAATTCATAGTGGGCAGGCTTCTTGTATTGCGCCGTCGCGCACCGGCTCCCCTCGGTCCTCGGATTTTCCTGACCTGGCATCCCTGGGCTGCCGCTGCCGTGGGACTGGCGCTTGCGCTGATCGCCGTCAACTTCATGGTCGACTAAGTCGGCCCGCTGACTCGAAACTGAATGGCGCCATCTCCGATGCGACTCGGGATTCTTTCTTCTGTCACCCAGGAAACGACGCAACAGTCTCATGGGATCTAGGTTCAGTTCCCGGAGAGCAGCCGCCCGGCCTCATTCACCAGATCGTTGCCCCGCTTCGTGCGGATCGGCAGGCGCGAGATGCCGTTTCGTTCGATCAAGCCGAGATGGCGCAGCCGGATCTCGACGTCCATCGAGGGCCGCCGTTGGGTGATGCTGCCATCGATCGCCAGTAATCCGGCGAACTCATCGGGGCTCAGACTGGAGGCGGCCATTCCAGGTCTCCTTCATCAGGACATGCGACTCTCAGCCATCGCAAGCCAAGATGGGTGGACGATGGCGGGCCCCTTACACGCTGGGACTATCGATGTCGAGAAACGCCCGTCACGGCACCCCGTTCAGGCCCAGGCGCCAGGTCGGAGGCATCGGGACGTCGGGACATCCGGGTGTTGGTGCTGATCCCGGACGTGCCCGGTCAGGGCCTCCTGCCGGCGTGGGCCTGGAGGACTTACGGAAGATCAAAGCGGCCTATATTCAAGCGGACGAGTGTATAGGCTTCGTCAGGAAATGCTGACGGAAAAGCGTCAGAGGTTCTGGAGCTTGTTCTCCACGCCGAGGATGTGGCGGCCGACCATCTCGGCATGGCCCATCATCCCCTGAAGATGCTGGCTGGCGCTCATGGCGTCGCGGAAGCGGCGCTCGAACGGCGCCGAATTCAGAATGGCCGTCGTGCCCGACGCGCGATAGGCGGCGATCGACACGTCGGTCGCCTCGTTCATGCCGTAGGTGGTCGCGAGGCGCAGCCGCATGCGGCCATCGACATCGAGCGTGCCGTTCGCGGCCTTGTCGTAGGCCTCGCACACCTCGGCGTGCAGCCAGGCGCGGGCGGCCGACAGCTTGGCCTCGAGCAGGGCGATTTCGCGCTGGATCGCATTGTTGGCCGACATGGCGTTGATCGACGCGCGGCTGTGCTTGCCGCGCGCCAGCTCGATGTAGGTTTCGAGCAGGCGCCGGCCGAGGCCCAGCGTCACGCTGCAGAAGCCGCTGGCATAGAGCAGGGTCGAGCCCATCGTGTAGAGCGGCCCGGCCTCGCGCCGTTCCTGCAGCGCATCGCGCGCCGGGGCATGCGCGTCGGGGATGAACAGGTCCTCGACCGTGTAGGTGTCGCTGCCGGTGCCGCGCAGGCCCAGCACGAACCAGTCGTCGACGATCCTCGCGTCGCTGCGCCTGAACACGAAGCTGCGGTCGTCGGGCTTTCCATAGCGCTGGTGCGGGGTGCCGTCCGGGTTCTGCACGGCGCTGTGCGCGCCCATCCAGGTCGTGTGCCGCCCGCCGCTGGCGAAGCTCCAGGTGCCGCTCAGACGGTAGCCGCCCTCGACGCGGATCGCCTTGCTGGTGCCGTTGCGCGCGCCCCAGGCGAGGCCGACGCCGGGACTGCCGAAGAAGGCGAGGGCCGCCTCGCGCGGCATGGCGGCGGCCGAGGTCGCCGAGGAGACGTTGGACTGGTTCACGAACCACCCGACGCTGGCATCGGCCCAGGCGATGGCTTCGACGGTCTTGCAGAACTCGATCAGCGGCAGCTCGGCGCCGCCCAGGCTCCGGGGCAGCAGCAGGCGCAGCATGTCGTTTGTCACCAGCCCGTCAACCACTTCCGGCACGACCTCGCGGCGGCGGTCCATCTCCGCGCCGTGCCGGTCGATCAGCGGCTGGAGGGCGCGCGCCCGTTCCGGGGCGGTGAGGGTGGGGGCCGGCTGAACGAGCGTGTCCATGAATTCCTCGGGGATGCGTCTTGCGTCTGCTCTCCCGCCGCATACTGAACCCCTCGGGCAGGGGGTCAATCGGTCGGCGGCGAGTGCCACTACCCAGCGAAAGGGACGCCTATCCGGCGATGTCGGCGGCAACCCGCCGGTCGCGCGCGACGGCCTCCAGGACGGCGGCCGGTCCGTCGAGCTGGAGCGGAATCTCGGCGAGGCGGGCCTGGGTCTGCACGGACTTGTCGTTGCGCAGGCCCAGCAGCGCGGCCGTCAGGCGGTTGGCCATCGGCGACGGCGTGGCGGCCGGCGCGAAGACGCCGAAGCTGATCGTGTAGGCGAGCTTGGGATCGCCCGCGAGCTCGGCAAGTGTCGGCACGTCCGGCAGTTGCCGGGAGCGGCTCGCGCCCGAGGTCGCCAGCACGCGCAGCTTCGTGCGGTTGCGCCCGTTGTGCAGCACCGCCGTCCGCGTATCGACGACCGCGATGTCGGCGCGGCGCGTCAGCAGCATGTCGACGGCGGCGTTGGTGCCTGTGACCTCGATCGCCTCGAACGACAGCTTCATGCGGCGTTCGACCAGCGCCAGAAGGAGACCGATGGTCGAATCGCGGCCCGTCGTTGCGGCCTTCAACCGGCCGACGCGGGCCGCCGCGAGCAGGCCCGGCCAATCCCTTATGTCGGAGAGTTCGTTCACGGCCAGCGCGGTCGAGAAGCCGCGTGTGATCTTGGCGATCGGCTGCAGGCGCGATAGCAAGGGCTCCGCCGGCGTTTCCTGCAGGACGAGATTGAGGATTTCGGCGATCAGCAGCAGCCGCCCGTCGGGTTCCGCTTCGATCACTTGGAGGGCGGCCCGGCGCCCGGCCTGGCCCAGCGTGTAGTCGAACTCCACCGGCTCTTTTAGCGCGGCCGAAAACCCGTCCTGGATGAGCTGGGCGCAGAGATCGGTGGGATTGCCGACACCGAAGCCGCAGATCAGGCGGACCACGTCCGTCGCGGCATGGACGCGGCCGCCGATCAACGCTGCTGCGGCCATCGCAGCAGTCCCACGCAGCGCGTCGCGTCGGGTCAGTTTCATCCGCCGACGATACTTCAACTGGCCAGCGAGGTCTCGCTGGCCGGGTCGCCGGCGATGCGGCTGTGCCACATGATGCGCTTCTGTGTCATATCCCACGGCGTCGCCTGATGGAGCAGGCAGCGATTGTCCCACAGCACCGCGTCGCCCGGCGCCCAGTCGTGATGATAGATCCGCGGCGGCTGACAGGCGAAGTCGATCAGCTGCTGCAGGAAGCGCTCGGACTCGGCCGGTTCCATGCCGGGAATCGCGTGGGCGTGGCGGCCGATCAGCAGCGACTTGCGGCCGGTCTCCGGGTGCGTCTTCACCAAGGGCCGCAGCGGCACCGGCCCGTCGTGCAGCCCGTAGCCGCTGTATTCGCCGTCGACCTTCTTCGTCTCGTGGCCGAGCTTCGATTGACTGTAGTGCAGCGAGTGCCGGGCCTGCAGTTTCTCGACGCGTGCCTTGCGCGCCTCATCGAGTGCATCATAAGCCGCGCGCATGTCGGCGAAGCCGGTCTGGCCGCCGACGGTGGGCACGACCTCGGCGCTGAACACCGCACCCTTGGCCTGGACCGGCATGTAGGTGCTGTCGGCATGCCAGCCCATGTTGCCCTTCAGGATCTTCATCATGTCGTCGTTGTCGGTCTCGACCCGCAGGCTGCCATCGGCGCGCACGTTGCTGATCGCGGCCATCTCGAACTCGAGCGGTCCGAAGCGGCGGGCGAAGGCGACCTGCTGCCCGCGCTTGAGATGCTGATCGGGGAAAACGAGGAGGGCATATTCGAGCCACGCGGCATGCAGGTCGCGCCATCCGGCATCGTCAAGTTCGGCGAGTTTCACGCCGGTGACGACAGCACCGAACGTGGCGTCCAGCGGTTCGATGTCGAAGGCGCTTGCCATGCGGATCCTCCTGGTCGTTTTCGCCAGTGTAGCGCCTCGACGCCAAAAGAGAACGGCCGGGCAATGCCCGGCCGTTCGTGCCTTTGCGATGCGGATCCAGGATTACTGGATCACGATCTCGACGCGGCGGTTCTGCGGCTCGCGGACGTTGGGACCGGTCTGCACCAGCAGGCCCTGCTCGCCGCGGCCGAGGACGGCGATGTTGGTCGCCGGCACGCCCTCGCGGACCAGCGCGTCCTTGACGGCGTTGGCGCGACGCAGTGACAGCGCCATGTTGTAGGCTTCGGTGCCCGACGTGTCGGTGTGGCCCGTCGCCGTGATGCGGGCATTGCCCTTCGTCTTGTAGGCCGAGGCGGCCTGGCGGATGGTGGTCAGCGCCTGGTCGCTCAGGTTGGCGCGATCCCAGTCGAAGAACACCATGAACGACGGCGGGGCGACGGCCGGCGCGGTCGACGCCGGCATCGGCGCCGCGGCCGGCTGGCCGAACTTGTAGGCGACACTCAACATCGCCGTGATGTTGTTGTTCTGGTAAGCGCCGGGGTTCGTCGTGCCGTAGTAGCGGCCGTCGAGGTTGACGCGGAAGTTCTGGTCGACGTTCCAGCCCAGGCCGATGATGCCCTGGTAGGCAAACTGGGTGCTGCACATCGAGCAGCCGTTGATCGAGGTGTCGGCGAAGGCGATACCGGCGCCGGCGCCGATGTAGGGGGTGATCGTCGCGCCGGGGATGAAGTCGTAGAGCAGGTTGGCCATGATGGCGAGCTGCTCGATGCGGCCGCTGGTGTTGCTGAAGACGTTGCCGAAGTTGGCGGTGCCGCGGCCGTTGTTGGAGCGGAACACGCCTTCCAGCTCGACCCTGGGACCGACGAAGTCGTAGCCGACGAATCCGCCGGCCGCGAAACCGAGATCCATGTTGTAGTTGTTGCTGTTCATCAGCCAGTTCAGGCCGCCTTCACCACCGATGTAGATGCCGGGGTTGGACGGACCGGGACTCCACATCGACTGCGCGTTGGCGGCCATGGGAACAGCCATGAATACTGCAGCAGCGAGAAGTGCCTTGTTCATTTTCAAAAAATCCCTCGTTGGGTGACCGCGTCCGGGGCTGACGGACGCACGCCTGACCAACGAGGGTTGCGTGGATTAAGTTGCCGTTCCCGAGGAACCGGACGGCACTCGCCCCGCGACCGTGGCCGCAGGGCAACAGTTCGGCAGGTTCACTGCGCGAACACGCTCACTGCATGAACCAGCCGTGGCTGACCACGGCGGACTGGCCGCTATGCACCGTGCTCTTGGCCGCGGCATAGAAGAGGACGGCGTCGGCCACGTCGTCGGTCGTGGTGAACTGGCCGTCGATCGTGTCCTTCAGCATGACGTTCTTGATCACCTCTGCCTCGGTGATCTTCAGCTCGGCCGCCTGCTCGGGAATCTGCTTCTCGACCAGCGGCGTGCGCACGAAGCCCGGGCACACGACGTTGGACGCCACGTTGTATTCCGCGCCCTCCTTGGCCAGCACCTTGCTGAGGCCGATCAGGCCGTGCTTCGCCGTGACATAGGGGGCCTTGAGCTTGGAGGCTTCCTTGGAATGCACCGAGCCCATGTAGATCACGCGGCCGTACTTGGCCTTGTACATGTGCTTGAGGCAGGCCTTGGTGGTGAGGAAGGCGCCGTCGAGATGGATCGACAGCAGCTTTTTCCAGTCGGCGAAGGGGAAGTCGACCAGCGGCTTCACGATCTGGATGCCGGCATTGCTGACCAGGATGTCGATCTTGCCGTACTTGGCGATGGTGTCGGCGACGCCCTTCTCGACCTGCGCCTCGTCGGTCACGTTCATCGCAACAGCGAAGGCATCGCCACCCTTGGCCTTGATCTCGTTCGCGGTCGCCGTCGCGGCGTCGAGATTGAGGTCGGCGATCACCGGCGTGCCGCCCTCGGCGGCGAGGCGCAGTGCGATTTCCTTGCCGATGCCCGAAGCGGCGCCGGTGACGATGGCAATTCTTCCCGTGAAACGCGACATGGCTGATCCTTCTCTGTGCCGGTTACTTTGCAAGATAGTCGAAGACCACTTCACCGAGGCCCAGCGTCAGGTCGGTGACATAGTGGCTGGCTGAGACGACCTCCCGCACCGGCAGGCGCGAGACGTCGCACATCGCGTGATCGAAAAGCTGAAGCGCCGCCGGTCCCGACCAGGCGCCCTTCACGGTCACGTCCTCGCAGTAATAGCGCACCAGCTCGCAGATGCGCGGCGTGCAGTCGACGTGCGGCACGATCTTGATCATGAAGGCAGGCTTGGCCAGTGCCTTGATCAGCGGAGCATGGTCGATCTCGCGGTGCTTGTAGCCCATGGTGGCGTTGACGCAGAGCACCGAGCCGTAATGCAGCGTGCAGACCAGCGTCTCGTTCTCATGCTTGATCTTCGGCGAGGCGAGCTTCTTGGGGAAACCCCAGATCTCGCGGCCGCCGGCGATCGGCGAATTGTCGTCGAGATACATGGCGTGCACGTAGCCGCCTTCCTGCATCTGGCCGTCCTTGTCCTTGAAGCGCACCGGGATCACCTGTCCGGTCTCGGTGTAGTCGCCGAAGCCCGTCGAATCGGGCATGCGGATGAACTCGTAGTTCACCGTGTCGCCCACGACCTCCAGCGGCTCCGGCACCAGCGCGCGCAGCACCTCGGGATCGGTGCGATAAGTGATGACGACGAATTCGCGATTGTAGAATTTGTAGGGCGGCCGCGGATAGCTCGGGTTGTTGAGCGGCATCGCGAAGGCGTTCTTGCGGACGTCGTCGATCTTCATTTCTGAGGCTCCTTGCGGCCCTGCAGGGCCAGGTCGAAAGTGAACACGCCGTCCGGACTCTCCGGACGCTGCAGGACTTCTGGATGTTCGAGCGAGCGGGTCATGTCGGAGTAACCCGACTCCCAATGCTCCTCCATCGTGCGGCGCGAGAACTCGTAGTCCTTCGAGGCGCCTTCGTACCTTCGCGCGCGATAGATCGTGTGAATGATGTTGTAGACCTTGGTGTCGCCCTCCCGTGCCAGCAGTTCGGCCTCGGGAGTCTGCCGCAGCTCCGGCGGCATGTCGGCCAGGACCTTGGCGGTGGCCCGGCGCAGCGCCTGCATCTGGCGGAACTGGTCGGTGCCGGCGCGCGTGCGGCTGGAGTAGCGGATGTCCTTCATCCGGGTGTCGACCTCGATCATGTCGCGCGGCAGGTCTCCGCGCGCGCTCCACAGGTCGATCTGGAAGGCGAGCGTGTCGGCGCGCGGATAGGCGTCGAGCACCCATTGCAGCGGGGTGTTCGAGACGACGCCGCCGTCCCAGTAGAACTCGCCGTCGACTTCGGCCGCGGGAAAGCCCGGCGGCAGCGAGCCGCTGGCGATGACGTGCTGCGGCCCGATCGTATGGGTGTCGTTGTCGAAGTAGATGAAGTTGCCGGTCTTGACGTTGGTGGCGCCGACGCTGAAGCGCATTTCCTTGGCGTTGATGCGGTCGAAATCGACCAGCCGTTCGAGCAAGGCCTTGAGCGGCGCGACGTCGTAATAGGCGAGGTTGCCCGGGTTGCCGGCGGGCGTGAAGATCGGCGGCGGGATCCGCGGCTTGAAGAACTCGGGCGCGCCGAACATCAGCGTTGCGAACGAGCCGAGTTGGTTTACGAACTGGCGTTCCATGTCGCTGCCGAAGTCGAAGCCCTTCATCATCGGCACGCCCAACGGCGACCGGGTGATGGTCTCCCAGAAGGTCCGAAGCTTTTCGACACGCTGCTCCGGCGGATTCCCCGCAATCAGCGCGGAATTGATCGCGCCGATCGAGATTCCGGCGACCCAGTCGGGATGCAGGTTGGCCTCGGCCAGCGCCTGGTAGACGCCGGCCTGGTAGGAGCCGAGGGCGCCGCCGCCCTGCAGCAGGAGTGCGATCCGTTCGAAGGGAGGGCGGGGGCGAGGCACGGACTGTGTACTGATCGCGCAGTCTCCTGTTTGGGCCGCCTCGTTGCGGCGGCGATTTCTGGCGTGCCGTTCGGGTGGCGGCAACCGCGTTTCCGCAATTTCCGGACCGAACCCTTAACGGCTCCTGATTATGGCGGCATTACAGAGGCTGTCCGGCGGGACGTCAGGCACGGCGGGCGGCGGTTCTGAAGGCGAGCCGGCAGGGGCGGCTCGCATAGTAGGCGCTCCAGAGGGCGGGCGGGAGTCTCATCGCCTCGTAGTCGCCCGCGGTCGGGGTGAAGGCGAGCTTGAGGGCTCCCCTGACCCGGTCGATCGGCCGGTCGCACAGGAGAAGATCGGCGAAATGCTCGACCTGGGCCGGTGGCGGCAGGCCTTGCCGCATCGTCCCGGCTATCGCGGCGGTCCGTTTCCGCACGCGGTCGCTGCCGGCGATGCGGGATGCAAGCGCCTGCGGAACGGCGAAATCCAACAGCTCCTTTGCCAATGCGCAGCCCAGCAGGACCGCGCCGCCGCAGCCCCGGGCCTCTGCCCGCGCATGCAGCGCTTCCCAGTCGAGGGCGCGATGGCGGTCGATCATGCGGGCGAAATCGCTCACCCATTTCAGCATGGCCCAGCTCTCCTTCGTGCCATGCCCGGCCAGCAGCAGGGCAAGGTTCGGGGCGGACAGGACCGGCACGTCGCGGCCGCCGACGGAAAGCAGCGGCGAGTCCTCCCAGATCTCGTCCGGCGCCACCGGGAAGGGAACATGTGTGCCGCAGAACCCCCAATGCAGGTCGATGGCCGCACCGTCGTCGCCGCGGATGAAGGCATATTGTCGTTGAGAGGCGAGGAAAGCGCGCCGGAACGTCCTGTCGCCCTGGGGGCTGGCGTAGCCCATCGACCCGATCACGTCTTCGGCGTCGTCGATCCGTCGCTCCGGCACGATCACGTCGATATCGTTGTATTCACGTCCGGCGAGGCCGCCATAGAGGGCGAGAGCCAGGGTCGGCCCCTTGAAGGCGACGAAGGGGATCGAGCGGTCGGACAGCGAAGCCGCCAGACGGTGCAGTTCGCCAGCCAAATTCAGGGATTTCAGCAGGTGGCTCTGGCGAAAGCGGTCGAGATCGGCCTTTGCGTCATCCGGCACGGTCTCCCAGGAGAGTTCGCCCAGGCAGTCCAGGAGGGAGGGCCGAACCCCGTGGCCTGCGGCGAGGTGTATCAGGGCCCGATGATCGATGCCCTCTCGCAGCAGTTCCCTCAGGCGCGTCAATTCTGGCTGCGGACGTGCTGCAAGACAAAGGAATTGAAACTCGGGCGTCACCTCGACACCGACGCTCACGCCGCCGAGGCGGGCGGTTCAGGAATTCGAGTCCGGGGACAGGCCATTCATCCCGCCGCGGCCTCTTCGCCCGTCTGCATCGGTTCGTCCGCCATGAATCGGCCTTTCACCCCAGCGAGGCTCTATCGGGTCGCTTCAATCAGGCCTTCGGACTCGAGCCTTCCGAGTATTTGCACGACATCCGCATGGCACGTTGCTTCCGATACCTCGAATTCAGCCATCACCGAAGCGCAAAGATCGTCCACCGAGCGCGGCTGCTCGAGCGAGTCCCAGATATGCACGCCGACCCCCTGGAGGCCGAAGTAAATCGCCCGATCCAGATCGAGAATCGCGACTTCGTCGTTTATCCTGCAGGAAACCTGCCGCGCCGATTTCTTGTAGAGCAGGGGAGACCCGTTCATGCCGGTGGACTCTAGGATGCCGGGCCGAGGGTAACAACAGATTTCTTGCGGAGCAAATGCGATAAGCTATTGATTTTGCTGCCTCATTGGCGCTTGCGCGCGAGCCAGTGGTCCAGCGCATGGGCGTTGAGGGATGTCGCCAGATCGGGATCGGAGGCCTCTCGACCGGGCAGGAATCGGGGGTCGACGTAGCCGGCGATCCGATTGTCCTCGGGCAGGACCGGCAGGCCGACCTCCCGGATCGTCGCCACTTCCGGATAGCAATCGAGCGGAGTCTTGCGGCGGGCCAGCACCTCCGCGGGCAGCCGGCCGCGCATGGCCTCGCGGATCAGCCGCTTCTTCCACCCCCATGGGACCGGCGGAACCGACAACATGAATTCGAGGACCCGGAGGTCGAGATAGGGATAGCGCCACTCGAAACCGCCAAGCGCTCCTTCGAAGGCACGCACGTCGAAGTAGCTTTGCCAGATCGGGCTGGTGAAGGAGTCGATCGAGGCCGGATGCCAGGGGTGCGACGTGTCACCCCCCGAGCCGAGGGATTCCTGCCGTTCCGGCAGGGCAAGCCGCTCGGCGAAGTCGCGCCGGAGCCAGCGCGGCAGCGTGTCGAACGGCTCCAACTCGGTTTTCCGCTGCAGTCTGGTATGGCGGCCGATCGTCTGCGCCCAGCCGGCGAGGCCCTTGGCCGCGCTGTACCCGATCAATGCCTGCGCCAGGCGTCGCCAGGACCGCTGCCGACGCAGCCATCCGAGATAGGCGTCCCGCTCGAGGATGAGCGCGTTGTCCGGACCTTCGCCGTCCAGCCAGACGGCGGCGGCCGCACCCATCTCGCGCGCGACCCGCTGCATGTTGTGGGCGTTAATCTGCGCCGTCATGGGTTCGGAGGATCGTAGCTCCCGCGCGCGCCACTGCGGGTCGTAGGCGATGTCGTCGGCCGGCCGGATGCGCAGCTCGATTCCGATATGGCGTGCCGCGAGAGAGGCGTAGTGATCCTCCCTTATGTGCATCAGCCGTTCGTAGTGCTCGCACTCCGCGACGATCCGTGACGGGTCGCCGGTCACTTCGACGGCGGTCGCCGCCAGGGTCGTCGAATCGAGACCGCCGCTCATCGCGATGCCTACCCTGCCGGCGGGCAGCCGGTCCGCCACCGAACGCGACAGCAACTCGCGAAAACGCTCGCAATAGGCCTCGGCCCTGTGCAGGTAGACCGGTTCGGGAATGTCGAGCCGCCAGTAGCGGCGGAGCGAGA
The DNA here is from genome assembly GCA_947466085.1 of Rhodospirillales bacterium. Classification (GTDB taxonomy): domain Bacteria; phylum Pseudomonadota; class Alphaproteobacteria; order Reyranellales; family Reyranellaceae; genus Reyranella. The sequence continues at coordinate 15,150 of CANIEC010000083.1, forward strand.
GACCACCCTCGCCGAGCTTCAGAAGATGCGCCGGCGCGAGCCGCTTGATGTCGCGATAGACGGTGCGCTCGAATTCGCGCGCCACGCCGAGGACCAGGAAGTCGGCGATCCAGTAGTCGTCGAGCGCGTCGCTCGTCGGCACCCGCGTGGCCAGCCAGTCGAGCGAATCGCCGACGAGCCAGGCATCCGCGGTCCTCGAATGGAAGAGCGCGTGCACGCCCATCTGGTCACGCGCGCCGAGCAGGCACTGCGCACCGTCGTCCCACAGGACGAAGGCGAAGTCGCCGGCCAGGAAGTCGGTGAAGGACTCACCCCATTTCGCGTAGGCCAGAAGGCACAGCATTGCATCCGACGCCGAAGCGGCGGACGGGCCGAGCCGTGCGCGGAGTTCGTCGCGAGCGTCGAGGCGGAATCGGCCCACGATCCAGTAGCGTCCGGCCAGCGAGGCCGACGTGCTGCCCGGCCCGGCGGTGAAGGCCGCGCGTCGGGCCCGGCCGACGATTTCGAGGCCGGGCGGGAACTGCCGCAGGTCGATCGGCTCGTCCCTGATGTTGAGGAGTGCCGCGAACACTAGACCGACGTGCCGAACGTCTTGCGAGCGTCCCATGCCGTGAGGTGGGCGTAGCGTTCGTGCTCTTCTTCGCCGATCACCACGATCCCGTCGTGGACGAGCCAGGCGTGGGCCATGAAGCCCGAGGCGTCGCGGGCGACGCCGATATGGACCTGCGACGGGTGACCGGCCGATGACAGCAGGCGTTGGAGCGCGAGGGCTGAGGTAAGGCACGTGGCGCCGGGGATGCGCCGGGCGGCGGTCCGGACCGACCAGATGATGCGGTCGGCAGGCCGATTGCCTTCGCGGAGATGGCCGGCCCAGGTGCGCAGTCTCTCGATCGACGCGAGGTGCAAGGCGCAGCGCACGGCGACCAGCGTCGCGGCGGCCCTGACCAGCATCAGGCGGTCGCTTGGCGGCAAGGCAAGGAAGGTGGCCAGCGGCCTCACGGGCCGATGATCCGGTCGATTTCGCGGGCAACGCCGTCGAGCGCCGCGACGGTGCGCGGATAGCGGAGCACATGGATCGGCAGCAGATCCGCCACGCGGGCGACGAAGCGCATCTGGTGCTCCATGCGGCTGCTGCCCGTGTACCGCGTGTCCATCGCCGACGACATCAGGGTCCGTGCGAGTTCCAGGCCGTTCAGGCGGGTGCTCGAGACCTCCGTGATCGTGTCGTCATCGGGATCGCCGAGATGGAACAGCGCGGCAAGCCGTAACGGCGCGCGGTGCCGGCGCGGCTCACGGCGCGGCCGGACCATGATCTTTCCGCTCAGCGCGTTGAAATGCCCGTCGGCGACGGCATCCGGCAGGAAGCCGGTGGCGGGCTGGTCGAGCAGCTTCAGCCGATAGGGGCCGGGATGGGCCAGGATCGTGTCGCCGGAGAAGCTGACGCGGAGCATGTCGTCGGTGATCAGGTCGGCGCCGCGGCTGATCAGGTAGGCCGCGAGCGTCGACTTGCCGGCGCCACTTTGGCCCAGCAGTCCGACGGCACGTCCCTCCATCTCGAGCACAGTCGCATGAAGCGTCTCCTCGCCCTGCAAGGTGAGCGACGCACTGACGACGAAGTTCAGGAGGTTGGCTTCGAAGGCTCTCTGCTCGACGTCGCCGAGCATGCGGCAGATGGCAGTGCGCCCATTCGCCGAGATCGTAGCTTCGAAAACTTCGCTGCATTTCATGTAGACGCTGCCGTCGTCGAGAACGACGTGTTCGATCCAGTCCTCGGGGTCGGGGGTACCACCGGGGACGATGGCCCGGAAATAGTCCGGTGATCCGGCGAGGAGCGTGATGTCGGCGCAGCCGTCGCCGCCCGCCGCTTCGTGCACCGACGTCAGCGGCAACTCGCTCTCGATCACGAGGCCATAGACCAGGTAGCGATGACGGGCGTTCACGTACACTCCTGCCGGCGGCCCGGGGCGGACGCCTTGCATGCTCATAGCAGAATGCCTTGGCTTCCTCGATTGCTGCGACAGCCTCGGCGCCGACGCGATACCGCAAAGGCCTGGCGGGAACCATAGACGACGCACATGATCCGGATCGAATTTTCCGGCGTTCCGACCGAGGATCTCTCCCGGTCGAAGGAAGTCGAGGCGGCCTTCAACGGGTTCACGCGCGAAGGCTACGTCATCCTCGACAATATCGTCCCGCAGGACACGATTTGTTCGCTGCATGAGGAGTTCCTCATGCGCTACCGGGACCAGATCAGGGACAGGGCCCCCCGAATCGCTGGAAATCTCGGCGTGGATCCGCTGTCCGATGCCACGGTCGAGAATGGCTGCATGTTCCTGCTGCCGGCCGGCGTCTCGTGCGAGATTTCCGACGCCATCGATACCGACACGGCGCTGTCGCCACGCGTCGTTCGCTCGGCCCTGCAGGACGTGATTGCCCTGCCGGCCACCGCCGGCGCGATGATCGGCTGGCGCGGCAACATCCTCCATTGGGGCGGCGCCAATGCCGGCGGCGCCGAGCCCCGTCTCAGCCTGGCCCTCGAACTCCGGTCGAGGGGCGTCAGGCCGTCGAAATTCGAAAGGCCGCTCATCGCCCCGCGGGCGCCGCTGACGTCCTTCCGGCTGCGGCTGTTTGCGATCACCAAGGCGCTGCGCGAGTACACCAAGTTCTAGCCGCTGCGGCTGCGCTACCTGCCGCTGGCCGAGCCCATCTTTGCCGAGACTGCGGAGGCCAGCGCCGCCGTGTCGAATCCTCCGCCGGCATCGTAGGTCAGCCAGCCCCGTTGCGAGGGGAACAGGCCGTCGGCCAGGACGATGCCGTCGCAGAGAAGACCCGTGACGTGGCCGAACGTGCCCCGTGTCGTGACCAGAAGATCGGCCTCGATCATCTCCCGCATGCTCCAGAGTGGATCGGCATCGAGGAACAGTTGGCTCTCGGGGATATCGAGCAGAGTGAAGTCGGCGGGGTCTCCCTGGGAGAAGACGCGCAGCGTGTGTTCGACACCAAGCTCGTGGAGGATCGCGCGGACCTGCGGCACGACCCGCGCCAGACAGGCCATGTCGGTGGCGTCCTCCGAATGGAAGTCGTGCCGGTTGCGCCGCCGGACATGGATGCAGATGCTCGGCGATGCTTTCGCACGGGGCGCCTTGTTCAGATGGTACTTGCGCCGGAAATCGCGAACGAGCGATTCGTCGAATGGAAGATCTTCGTCCTCGGCCCCGAACAGCGCGCGCAACTTGGGGAAGGTGAAGGCGAAATTGACGGCATCGTGCGTGCCCATGTCGCCAACGGTGGCCTCTCCCGCGCCGAGATTGAAATGCGATTCCCAGGCCGCTGCCCATTCGTGCATCGGGCGATCGGCGTGATGAATCTCGCTGAACGGCGTGTGGACGTAGGTCAGGCCCTGGGCGCGCGCGAATTCGATGGCCCTCATCGTCATCAGAGACTGGGAACCGGCGCCTTCGCGTGTCGAGGGAACGCAAGTGATCCTGTCGATCCTTCCGCGTCCGCTGAGCTGCCGCACATATTGCCGGAACAGGATGTCATCGGCGGTGAAGTGCGATGGCCGTGCGAGCGCTCCTTTCACGACGTTCTTGGCTAGGCTGCGCGCGTAGCCGAGCGATCCGAAGGTCAGCAGGCGCAGCGCAGCCGCGTTCACACGAGCCTGCCCTCGATCAGCACGATGTGACGGTCGGCCGACGCGATGACGGCGGGACGATGGGTGACGAGCAGGATCGTCGCCCGTCCCTTCAACCCGGCAATGGTCTCCAGGATGCGCTCCTCGTTGGCGGCATCGAGCGCGCTGGCCGGTTCGTCGAGCAGGATCAGGCGTGGCGCGCGCAGCAGCAGGCGCGCCAGGGCCAGTCTCTGCCGCTCACCGCCCGACAGGCTGGCGCCGCGATCGCCGACGACCGTATCGAGACCCTG